>PNKL01000005.1 GCA_013822425.1 Gemmatimonas sp.
CGTCTGCGCGCGCTCGAAGGCGAGGGTCATGCGCTGCGGGAACCGATCGCCCGCCTGCTGGGCGAACCAGCCGGAGATGGCGCTGTCGTACGCCGCGGTGTGCGCGTACACCTTGGCGGCGAGCTCGCGGCGCAGCGGGAGCTGGTCGCCGCCGGCCGCCAGGGCATCGAGGACCCGGCCGTAGTCGCCGGGATCCACCACGACCGTCACCGCCGCGAAATTCTTGGCGGCCGAGCGGAGCATGGACGGGCCGCCGATGTCGATCTGCTCGATCACGTCCTCGGGAGAGACGCCGGCCTTCGCCGCCGTCTCGCGGAACGGGTAGAGGTTCACCACGACGACGTCGATGGGCGCGATGCCGTGTGCCGCGATGACCGCCATGTGCTCGGCGAGGTCGCGGCGGGCCAGCAGGCCGCCGTGCACCACGGGGTGCAGCGTCTTCACCCGGCCGTCGAGCATCTCGGGGAAGCCGGTGACCTCGCTGATGTCGCGGACGGCGAGGCCGGCGTCGCGTAGCGCCTTGGCGGTGCCGCCGGTGGAGATGAGCCCATAGCCGCGGTCGGTGAGACCGCGGGCGAAATCGACGACGCCGGATTTGTCGGAGACACTGAACAGTGCGAGCGGCATTGGAAACGATTGAGGATATTGACCTAGGATTGCGATTCAGGATGGCGACTCAGGATCTCGATGGCGATACACTGCCCTACGACTCAGGGACAAACGGATGCTGCGGACCTTCGACGCCGAAACGGGCGAACTCGTAGGGCAGCGTGCCGTGCACGCGGCCGTCGTCGCCGAGGCGCACGGCGCCGCGGGCGACGGCGGCCACGCACCACGGATACAGCCGGTGCTCGACGCGCAGGACGCGTTCGGCGAGCCTGTCCACCGTGTCGTCGACGGGGACGGGAACCGGCCACTGCGCGATGATGGCGCCGCGGTCGAACTGCTCGTTCACGAAATGCACCGTGGCGCCCGAGAGGCGCGTGCCCGACGCGAGCACCGCTGCATGCACGCGGTGGCCGTACATGCCGTGCCCGCCGAACATCGGCAGCAGCGACGGATGGACGTTCAGCATCTTCCCCGCCCATCGCCGCACCACCGAGGCCGGTATGAGCCGCAGGTAGCCGGCGAGCGCCACGAGGTCGGTGCCATGGTCGGCGAGCAGCTGCTCGAGCGCGCCCTCAGCCGCGCCCCGCGGCAGGTGGACGGCGGTGATGCCGCGCGTCCGCGCGCGCTCCAGCGCGTATGCGTCGGCGCGGTCGCTGACCACCAGCGCCACGGCGGCCGGCGCGTCGGCGCCGAGCGCATCGAGGTGATCGAGGACCGCGTGCAGGTTGCTGCCGCCGCCCGACGCGAGCACCGCGATGCGCTGCATGTCAGGACTCCGTGGCATGGGGGATGCCGAGGGCCTTCGCCGCCGCGTCCGCGAGCGACGCCACCAGCTCGAAGCCCTCGGCGAGCGCGCCCTGCACATCCTCCGGGGACGTTTCGGGCGACGGCACCAGGAAGCCCCGCGCACCGTACGCCTTGGCCGGCAGCAGGTCGCGCAGCTTGTCGCCGATGAAGAACGAGGCGGCGGCGTCGATCTGGTGTTCGAGGATGGCCCGCTCGAACATGCCGATGCCCGGCTTGCGGCACTCGCACGGTCCCGTGATGTCGGGATGGTGCGGGCAGTGGTAGTGGTCGTCCACGAACGCGCTGCGTTCCTCGAGCAGGTCGTCAATGCGGGCGCGCTGTGCGCTGTAGTCCTGCTCGGTGAGCAGGCCGCGCGCGATGCCCGACTGGTTGGAGACGATGATCACCGGCACGAGCGCGTAGTTGAACGCCCGCACGGCGTTGGCCGCGTGGGGCACGAGCGTGATCTGCGCCGGGTCCTTGAGGTAGTTCTTGTCCACGATGAGCGTGCCGTCGCGGTCGAGGAACACGACGCGGCGGCGCAGCGCGCGGCTGGTGCGCTTCTGCGCAGGCGTCTCAGGGAGGCCCGGCACAGGGTGGATGCGCTCCTCGGCCGTCATGCCGCGGCCTCGAGAATGGCCTGCGCGAGGCGATCGTCATCGGCGTCGGCGATGCCGCGCAGGTCGAGCCAGACGGCACCGTCGGCGATGCGTCCCACCACGGGCAGCGCGCCGTGCCGCAGCGCGCGCTCGCGCCGCCTGGCATCGCCGTCGAGCACGATGGCGCAGGACGGAATGCGGGACGACGGAAAGGCGCCGCCGCCCACCGTGGCTTCCGTGTCCGCAGCGCGGGCGCCAACGCCCGCGGCGGCCAGCCGTGCGAGCAGGGCGGCGGCGCGCATGCGCAACGACTCCACGGGCGTCGTCAGCATGGCGAGGGCGGGAATCTCGCGCGCGGCGCGCGCCGGTTCCCGGTAGAGCCGCAGGGTGGCCTGCAGCGCGGCCAGCGTCAGCTTGTCCACCCGCAGCGCGCGGGCCAGCGGGTTGCGGCGCAACGCGTCGACGAGGTCGCCGCGCCCCAGGATGATGCCGGCCTGCGGACCGCCCAGCAGCTTGTCGCCGCTCATCATCACCAGCGATGCACCGGCGGCCACCGCGTCGCGCGCCGTGGGCTCGCCGTGCAAGCCCCACGGCGCGAGGTCGAGCATCAGGCCGCTGCCGAAGTCGTAGAGCAGCGGGACGCCGGCCGCCTGCGCGAGCTCGGCGAGCGCTCGCGTGGGCACCGCAGCCACGAAGCCGTCCACCGTGAAGTTGCTGCGGTGGACGCTGACGATGGCGCCCGTCCGCGGCGTGCAGGCGCGCCGGTAGTCGTCGGCGTGCGTGCGGTTGGTCGTCCCCACCTCCACGAGGCGGGCGCCGCTGCGCGCCATGATGTCGGGGACGCGGAACGAGCCGCCAATCTCCACCAGCTCCCCGCGCGACACGATGGCCTCGCGGCCATCCGCCACCGTATTGAGCGCCAGCACGAGCGCGGCCGCGCAGTTGTTGACGACCATCGCGTCGTCGGCGCCCGTGAGCTCGCGCAGCAGTCCCGCGCAGTGCACGTGCCGCGAACCGCGCGCTCCCGCGGCAAGGTCGTACTCGAGGGAGGCAAAGCCGCGTGCCACATCGGCGATCGCGGCAATCGCCGCGGCGGCGAGCGGTGCGCGGCCGAGGTTGGTGTGCAGGACCACGCCGGTGGCGTTGAGCACAGGCTGAAGCGTGGCACGCTCGCTCGCCGCGAGGCGCGCCGCGATGGCGGCGGCCCATTCCGCGTCGGTCGCCGGCGCGCGAGCCGGGTCGGCGCGGGCCACGGCGATCTCGTCGCGGACCGCCTCAGCAACCGCGGCGCGCGGCACCTGCTTCACGAGCGCGCGCACCGCGTCGTGCTCGAGGAGCACGTGCACGGCGGGAAGCGTGCGACGCGGATCGGTCACGGCGCCGCCGGCCTTGGGGGAGCGGGCGCCGCCGTCGCAGCCGGTTTGGCGGGGGTTGCGGGCGGCGCCTTTGCTTTCGCGTCGGGCTCGCCGGGCCTGGCGGCGTCACCCTTCTTCTCCGCCGGTTTCGCAACGGTGAAAGAGCGCTCGCTCGTGCGGGTAACGCGCGAGACGCTCACCGCATCGCGGACCAGGAGGCGGTACGAGCCCGGCGGGAGGGGCTCGTCGAGCACCGCCACGAATTCGGCGGTGATCATCGCGCGTGCCGGCACGGGCGGCACCAGCTTGGGCGTCGTGTCTCGCGCCGCGCGGCGCGCCTCGGCCCGCGTCCGCTCGATGGAGTCGCGCTCGGCGATCACCCGCAGTGAGTCGGCGCGCAGGCGGGCCGCCCTGCCCGCGGCGCTCGTGTCGGCACTCAGCGCAGCGTCCCTGGCCGCAGCTTCGCGGGCGCGGGAAAGCGAGTCAAACGTCGCCGCGCGCCCGACGACGCGCACGGGCACCCGCGTGGAGTCGGCGCGGCGCAGTTCCACCTGGTCGGCGCGGAGCACCGGGTCGAGACTGAGCGGGCGGTCAAAGGTCAGCCGCAGCGTTACGGAGTCTCGGAGGTCGGCGCCGACCACGCGCGCGCCGAGGGTGTCGTGCACGAAGCCGTAGAGGTCGAGCTGCAGCGAGTCCGACACGCTGACCGTCACGGAGTCCCACAGTTCGCGTGGTTCGAGCCGGCCGTTCGTGTTCGCGTCGAGGATGGCGCGGATCGTGTAGGAGCCCACGGGGAGAAGTGGCAGGGTGTACCGCCCCGTCGTGTCGGTGCGCGCGATCCAGCGGAAGGTGGTGTCGCTGCCGCTGCGGGCGTCAATGAGCGCTCCGTCGGCCGGCTTGAGCGTGGTCCAGTCAAAGACCACGCCGCGCACCACGCCGCGCGGAATGGACGCGCCGGTGCTGAAGACGAAGGTGCGGGCCTTGGTCGTCGCGTTGCCGCTGAGGTCGCCGAGGCCGGGCATGATGGTCAGCGAGTAGGCCGTGTTGGCGCGGAAGTCCTTGCGCGGCCGCACGCTGATGGCGTCGCGATGCCACTGCACGCGTGCGGCGCCGTCCGACGGTGACAGCACCACGACGGCACCCAGATCGGGGCCGCTGCGTGGCCGTTCGCTGATCACCTCGTTGAAGCGCACCGTCACGCCCCGAGCCTTCACGTTGAGGGCACCCGAATCAGGGGTGACCTTCACGATGACAGGGGCCACGCGGTCGAGCGGGCCGCCCGGCGGCGCGCCCGGAGAGGCACACGACGCGGCACTGGCCGCCGTCGCGAACACCATCGCCGCCACGCGCCGTTGGGCATTCATGTGCCACCCAGGGCCAGTATCTTGGAGCGCAGTTGCTCGGTCCGCGCCGTCCACTCGGCTTCCTTGGCTCGCTCGGCATCAACGACCGCGGCGGGCGCCTTGGCGGTGAAGCCGGGGTTCGCGAGTCGGCCGCGCAGGCCTGTCAACTGCTTGTCGAGCTGCGTGAGCTCGGCCTCGAGCTTGCCGCGCTCCTTGGCGACGTCCACGATTCCCTCGAGCGGAATCACGACCTCGAGCCCTCCGCCGAGCAGCGCGTGCGCCGCCGCGCCCGCCGGCGCGGCGCCGGCCACGAGTTCGGTGCGGCACATGCGCTGCACGAAGGCCGCTTCGGCGAGCGCGAGCGCGGCCGCCGGCGCGTTGCCGTCGAGGTGCGCCGTGAGCGCCTGCGTGGGCGGCAGCACGTAGTCGTTGCGGATCTGGCGCACCGCCGTGACCACGTCCTTCACCACTTCGAACTCGTGGGCGAGTGCGCTGCGTTCGGGCGCCGTCGGCCACGCCGCCGTCACCAGCCACGTGCCCTTGGCCTGGCCCGGCAGCCGCTGCCACAGCGTCTCCGTGATGAACGGCATGATGGGGTGCAGCAGGCGCAGCCCCTGGTCGAAGCAGTGCACGAGCAGCGCACGCGCGATTTCGCGATCCTCGCCGGAGCCGGCGAGGCGGCTCTTGCACGCCTCCACGTACCAGTCGGCGAGGTCGTTCCACAGGTAGCGGCGCGCCGCCTCGGCGTAGGCGTCGAGGCGCAGCCCCATCTGCCGCTGTCTCTCCGGCCAGGCGCCGTTGGGTGGACGCACTGGCCCAAGCGCGGTGTCGCATTCGGCCACCGCGTCGGCGAGGCGGTTCACGATCCAGTGATCGGCGCTGCGGAACTTCGTGCGGTCGAGCGCCGCGAGCGGACGCACCGGCTCGTGCCCCACCTGCATCAGCAGGAAGCGCCCGATGTTCCAGAGCTTGGTCGCGAAGTTGCGCCCCGGGGCGAACGACTTCTCGAGGTCGTCCGGATCAAGCAGCACATCCACGCCGAGCCCCATGCCGGCGATCATCGTCCAGCGCAGCGCGTCGGCGCCGTACTGCTCCACCACCTTCAGCGGATCGATGCCATTGCCCAGCGACTTGGACATCCTGCGGTGCTGCATGTCGCGCACGGTGCCGTGCAGGTAGACCGTGTGAAACGGCGCCTTTCCGGTGAACTCGTATCCCGCCATGATCATGCGGGCCACCCAGAAGAAGAGGATGTCCGGGGCGGTCACCAGCACGTCGGTGGGATAGAACGCCTTCAGGTCGGGGCCGTCTGCCTTGTCGGGCCAGCCCAGCGTGCTGATGGGCCAGAGCCACGACGAGAACCAGGTGTCGAGCACGTCCTCGTCCTGTGTCCACGCCCCGCCGCACTGCGGGCAGGCGGACGACGGATCCTCGCGGAGCGCGGTCTCGTGGCCGCACGCGCAGCGCCAGACCGGAATGCGGTGCCCCCACCACAGCTGGCGGGAGATGTTCCAGTCGCGGATTCCTTCCATCCAGTTCACGTACACCGCTTCCCACCGTTCGGGCACGATGCGCACGGTGCCGTTGCGCACGGCCTCGAGCGCCGGCCTGGCGAGGGGCGCCATTCTCACGAACCACTGGTCGCTGAGGCGCGGCTCCACCACGGTGTGGCAGCGGTAGCAATGCCGTACGGCGTGGTGGTGCTGGTCAGTCTTCTCGAGGAAGCCCTGCGCCTCGAGCATCTTCACCACCTTCTTGCGCGCGTCGAACCGATCGAGACCGCGCAGCGAGGCCGGGACGCGTCCTTCGGCCTCGTGCACCTCGTCCAGGCGACCGTCGGGCGTGATCACGACCGGCATTGCCAGGCCGAGCCGCTTGCCCGCCTCGAAATCGTTGGGATCATGCGCCGGCGTGATCTTCACCATGCCCGTGCCGAACTCCCTGTCCACGAACGCGTCGGCCACCACCGGAATGCGCACATTGCTGATCGGCAGGAGCAGGTCAGTGCCAATCAGCGACCGGTAGCGCTCGTCGTCGGGATGCACCGCCACCGCCACGTCGCCCAGCATCGTCTCCGGGCGCGTCGTCGCAATCGTGATGAACCGCGACGCGTCGTCCGCCAGCGGGTAGCGGATGTGATAGAGCTTGCCGTGCGTGTCCTTGAACTCCGCTTCCTCGTCGGAGAGCGACGTCAGGCAGCGCGGGCACCAGTGGATCACGCGGTAGCCGCGGTAGATCAGCCCCTGCTCGTAGAGTCGCACGAACGCCTCGCGCACCGCGCGCGAGAGCTCCGGCGACAGCGTGTAGGCGGTGCGCCGCCAGTCGGCGGAGGCGCCGATGGCGCGCAGCTGCTGCAGGATGACGCCGCCCGTTTCGCGGACGAACTCGGCGGTGCGCTTCACGAAGGCCTCGCGGCCCAGGTCGAAGCGCGTCTTGCCTTCCTTTGCGATCAGCCTCTCGACGACATTCTGCGTGGCGATGCCGGCGTGGTCGGTGCCCGGGAGCCACAGCGCCTCGTCGCCCGCCATGCGCCGCCACCGGATGATGACGTCCTGCACGGCGTTGTTGAGTCCGTGGCCGACGTGCAGCACCGCGGTCACGTTGGGCGGCGGGATGACGATGGTGAACGGATCGCGCGTGCCGCCGCCCCCCGTCGTCTGTCCGGCGTGCGCGTGGAAGAGGCCGGCGGCCTCCCACGCCTCGTACAGGGCGCGTTCGGTGCGGCCCGCGTCGTATAGGGTGGGGATGTCGGATGAAGGCGGATTGGTCATGTGCTCTGAAGATACGGGCACCCGCGTGGCTGACGGTAGGCGCGGAGACGCGAAACCGTCGCATGCCAGGACTGCTACCGCCTTGCACCGTCGAAGGTTCGGCCCTCGCCTCCGCCCCCCGCGACCTGCTAACTTCAGCTACCCCTGTACTCCTCCCCCGCACTCATTCGGTTGATGTCGCTGTTGACCCTCACGCTTCCCGATGGCGCCACCCGCGAGGTGGCGCCGGGCACCCTCCCCAAGGACATCGTGGCCTCCATCGGCCCGCGCCTGCTGCTGGCGGCCGTCGCCGTCTCGGTGGACGGTGAGGTGCAGGACCTCATGACGCCGCTGCGGAAGGGCGGGGCGTTCACCGTCCTCACCGACAAGGATCCCCGCGCCCTCGCGGTGCTCCGCCATTCGGGCGCCCACGTGCTCGCCACCGCCGTGCGGCGGCTTCGCCCCGAGGCGAAGATTGGCTTCGGCCCCGCCATTGACGACGGCTTCTACTACGACTTCGAGGTCGCGAAACCGTTCACTCCCGAGGATCTCGAGGCGTTTGAGGCCGAGATGCGAAAGGTGGCGGCCGAGAAGCTGCCGTTCGTGCGGGCCGAGGTTTCACAGGCACAGGCACGGGTTGTCTTTGCCGACGACCCGCTGAAGATCGAGCGCCTCGCCGACTTCGAGGGGACCGACGAGGTGATCAGCACGTACACCGACGGCGGCTTCACCGACCTTTGCCGCGGGCCGCACGTGCCCGACACGTCCTACCTGAAGCATTTCAAGCTGCTCCACACCGCCGGCGCCTATTGGCGCGGCGACGAGAAGCGGCAGATGCTGCAGCGCATCTATGCCACCGCCTTCTTCAAGAAGGAGGAGCTGGACGCGCACCTGCACCGGATTGAAGAGGCCAGGCGGCGCGACCACCGTGTGCTGGGCAAGGCGCTCGACCTCTTCCAGTTCTTCCCCGTGTCGCCCGGTGCGGCGTTCTGGTCGCCGCGCGGCACGATACTGTACAACACGGTGGAGCAGTTCGTGCGTGAGCGGCAGCGCGAGAACTTCCTCGAGGTGAAGACGCCGCTGCTCTACACCAGGAAGCTGTGGGAACAATCGGGACACTGGGGCAAGTACAAGGAGAACATGTTCCTTGTGCTGAACAGCGAAACACACGAGCACGACATGTCGCTGAAGCCCATGAACTGCCCGTCGCACTACCTCTACTACACGTCGCACAAGCACTCGTACCGGGAGCTTCCCATCCGGTACGTGACCTTTGACGTGCTGCACCGGAACGAAGTGTCGGGGGCGCTGTCGGGGCTGACCCGGGTGCGGCAGTTCGCGCAGGACGACTGCCACGTCTTCCTCCGCGAAGACCAGATTGTCGGCGAGGTGAAGTTCCTGATGGACTTCATCCTCGGCTACTACGATGCCTTCGGCCTGCCGGCGACGCTGCGGTTCGCGACGCGGCCGCCGGTGCGCATCGGATCTGACGAACTGTGGGACCGTGCCGAGGCGTCGCTGCGCGCCGCCCTCGAGGCGACGGGCCGGCCGTACGAGCTCAAGCCGGGTGACGGTGCGTTTTACGGCCCCAAGATCGACTTCGACGTCACCGATTCCATCGGCCGCCAGTGGCAGCTGGGCACCATCCAGCTGGACTACAACGCGCCGGAGCGGTTCGACCTCGAGTATGTGGGCGAGGACAACGCCGCACACCGGCCCGTGGTGATCCATCGCGCGGTCAGCGGCTCGTTCGAGCGCTTCCTTGCCATCCTCATCGAGCACTTCGCCGGTGCGTTCCCGGTCTGGCTGGCGCCGGAGCAGGTGCGGGTGCTCCCCATTTCCGACGAACTGGCCCCGGTGGCGGCCGAGGTGACGCGGCGCATGAAGGATGCCGGCATCCGCGCGCACCTCGCCACGGACGAGTCCCTGAACTACCGTATCCGTCAGGCGGAAGTGATGAAGGTGCCGTACATGGCCGTCATCGGGAAGCGCGAGGCCGAGGCGGGGACGATCGCCGTGCGCGTGCGCGGCGAGGGCAAGAAGCAGGAGGTCGTGAGCGTGGAGTCCTTCATCGAGCGCGTGCGCAGCGAGATCGCAACGAGGGCCCTGACGCCGTCGAGCGCGGGGCAATCGACGTGAACGCGCGCATCACCCTTCGCGTGACAGCGCGCCTGGCGCTGCTGCTGGCGCTGGTGGCCGGCGTGGCGCGCGCGCAAGTCGGTGTCGGTCCGTCCTTGGTGGTGTCTGCGGAAGGCACGCCGGTGCTGCGCCCCGAGCGCGTGGCCGCGGAAGTGGTGGGCGGCACGTACGCGGGCGTGGCGGGCTATTTCGTCGGCCGCGGCATCGGGACAATCGCGACAAGCATGATGTCCGCCGAGCAGGAGAGCGCGCGCGACCGGATAGTGGACGGCGTGGGCTGGGTCGGCGCGGCCTTTGCCATCGGTGGCACCGTGTACGCCATTGGCGACATGGGCTCCGAGACAGGGAGCTTCCGCTCGACGATGGGCGGCGTCGCGGCCGGCGCGGCGACGAGCCTGGTACTCTCGCGGCTGGTGTTTCGCGGGCGAATCCCGACCGACCGGGCCTCGGCGACGCGCAAATGGTGGGTGGCCACGCTCGAGTGTTCGCTCCCGGCGATCGGCGGGACGATTGCGTTCAACGCGTCGAGGAAGTGGCAGCGGTAGGTAGATGGTGGATGGTTGATGGTAGATGGCGGACGGAAATGACAGAAACGCTGCAGACCGGCGAACTCATCGCCCTCGTAGCGCGCGTCTTCGCGCCGACGATCGAGGACGTGGCGCTCGGCGTGATGATTGACCTTCCAGACGAGCGCGTGCCGGACGACGCGGCGTGGGTGGCGCGACGTCAGATCGCCGCGGAGTGGGTGGAACTTCTCAACGCCAAGGAGGAGCTGGTTGGCTATCGCACCCGCCTGCTGCTCTACCCGAACGTCCATACCAACAACGGCGACCTGCCCGACCGCTGCTGGATTCATGCGAGCGGCCCCGTGCCTGAGACGGCGGCCGACCTCCTCGCCGCCAATGCACGACCGATGGGGGAGGTCTTCGACACGTTTCCGATGTTGATGGCGCTCACGCGCTTCAGCTCGACGGCGCCGTTGAAGATGGCCGCGCGAACGCACCCGATGCGCGCCGCGACGATGCCCGGTTTCAGCGCCGACATGATTCCCGCGCTGCGCATTGACTACACCGAGGTCAACCGCCGGGTGGACATCCTCAAGGACCTGCTCGACCGGGCGACGGGGGCTGATCTGGTGTTCCGGCATGCTGGCGGCGAGGATCGACTGCACTTCGACCTGCGTCATCGCACGGGGCACGCGTCCGGCGGGTTGCTGCCGGAGCGCGGCGTGGCGGGGAACCTCCCGTCTGGCGAGGCGTACATCGTGCCCTACGAAGGCGAGCGCGAGGGTGATCCGAGCCGCTCGGCGGGCGTGCTGCCTGTGCAGTTCGGCGCCGAGATCGTGCGATACGAGGTCGTGGCCAACAAGGCAGCGCGGGTGCTCTCGCGCGGCCCAGAGTCCGACCGGGAGGCCGCACTGCTGGCGAAGGAGCCTGCGTACGCGAATCTCGCCGAACTCGGACTGGGCGTGCTCGCCGCGTTCGGTGTCAAACCGGTCGGCGCCGTGCTGCTGGATGAGAAGCTGGGCTTGCACATCGCATTCGGTCGCAGCGAGCACTTCGGAGGCCAGGTGGGACCGAGTGCGTTCTCCTCACCGGACGCGGTGGTGCACATCGACCGGGTGTACGTGAAGGAGACGCAGCCCGATGTCGTGCCGGCGAGCGTGGATCTGCGGCTCGAGGATGGCACGGCCATCGCGCTGATGCGCGATGGGGAGTTCGAGCCCGTCTTCTAGCATCACCCGGGAGACCCCCCGGCTTGGCCGGGGAGGCAGTCAACGTTTGACATTTCCGGGAGCTGGTCGGTCAGCAGGAGCCTCGGAGTAGAGACAGGCCCGTGTTAGCGGATCACGGGTATCGGCTGGTCCGTTTCGGAGCATGATGTGTCTCGGGAAATCCTGGTCGTGCGGGCAGGAGCACCTTCAGTGGACGCAAATGCGTGAGGGCGCGGCAGCGCCCTCATTCAGCCGCTTTGAGCGGCTCACATCCTAAAGCCCCCGGCTTGGCCGGGGGATACTTACACGGGGCGTCGGAGTGGCCGCATTCCAAGGCGGCAAAAGCCTGATAGCTTTCGGGGGAGAATGATCGGCAGTTTCAGTGGTCCGCCATCCTCATTGGCGTTCTCGCCTCATCTGCCATCTACCATCTGCCATCCACCATCCACCATCTGCCGTTCATATGCCCACGCCCGTCATCGTCTCCGCAGCCCGCACGCCGATCGGCCGCTTCCTCGGTTCGCTCTCTCCGCTCCAGGCGTCCGAGCTCGGCGCCATCGCCATCAGGGCCGCGCTCGATCGCGCCGGCGCCGACCCCGCCGAGATCGGCGAGGTCATCATGGGCAACGTCCTGCAGGCGGGCGTGGGGCAGGCCCCCGCGCGGCAGGCCATGATCAAGGCCGGCATTCCCGCGGCCGTCCCGGCGTACACGGTCAACAAGGTCTGTGGCTCGGGGCTGCAGGCGGTGATGCTGGCCGCGCAGGCCATTCGCGCGGGCGACGAGGAACTGCTGGTCGCTGGCGGACAGGAGTCCATGTCCAACGCGCCGCACCTTGTCTTCGGCATGCGCAACGGCATCAAATTTGGCCCGCAGACCATGCAGGACGCGCTCATCAAGGACGGGCTCTGGTGCGCGTTCTACAATCGGCACATGGGCGGCCACGCGGAGTACACCGCGAAGAAGGCCGGCATCCCGCGGCAGCGGCAGGACGAGTTCGCCTACCGCTCGCACATGAAGGCGGTGGCCGCCATCGAGGCGGGGAAGTTCGCTGCCGAGATCGCCACGGTGGAAATCGCCGGCAAGAAAGGGCCGACGATCGTGGACACCGACGAGAGCCCACGCAAGGACACCACCCTCGAGGCGCTCGCCAAGCTGCGCCCGGCCTTTCCGGGCGACGCCCCCAAGAACATGAAGCCCGAGGAGCTCACCGTGACCGCGGGCAACGCGCCGGGGCTGAATGACGGCGCCGCCGCGCTCGTCGTGGCGAGCGAGGAGTACGCCAAGGCGCACGGACTGCCGATCCTCGCGCGCATCACCGGATACGCGTCGGGGGGCGGCGATCCGCAGGAGCTCTTCTTCGCGCCCATCCTCGCCGTGCAGAACCTGATGAAGAAGACCTGCATGAATATCTCGGATTTCGATCTCATCGAGGCCAACGAGGCCTTCGCCGCACAGGCACTCGCCGATGGCGATGGGCTTGGATGGGACTGGGGCCGCGTCAACGTCAACGGCGGGGCCATCGCGCTGGGCCATCCCATCGGGAGCAGCGGCGCGCGCATCCTGACGACGCTGCTCTACGCGCTCAAGGACCGCGGATTGCACCAGGGCCTCGCGACGCTCTGCCTCGGCGGCGGCAACGCCGTGGCGCTGTCGGTCGAGCGGGTCTGAGCGAGCCATGAGGACGACGCGCCCCGACGCTGACGGTCTTCATGCGCCGGGGCGCGTCTCCGCGTACGAGCCGGACGCGGGCGGCGGCGCCCCTCCGTCCGATCCGACGATGGGCAACGTCGTCGTCGTCGCGCGACTGATCGCGTTTGTCGGCGCCTCGCTGCTCGCGCTCGCCGTCGTGCCGGCGCTGCTATATCCGTTCATCCGGTTTTCCGGATCCGTCGTCGGCACGCGCCTCATCACATTCGGCGCGATGTCGTGCGTCGCGATGCTGGTCGCCACGGCAGTGACGGTGCGTCTGTTCCGCGAGTCGTGGCGTGACACCACGCGGCTCAGTGTCGATGCGCTCGGGCGCTGGCCGCTCTTCGGGGGGCTGGCGGCGGGGTGGTTCGCCATCGCCGTGCCAGCGGGACTCCTCATCTGGATTGGTGCGTTGCGCATCGTCCCCGCCGAGGCAGGGGACTGGTGGGCAGGGGCCGGGCTTGCGCTGGCCATCCTCATGCCGGCCGCGCTCACCGAGGAACTGGCGCTACGGGGCTACGCCTTCACGCTGCTGCGGCGTGCGTGGGGCGTCACGATGGCGGTGGCTCTTACCAGCGTCGCGTTCGGCCTGCTGCACCTGTTCAATCCGGGCGTGAACGCGCAGTCAGTGGCGCTGGTCTCGCTTGCCGGAGTCTTCCTCGCGTTGGTGCGCCTCGCGTTCGATTCGCTCTGGGCGGCGTGGCTGGCGCACCTCGGCTACAACTTTGTCCAGCTCGCCGTTCTGCACACGCCTGTGAGCGGGCTTGCCGTGCCGCAGCCGTTCTACCGGACCATTTCCAACGGGCCAGCCTGGTTGACCGGTGGCGCGTGGGGGCCGGAAGCCGGCGTTGCCGCCGCTATCGGAATGCTGGGCGTTAGTTTTCTTCTGGCCGTCCGCGCGCGGTGGGTGACAGTCCACCGCCGCGGATGGCGATTCGATATCAGCTGGCGGCCACCCGGCCGCAGGGAGCCATAGACATGTCCGACCGCATCGCGGTGATCGGCGCGGGACAGATGGGGAACGGCATCGCGCACGTCTGTGCCGTTGCCGGCCACGACGTGACGATGATTGACGTCAGCCAGGCCGCGCTCGACAAGGCGAAGGGAACGATCGACACGAACCTCGATCGCCAGGTCAAGAAGGGGGCACTCGACGAGGCGGGCAGGTCGGCGGCGCTGGGCCGCATCGCAACGGCCACGTCGCTGGATGCCGTGGGCGACGCGGCGTTCGTCATCGAGGCTGCGACGGAGAATGTCGAGTTGAAGCACAAGCTCTTCGCCGACATGGACCGGCTCGCGCCGGCCGGCGCCATTCTCGCGACGAACACGAGTTCGATCTCTATCACCGACATCGCGGGCAGGGTGCAGAGACCGGCGTCCGTCATCGGCATGCACTTCATGAACCCGGTGCCGGTGATGCAGCTCGTCGAGGTCATCCGGGGCCTCGCCACGAGCGACGAGACCACCGCGCGCACCATGGCGCTGGCGCAGGAGGTGGGCAAGACGCCGGTGGAGGTGAACGACTATCCCGGCTTCGTCGCCAATCGCATCCTGATGCCGATGATCAACGAGGCGATCTACTGCGTCATGGAAGGCGTGGGGACCCCCGAGGCGATTGACCAGGTGATGAAGCTGGGCATGAACCACCCCATGGGCCCGCTGACGCTCGCCGACTTCATCGGCCTCGACACGTGCCTCGCCATCCTCGAGGTGATGCACCAGGGGCTCGGCGATCCGAAGTACCGGCCGTGTCCGTTGCTGCGAAAGTATGTTGCCCAAGGGTGGATCGGGCGCAAAGTGGGCCGTGGGTTCTATTCGTACTGATGGTAGAAGGTAGATGGTGGATGGTAGAGGACTGCTCCGCCGTCTCCCAATTCGTTCGTCCGTTCCATCTACCATCTACCTCCTACCATCTACCATCAGCATGAACCCGCTACTGCACCTCTCGGAGACGCAATCCGCCATCCTCGACACCGCCCGCGAGTTCTGCGCGGAGGAAGTCACGCCGTTCGCGGCGCAGTGGGACCGCGACGCGCACTTCGAGCCGACGCTGGTCCGCAAGCTGGGTGAACTCGGGTTCCTCGGCATGATGATCCCCGAGGCGTACGACGGGCTTGGCCTCGATACCACGACGTACCTGCTGGCGCTGGAGGAGATCTCGGCGGCCGACGCGTCGGTGGGCGTGCTGATGAGCGTGCACAATTCGCTGCCGACGCAGATGATCCTGAAGTACGGGAGCGAGGGGCAGAAGACGGAGTTCCTCGGGCCGCTGGCACGCGGCGAGAAGCTGGGGGCGTTCGCACTCTCCGAATCGGAGGCGGGTTCCGACGCCTCCGCCTTGCGAACGCAGGCCGTGCGCGACGGCGACGACTGGGTGCTCCACGGCACCAAGGCGTGGATCTCGGCAGGCGCCCATGCCGGCGTGATCCTGGCAATGGCGCGCACCGACACGCCGGACGCCCGCCGCGGTGGCAAGGGGATCGGCGCGTTCATCGTCACGCCGGACCTCGAGGGCTTCAAGGTCGGCAGGAAGGAGAACAAGATGGGGCTGCGCGCGTCGGAGACAGTGCAGCTCGTCTTCGACAACATGCGCGTGCCGGGCGGCCGGCTCCTGGGCGACGCGTCCCTGGGCTTCGCCTATGCCATGCAGTCGCTCGAGGCGGGGCGGCTTGGCATCGCTGCGCAGGCGCTCGGCATCGCGCGCGCCGCGTACGAACACGCCACGGCCTATGCCCGCGAGCGCCAGCAGTTCGGCAAGGCCATCGGCGAGTTCCAGGGCATCCAATTCAAGTTCGCTGACATGGCCACGCGCATCCACGCGACGCGGTCGCTGCTGCATGTCACGGCCGCGGCGAAGGATCGCGGCGAGTCCGTCACCGAGTACGCGGCGATGTGCAAGCTCTTCGCCACCGAGACGGCCATGTGGGTGACCACGCAGGCCATCCAGGTCTTCGGCGGTTACGGCTACACGACCGACTACCCCGTGGAGCGGCTGTTCCGCGACGCGAAGGTCACGGAGATCTACGAAGGGACGTCGGAGATCCAGCGGATTGTGATCGGGCGGGCGGCGCTGAAGGGCGAGTAACGGCAGACGGCGGACGGCGGACGGCAGACGGCGGACGGCAAGGTGCTGAGGGCTGAGCAACCAGTGGTAGGGAATGCCGGACAAAGGCGCTCCCTGTTCCCTGATCCGCCGCTGGCGACTTCTCTCGCATCATCAGCGTAGATTTCAAGTGGTTCGTAGGAGGAGTACCGTTGGCGGCCTTGGTGCCAACGTGAAGGTTTCGTCTGCCGTCTGCCGTCTGCCGTCTGCCGTCCGCCGTCTGCCTTCCACCGTCTACCCTCTGCCCCTATGCAGATCTTCGATACGATGTCCGAGATGGGCCATGAGCAGATCGCCATCTGCCATGACAGGTCCGCAGGGTATCGCGGCATCATCGCGATCCATGACACCACGCTCGGCCCCGCCCTCGGCGGGACGCGCTTCTGGAACTACGGCAGCGACGAGGAAGCCATCGTTGACGCGCTGCGCCTCGCGCGCGGCATGACCTACAAGAACGCCGTCGCCGGCCTCAACCTCGGCGGCGGCAAGTCGGTGATCATCGGCGACAACCGCACGGCCAACCGCGAACTCATTTTCCGCGCCCACGGGCGTTTCGTAGAGTCGCTCGGTGGTCGCTACGTGACGGCGGAAGACGTCGGCACGAGCACCGCCGACATGGACTTCGTGCATATGGAGACGGAGTACGTCGCCGGCCTCGCCAACAAGTCGGGTGACCCGTCGCCGGTCACCGCGCACGGTGTCTTCCGCGCCATCCAGGCGTCGGCGCAGTTCCGCTGGGGTTCGTCGGACCTCACGGGCAAGACCGTCGTCGTGCAGGGCGTCGGCAACGTCGGCCATTATCTCTGCGGCGAACTGCACCAGGCGGGCGCGAAGCTGGTGGTCACGGATATCCGCCCCGAGAAGGTGCAGGCGATGGTCAAGGAGTATGGCGCCACCGCCGTGGACGGCGACGCGATCTACTCGGTGAAAGGCGACATCTTTGCCCCGTGCGCGCTCGGCGCCATCCTGAACGATGCCACGATCCCGAAGCTCAACGTCGAGATTGTCTGTGGCGGTGCCAACAACGTGCTGCACATGCCGGCCAGGCACGGCGAGGCCATCGAGAAGCGCGGCATCCTGTACGCTCCCGACTTCGTGGCCAACGCCGGCGGCGTCATCAACGTGTACGGCGAAGTGGCCGGCTGGACGCGCGAGCGCGCGCTGCGCAAGGCCGACGAGATCTTCGATACGACGCTCAGCATCTACCAGATCGCCAGGGAGCAGGGCATCCTGTCGTACCTCGCGGCCGACAAGCTGGCGGAGCAGCGGATTGCGGCCATCCGCGGACTCGTGAAGACCTGGCCGCAGTGGCCCCGCAAGTCGTGACCGCCGAGCGCATCCCGATCGGCGCCGACCACGCCGGGTTTGAGCTGAAGGAGAAGCTCAAGGCCGTGCTCGTGGACCTCGGTTACGAGGTGGAGGACGTCGGCACGCATTCGGCCACGTCCACTGACTACGCTGACTACGCGCATCCCGTCGCGCGCGAAGTGGAGACGGGGCAGGCCCGCCGTGGGGTGCTGCTGTGCGGTACCGGGTTGGGCATGGCCTATGCCGCCAACCGGCATCCGCACGTGCGCGCCGCGGTCGCCTGGAACACCGAAATCGCGGCGCTCGCCCGGCTGCACAATGACGCCAACATCCTCGTCCTCCCGGCGCGATGCATCAGCGACGCCGAGGGCGTGGACATTCTCAAGACCTGGCTGGACACGCCCTTCGAGGGCGGCCGGCACGAACGCCGCATCGAGAAGATCGAGCGCGAGGAGGAGCAGTGAGCCAGTCGTGGATGTCGTGGGACCGGTGCCCGCCGGGCGAGGCGCTCCGCACGCAGGATCCGGAGCTGGCCGGCTACATCGAGGAGGAGATCGCGCGGCAGAGCGACGGGCTCGAGCTGATTGCCAGCGAGAACTTTGTCTCGCCGGCGGTGCTTGAGGCGCTGGGATCACCGCTCACCAACAAGTACGCCGAGGGGCTGCCGAACAAGCGGTACTACGGCGGCTGCGAGGTGGTGGACAAGGTCGAGCAGTTGGCCATTGACCGCGCCAGGAAGCTCTTCGGTGCCGACCATGCCAACGTGCAGCCCCACGCCGGCGCCCAGGCGAACGCCGCCGTCTACCTGGCGTTCCTCAAGCCGGGCGACACGGTGCTCGGCCTCAACCTGTCGATGGGCGGCCACCTCACGCACGGCTCGCCGGTCAACTTTTCGGGCCTGATGTACAAGATCGTGGCGTACGGGGTGAACGAGCAGGGGCTGATCGACATGAATGAAGTCGAAGCGCTCGCGCTCGAGCATAAGCCCAAGATGATCATCGCCGGCTACTCGGCGTACTCGCGCGTCCTCGACTTCGCGAAGTTCGCGGAGATCGCCAGGAAGGTGGGCGCGATCCTCATGGTGGACATGGCGCACTTCGCCGGGCTCGTCGCGGCCGGCGTCCATCCGTCGCCGATCCCGCACGCCGACGTCGTGACGACGACGACGCACAAGACGCTGCGTGGTCCGCGCGGCGGCATGATCCTCTGCAAGGCCGAGCACGCAAAGACGATCGACAAGGCCGTCTTCCCGGGGACGCAGGGCGGGCCACTGGAGCACTGCATCGCGGCCAAGGCCGTGGCGTTCGGCGAGGCGCTGCAGCCCGACTTCAAGGCGTATGCGCAGCAGGTCGTGGATAACGCCAAGGCGCTGGCCGCTGCGCTGGCCGACCGCGGCTTCCATATCGTGAGCGGCGGCACCGACAACCATCTGCTGCTGGTAGACCTGCGCAACAAGAACCTCACGGGCAAGCTGGCCGAGCAGGCGCTCGACAAGGCGGGCATCACCGTGAACAAGAACACGGTGCCGCGCGAGACGCAGTCGCCCTTCGTGACCAGTGGCATTCGCCTCGGCACGCCGGCGCTCACGACGCGCGGGATGGGGACGGCCGAGATGGTGCGCGTGGCGGCGCTGATTGACGAGGTGCTGCAGGCGCCCGCAGATCCGGCCGTGCAGGCCCGCGTCCACGACAAGGTGCGCGCGCTGGCGGCGGAGTTTCCGCTCTATCCGGGAGTGAAGGCGGGGGTGTAGGGCTCACTGCTACCGCGAAGCACGAAGAGCGCGAAGGAAACTGCAACTCCTTCGCCGCGGATGACGCGGATACAGACGGATGGACGCGGAGCCTGCCTGGGGTTTCCTCAGAGCGGTATCCGCGTCCATCCGTTTTGAATCCGTGTAATCCGTGGCAAAGTAGTTTCGGATATTCTTTGCCCTCGGGCCCTTCGTTGCGTGCCGCGCCTGTTGTCGCCACCGCCGACATGGGTGCATCTTGTACGAGTACAGCCGGAAGGAGCCCCCGCGTGACGGAGCTGGCGTTTCGAGACGGAGTGATGGACCGCATTCGCGTTCGCGAACCGCGGTTCGACGAGCGCGCCTTCCTGTTCGTGCTCTCGGCGCTGGAGTATGCGCAGGCGCGGCAGGTCGAGCGCCGCCACCTGTCGGGGCGCGAGCTCGCCGAGGCCTGCCGCGATCTCGCGCTGGAACGCTACGGCGTGCTGTCGCGCCTCGTGCTGGAACACTGGGGCGTCACGGCCACGGAGCACTTCGGCGACATCGTCTTCGCGCTCGTCGAGCTCGGCCTGCTGCTCGCGCAGCCCACCGACAGCCGCGAGGATTTCGTGGACCTGTTCGACTTCGGCGCCGTCTTCGACCGCAACTATCCGTGGAACGCCTCCGCGGTCGCCTGACCGTGGCCTGACCATGCCCCCCGTGCGGGTGGTGACCGCGGCGCAAGCTGCCGCGCGCGATGCACGGGCCATCGGCGCGGGCACGCCGTCCCGGACGCTGATGCAGGCGGCGGGACGCCACGCGGCCGCTGAGGTGATGCGGCATGCGGGTGACCGCGTACGCGCTGGCGTGGACATCTATGCGGGCGGTGGAAACAATGGAGGGGACGCGTGGGTGGTGGCCGCAACCCTGGCAGTCGCGGGCGTGTCGGTGCGCGTGCGCGAGGTGGAACCGCCGCGCACCAACGATGCTCGCGCGGAGAAGGCCGCAGCCGCATCGGCGCTTCAGGGGGCAACCGCGCCGCGTGGCCAGCCCGGCGTCGTCGTGGACGGCCTGCTCGGCACCGGAGCGCGCGGCGCGCCGCGCGGCGACATCGCGCGGGCCTGCGCCGACATCGATGCGGCGCGTGCCGCCGGCGCCCTCGTCGTGGCGCTCGACGTCCCAAGCGGGCTCGACGCGTCCACGGGCGCGCACGAAGGCGCGCCGCGCGCCGACCTGACCGTCACCTTCGGCACGATCAAGCGAGGGCACCTGACGGCGCGCGACTGGTGCCGTGCGATCGTCGTGGTGGACATCGGGTTGGGCGCGCACACCGACCTCGACGACGGCGCGCCGATCCTGGCCGACGCCGCGTTCGTGCGCTCCATCGTGCCGCGCATCAGCGCCGATGAGCACAAGGGGGCGCGCCGGAAGGTGGCCATCGTCGGTGGCGCGCGCGGCATGGCCGGCGCGGTAATACTCGCGGGGCGCGCCGCGCTGCACAGCGGCGTGGGCCTGGTGAAGTTGGTCGTCTCACCGGACAACGTGGATCTGGTGCAGCGCACCGTTCCCGAGGCGCTCGCGGCGGCGTGGCCCTCAAGTGACGCCGAGGCCGCAGCGATTGGCGCGTGGGCCGACGCGCTCCTCGTGGGCCCCGGGCTCGGGCGCGGTGCGCACGTCCGGCCGTTGGTGGAGCAGTGTGTTCGAAGCGCGGAGTGCCCGGTCGTCATCGACGCCGATGCGCTCAACGCATACGAGGGCGAGCCGGCGCCCTTTGCGGCGCTCATCGGCACGCGCCGCGCCCTGATCACGCCGCATCCGCTCGAGTTCGCGCGGCTCTCGGGCGACAACGCCGCTTCAGTCAACACGCGACGCTTTGATGTGGCCGGCGAACTGGCGCGCGCCACCGGAGCGACGGTCCTGCTCAAGGGCGTGCCGACCGTGGTGGCCGCCCCGGACGGCCGCGTCGTGGTGAGTGCGAGCGGTACGCCGGTGCTGGGGCAGGGAGGCAGCGGCGACGTGCTGGCCGGCATGGCGGCGACGCTGCTGGCGCAGTGCGGTGACCCGCTGCATGCGGGCGCCGCGGCCGCCTGGGTGCATGGGCGCGCCGCCGAGCTGGCCGCCCCAGACGGCGCCATTCGCGGGGTGACGCTCGACGATGTACTGGACTCGCTGCGCGACGCATGGAAGTGCGACGAGGCGCCGCGCCCCTCGTACGTGCTCGCGGAGCTGGCGGCGGTCGGCGAGCAGTGAGGGCGCGTGTCGCGCGGTACGCCCGGCTTGCGAGACGTGCCGTCGGCGCGTCCGTGCTTGCGTCCGTCGTTGCGTGCGGACCGCCGCCGAAGGAGACGCCGGGCGCCGTCGCGCCGCGGCGCGGATTCGCCGGCGCCATCCTGCGCGAGGATCGCGTCACCCTCTCGCGCGGCAGCGTCATTCGCGCCGTCGGTGTGGCGCGTCGTTGGATTTACGCCGTCACCGCGGATGCGGTGATCGTCTACGACCGCGATCGGCGCGCCTGGCTGCCGCCCTTTCCGCGCGACGGCGGCTTCGATCCCTCACTGGTGCGCGCGGTGGCCGTGGACCCCGACGACGACAGCGCCTGGCTGCTCACATCCATGGGGGCGTGGACGCTGCAACCGTTGACCGCGTTCGTCTCGCGCGCGCCGGCGGGCGGCACGCCCGCCCGGCTGCGCGCGTCATCGCTCGAGGCCGTCTACCGCGAGTTCCCGTCGCTCGAGTCGTTCGGGCGCCTGCTGACGCGCGACGACGCGTCGTTGCAGGGCTTTCCCGTCACGGCCGGCGCGCGCGCCCCCGACCGCACCGAGGTGTGGCTGGGTACCGCCGGCGGCGGACTGTTCCAGGTGGACCCTCTCTTCAACAGCGCGACATCGCGGCCGTACGGGCTTGCGGTCTCCGGCGCCGGCGCGCTGGCGCGCGCCGCCGATGGCATCTGGATCGCGCCGGCCTCGCGCGCACTGGAGCCGCGCCTCGCCGTGACGTTCGCTTCGCGCGACCTGCAACAGTGGCGCTGGCTCGATGACGAGACGCGGCGCGGCTTTGGCGGCGCGCGCGCCACGGCGCTTGTGGTGCGCGGCGGCACCATGTGGATGGGCACCACGCGCGGGCTCTTCCGCGTGCCGCTCAACGGCGCCGGCGCGCGCACCTTCACGCCGATGGCGGGCCTGCCGAGCGATGTCGTGCTCAGCGTCCTTGCGCGCGGCGACGGCGTCTGGGTGGGAACCGAACGCGGCCTCGCGTTCCTCGACGCCGACTCCGCCGAGGGACGCGGACGCCTCGTCGCGCTCGGCGGCGTCGCGGGCGTGCCGGTGCGCGCGCTGCTCGCCACGGGCGATACGCTGTGGGTGGGCACCGACGCCGGGCTCGTCCTTCGCCCGCCCGGCGGGGACGACCAGTTCGTGCGGCCGGCAGCTTCCGCGGCGCAGCCGCGCTTGCGAGAGCCGGTGCGCGCGCTCGCCAGCGCCGATTCGTCCGTATTCGTGAGCGTGCGCGACGGCGTGGTGGCGTTCTCACTACGCAGCGGCGCGTGGACCGAACCGTGGCCCGCCGTCCCGTGGCGCGCCGTCGGCGAGGTGGACGTGCTCGCCGCCGATGCCCGCACCGTCTGGGCGGGCGGTCCCTTCGGCGTCATCGCCGTGGACCGCGCCACCGGGGGGTCGCGCATCCTGCGCTCCGGGAGCGATCTTCCCGATGCCGTCACGGGCATCGTGCTCGACGGCGGATGGGCCTGGATCGGCACGCTCGGCGGGGTCGTGCGGGTGCGGCGCTCCACCGACGGTCTCGTTCCCTGAGCGATCAGTAGGATGCCATGACGCACCTGCGGCACCTTCCCCTCGGTTACGGTGGCGAGTTCGACCTCATCTCGGCGGCGCTGCGCCAGTGGGGACGGCTCGCCTCGGGCGTCGGCGATGACTGTGCCGTGCTCGAGGTCCCCGCGGGGATGCGGCTGGTGCTGAGCGTGGATACTGCCGTCGAGGGCGTCCACTTCCGCCGCGCGTGGCTGACGCCGCAAGAAGTTGGATATCGCGCGACGACGGCAGCCTTCAGCGACATCGCCGCGATGGCGGCGGAGCCGGTGGGCGTGGCGATCGCGATGACGCTGCCCGACGCGTGGCGCGGCGACTTCCTGAACATCTGCGACGGTATCGGCGATGCCACCCGCGCCGTCGGCGCGAGAATCATCGGTGGCGACCTGACGCGTGGCAGGGAACTGTCGCTCACGCTCACCGTGATAGGGCATTCCGCATCACCGCTCTCGCGCGGTGGCGCGCAGCCCGGCGACGCGCTCTGGGTCACGGGGCGGCTGGGCGGGCCGCTGCTCGCGATTCGCGCGTGGGAGCAGGGGCGTGCGCCGAGCAGCGAGAGCCGCGCGCGGTTTGCGCGCCCCGTGGCACGGTTCGCCGAGGCGCGATGGCTCGCGGCGCACGGCGTCACCGCCGGGCTCGACATCAGCGATGGCCTCGTCTCGGACGCGGGCCATCTCGCGGCGGCGGGCGGCGTTCAGGTGGTCGTGAACCTCGATTGCCTGCCGCTCGCGCCTGCGGCGACGACCGACGATGCGGCGCAGAGCGGTGAGGAGTTCGAACTGCTGGTCACGGGGCCGGCTTCCCTGGACGCCGCGGCTTTCGAGAAGACGTTCGGCATTCCACTCACCTGCATCGGCGCGGTGGCACCACCCGTCTCGGGCGAGCCCGCCGTCGAGGCGCTGCGCCACGGGGCACGCGTGCAGCTGCCGCGGGGCCACGATCACTTCCCGGCCGCATGATCGCCGCGCTCTTCCGCACCGGGGTCACCTATCTCGTGCTGCTCGTCGCGACGCCGGTCATCGCCGGCTCGGTGATCGTTGCGGGGCTGCTCGGTTTCAGGAACCTCCCGGGCTCGATTTTCGATCTTGCCCCTCGCGTGTGGGCTCGCATCGTGCTTGCCGCCGCGGGAACCCGCGTCGTCGTCCATGGCGGGGAGCACCGCCTCGGCCCGCAGCACATCTTCGTCGGCAATCACGTCAGCTGGTTCGACGTCTTTGCGATGGCGGCGCACCTGCGGTGGTTCAAGTTCGTCGCCAAGGCGGAGCTGTTCCGGATTCCGATCTTCGGGCGCGCCATGCGATACGCCGGGATGATCCCGATCGAGCGGACGAGCCAGTCGCGGGCGCGCGCGTCGATTGACCAGGCGGGGGTCGAGATCGAGCGCGGCGCGAGCGTGATCCTGTTTCCCGAGGGGACGCGCGGTCGGTCATACGCGCTGCGCCCCTTCAAGAAAGGCGCCTTCGTGCTGGCCGTCGAGACAGAGGCCCCCATCGTGCCGGTGGCGATCCACGGCACCATCGAGATTCAGCGCAAGGGGGCGGTGCTCATCCGTCCGGGGCGCATCGACCTGCACTTCCTGCCGCCCATCGATACGGCGGGCTGGGCGTACGAGGACCGCAATGCGCTCGCCGACGAGGCGCGCTCGCGCATCGCCGAGTGCCTGCGGCGCGAGTATGGCGTGACGTCGCCCGCTTAAGCTGCGGGCATGCGCGAGCGACCTCGCAGTTCTGCGCCGTGTTCACGATCGTCACGCCGCAGGCGCTACAGTCGAACCCGCGGCGCCTGACCCACTATTTCGCGGACGTCCAGCAGCCCCACTCGCCCTTCGGCTTCTCCCGCCAGACCCCGTGCTTGTCCAGGCACCGCTGCTTGGCGTTTTGCTTGTCGCCGCCTTCACCCTTGACGGGGATGGTCAGGCCGACGTCGCCCGGCACCAGCGCCAGCGAGCCCCGCGCCGTGATCAGCGTTCCCCACCGATCAAAGATGCTGAACGCCTTCGACGCACTGGGCCCTTCCGTTTTCCAACCGGCATCGACGCTCGTCAGGAACGCCGCGAGCTGGGGGCCAACGTCGGCCTGCATGAGCTGAATCGTCTCCGTTCTTCCCGATGGAGCGCGCGACTTGCTGGCCACTGTCCCAGGGACAGGCCTGGCCGGGGACGCGCTGCCGCGTTCCAGGGAAGTCAGGAACGTCTGGCCCCTTGGCGAGACCATTTTCTTGTCGGCGAAGACGAGATTGAATCCCTGGCCCACGGCGATGCCCGGCCCACAGGAGCCATAGATCCACTCCCGCACACTGCCGTCGTCACTCGTGATCACCACGTGAAGGAACCCGTCGCTGTTGCAGGTCCACACAGCCGATACCACCTTGGCTGACGCCGTGCTGGCGAACGCGAGGCTCGCCGCGACTCCGATCACCGACAGCAGTCTTCCGATGTTCATTTTCCATCTCCGCAAGGGTGAGGAACTCCCGGCATCGCCCGCACCGGCCACTGGTGCGGACCACGACGAGCGCCAACGACAGGCAATACACACCGCACCGGGCCCTGGCTCACTCGGCGCGCGTTCGACGTGCAGCACTGAATGCAACTGACCTGCGTCTCGGAAGGAAGAGACGCGACGGCATGGTACGGCGGGTTGTTCGTTTTGCAGAGCTCGCGTTTGCCGCTTCCCTGATGCGGCGCGACGAATGACCTGCGGTGTCCGGACGTCGGGGAAATCCCCACCGACCATAGGGACTACTTGTACCGTACGGAGGCGCGCAGCAATGGGCAAGGGCAAGGCCTGTCCGCAGGAAACCGAGGTGAGCGCGGGCGCTTCAGCGGCAGAACAGTACCTCACGCAATCCTCCGGTGACGCTCGGCGCCTGCACGGCACCCATCGTGCGCCATGCCGAGTTGCATTTCCCCCATCGCCGAGCGTACGCTATGGGCATGCCCGCCACGACGGACCGCTACTGGACCCCGGCCGACCTCGAGCAGTTCCCCGAGCGCGACGGCAACAGGTATGAGTGCATCGGCGGGGAGCTGTTCGTGACCCCGTCGCCGAGGCCGGTGCATGCCATTGTGCAGGAGCTCCTGCGTGAGGAACTGCATCAGGCGCTGCGTGCGGCCGGACAAACGCTCCGCGTCTTCGACGCCGAGCAGGACTTCCACCCGACGGCCACCGACCTGGTGAAACCTGACCTGTTTGTCCTGCGCGAGCGGGCGACGGCCAGCATGCGCCTCGACAGGCCCGATTGCATGGTCCTGGTCGTCGAGGTGCTCTCGCCGTCCACCGCCGCGCGCGACCGCGGCATCAAGCGCCTGCTGTACCAACGCGCCGGCGTGCCGGAGTACTGGATTGTGGATATGGACGCGCGCAGCATCGAGCGCTGGACGCCCGACGCCACTTCCGCCGAGATCTGCCACGAGGTTATCGAATGGCGGGATCCGGTCAGCGGCGCGGAAGTGCGCATCGACCTGCTGCGGTTCTTCGCGGAGGTCCTCGACGAGGGACTCCCGCCGGGAGCCCGATAGGTCCGCGGAGGCGAGCCCCAGGTCAATCTGGTAAGTTTCAAGGGTGACGGCGTGCCGTTCCGCAATGCGTCACGGCCAGGCCATCGCCAATCGCAGTCCTCCGTCGCGATCCTCGATCGCGATCCGGATTCCATATCCTCAATCTCTTCCCATGTATCCGATTCTTGCCATCCACGCCCGCGAAATCCTCGACTCGCGCGGCAATCCGACGGTCGAAGTTGATGTCACGCTCGATGACGGCACCATGGGACGCGCCGCCGTGCCCAGCGGTGCGTCCACGGGTGAGAACGAAGCCCTCGAACTGCGCGACGGCGATCCCAGGCGCTACCTCGGCAAGGGCGTCCGCAAGGCGGTCCAGAACGTCGAGAACCTGATTGGTCCCGAGCTGCAGGGCATGATCTGCACCGAGCAGCTCGCTATTGACCGCGCGATGATCGCGCTCGATGGCACACCGACGAAGAGCAAGCTTGGCGCCAACGCCATCCTCGGCGTCTCCATGGCCGTCGCCCGCGCCGCGGCGGACGCCATCGGCGTGCCGCTCTATCGCTATCTCGGCGGACCGCTGTCGCGCACGATCCCCGTGCCGATGATGAACATCCTCAACGGCGGCGCACACTCCACCAACACGGTGGATTTCCAGGAGTACATGATTGTGCCGGTGGGCGCGCCCACGTTCAGCGAGGCGCTGCGCATGGGGGCCGAGGTCTTTCACGCGCTCAAGAAGGTGCTGGTGAAGCGCAAGCTCAGCACCGGCGTGGGCGACGAGGGCGGCTTCGCGCCGGACCTCAAGAACGACGAAGAGGCGATCACCGTCATTCTCGAGGCCATCGAGGCGGCGGGCTACGAGCCCGGCAAGCAGGTCTGCCTTGCCCTCGATTGCGCGGCCAGCGAGCTGTTCGCCAAGGGGAACTACACGTTCAAGAAGAGCGGGGCAGGGACGAAGAGCGCCGACCAGATGGTGGAGATGTTTTCGAAGTGGCTGGCCAAGTACCCCATCGTCTCCATCGAGGACGGTCTCGCTGAGGACGACTGGGATGGTTGGTCCACGCTCACCGACGCGCTGGGCGACCGCGTGCAGCTCGTCGGCGACGACATCTTCGTCACGAATCCGGCGTACCTGGCGCGCGGCATTGACGAGGATGTGGCCAACGCGATCCTCATCAAGCTCAACCAGATCGGCACGGTGACCGAGACGCTCGAGACCATCGAGATGGCGCGCCGCAATGGCTACCAGAGCATCATCTCGCACCGGTCGGGCGAGACGGAGGACACGTTCCTGGCCGACCTCGCCGTGGCGACCAACGCGGGGCAGATCAAGACCGGCTCGGCGAGCCGCACCGACCGCGTGGCCAAGTACAACCAGTTGCTGCGCATCGAGGGTGAGCTGGGCGACGCGGCGGTGTACCCGGGTGGGGCGATCTACGGATTGAAGAAGTAGCTGCCACCGCGACCTTCGGACTTCGTGGTATCGGTTCCGGCCGCCCGGTCGTCTACTGTTTGCCCTATGCCACCAAAAGCCGCCAAGTCCAAGCGCCCGCCCCACGTCGTCGCCGTCCTCGCCGCCGTTGCACTCGGCGTCGGCTGGTTCGCGGTGCAGGGCGGGGAATACGGCACCAGCGACCTGCTGCGCCAGCACCGCCGCATGGCGGTTCTGCGCCACGAGGTCGACTCGCTGCAGCGCCAGGTAGACAGCTTGGCGCGCTGGAAGCGCGCCATCGAAACCGACCCCGTCGTCCAGGAACGCCTGGCGCGCGAGGAATTCGGTATGGTAAAAGGCGACAAGGAGATGCTCTATCGTTTCGCGGAGGATCGGAGGTAGGAAACCGGTCGAATTGCCTTGCCTCGCCAGACCGCACCCCTTACTATTCGGACATCGACGCGGGGTGGAGCAGCCTGGTAGCTCGTCGGGCTCATAACCCGAAGGTCGCGGGTTCAAATCCCGCCCCCGCCATGAACGCAGACGGCCGGTCCCAAGGGACCGGCCGTCTGCGTTGCTGCCATCGGCGCCGGCGTCCTTGGCGGGCGGGCGGGCGGCGCGGCGCGCACCGCCGGAATCGTCGAGGCTCTATCGGTTGCCGGCCGCCGAGGCGATCAGCACCACAAACCGCCGTCCGCTGGCGATGAAGCGCATACCATCGGGAGCGCGCTGCGCCATGGTCTGCGCCAGCCGCGGGTCCTCGCCGACCACGCTGATCCCGATGGCGTGCGCCCCCGTCGTGGTATCGGCAGCGTACTCCCACGCCAGCTTGTAGCGCGGCCGTGCGAAGAAGACATCGCCCGGGAGGAAGGGAAGCATCCCCGCCGGGGCCACGCCCGGACGTCCGGGTGCCGGCCACTGGCGCGATGCCGCCTGGTAGTAGAGCAGGGCTGCGGTTCGCGCCTGCTCCGCGTCCGCCAGGGCTGCCGCTGCGTCGCTCCATCGGCGCCAGCCGTCGGGGCGCGGCGCGATGAGGCGAATGGCGATGAGTGCGATGCCGATCCATGTTGCCCACCGGATGCGCTTGGCGTGCCGTTCGAGCCACGGGAATCCCGCCTGGTCCGGCGAGCGACCGCTCTCCGCCTTCGGTCGGCGGCGCGTGCTCGACCGCGGCTCGCCGGGGCGCGCACTCGTGCGCGGCTCACCGGGGCGCGGCCCGGGAATCGGGCCGGGCCCGGTCATCGCGCGTTCCCCGCGCCGCCGAGCAGCGTGCCGAGCGGCTGGGTGCTGTCGTACGTTGCCGATGCGATGCCGTCGGACGCTGACAGCGTGAATCGCGACGCATCGACCACGATGTACCGCACGCTGCGCGGATCACCGCCTGCCTCCGCGAGCGTCGCGGGGAGCCTGCCCTCGGCGTCGCGATATGCGGTGACGCGTGCGGCCTCCATGGCGAGGACGACACGCAGGCCAAGCTCACGCTGTTCGGTCGAGCGACGGTCCGTTCCGGATTGCGGCAGCCAGTCCGGCGGTGCGAAGAACAGCCACAGGGCGATGCCAGCCGCCAGCGCGGCATTCACCGCGCGCAGCAGCGGGCCGCGACCCCTGGGCGGCCTGTCCTGCGCGGCCTGCGTCTTGCGCGCCTGCTCCGTCGTGATGGACCGTGCGATCTCGTACGCCCGCTGCAGGGCCTGCCTTCGCAGGTCCGCCTCATCTGGCGGCACGTAGTTCTCGTCCGGGTACGGACGCTTGAACGGATCTTCGGGACTCATGAAGAAAAGACGATTATCGCGGCGACGGGGTTGCGAACGGACGACGGGGGAGCAGGATTCCCGCAGCCTCCGTGGGTGGTGACGTGGGGCTTTGAGTCGGTACAGGCTCTCCGTATATTACATGGCTGTATGGCTGGGTAGCTCAGATGGTGAGAGCGCACGACTCATAATCGTGAGGTCGAGGGTTCGATCCCCTCCCCAGCTATTCAGGACAATGCGACCCCGCTGGCGTTCCGCGCCAGCGGGGTCGCATGTTGTTGGCTTACGAGACGTCGGCGCCGAGTGCAGCGTCGAGTCGACAAACGTCCGGCCAGCCGCGTGTCGTCGGCGTGCCCTGTTCGCCCCCCTCTTTCCCGATTCGGTGCCGTGACCTCCACGACGCTCGCAAACCAGGCCGGACCGCTGCGCGTGCTCGTCACCGGAGCCACGGGTTACATCGGCGGCCGGCTCGTGCCCCGACTCCTCGACCGGGGGCACCACGTGCGCTGCGTGGCGCGCAACCCCGACCGCCTCGCGGGCTATTCGTGGCCCGGCGCGGAGATTGTCGCCGGGGACCTCGAAGAGCCGGACATCTTCTGGAACGTCCTCGACGGCATTGACGTCGCGTACTATCTCGTGCACTCCATGGCGGTCGGTCCGGCATATCGCGAGCGGGACCGCCAGATGGCGCTCAACTTCGCCGGCGCCGCCGCGCGCGCAGGTGTGGGCCGCATCATCTACCTTGGCGGGCTGGGCGACGCGACGAAGGTGCGCGGAGAACACCTGGCATCGCGCCAGGAGGTTGGACGCTGCCTCGCGTCCACCGGCGTGCCGGTGATCGAGTTCCGCGCCGCCGTCATCGTCGGCTCTGGCAGCGCGAGCTTCGAGATGATCCGTCACCTCGTGGAGCGGCTGCCGGTGATGATCGCGCCGACCTCGGTCAACACGCGCTGCCAGCCGATCGGCATCCGGTCGGTGCTCGACTACCTGGTGGAGGCGCTCGATCACCCCACGGCGCGCGGCATCTACGAGATCGGCGGCGCGGACGTGCTGACCTACCTCGAGATGATGCGGCGGTACGCGCAGATCCGCGGCCTGCGCCGCCTGATCGTGCCGTTTCCGGTGCCGCTGCCTGAGCTGGCGGGCCACTGGGTGGACCTCGTCACGCCGATTCCGTTCAGTATTGCCCGTCCGCTGGTGGAGAGTCTCCACACGCAGGTGGTCGTGCAGAACGATGCGGCGCGGGTGACGTTCAACGTGCAGCCCACCGGCTACGATGCGGCGGTGCGGCTCGCGCTCACGCGCATGAACGAGGGAAGCGTGGTGACGACGTGGGCGTCCAGCCTCTCGAGCCTCTCGCACGACCGCGGCGACGAGGACTTTCTTGGCTCGCACGAAGGCATGTTGCTCGACCGGAAGCGCCGCCGCGTGCACGCATCGCCGGAACGCCTCTTCGACGCGATCTGCCGGCTGGGGGGCGACGAAGGGTGGCCCGCGGGCAACCTGCTCTGGCAGCTGCGCGGCCTGATGGATCGCGTGGCCGGCGGCACCGGCATGCGCCGCGGCCGCCGACACCCGCGCGAGCTGCGCGTGGGCGATCCGCTCGACTGGTGGCGCGTGGAGGCGCTCGACGCGCCGCACCTGCTCCGCCTGCGCGCCGAGATGAAGCTGCCCGGCGCCGCCTGGCTGCAGTTCGAGGTGCGTCCCGATCCGAAGGGGAGCCGCGTCGAGCAGACCGCGTTCTTCGAACCGGACGGCATTCTCGGCGTTCTTTACTGGTACGCCGTGCTGCCGTTCCACCGCTTCATTTTCCCGGGCTTGATCGACGCGCTCAAGGCGCGGGCGGAAGCGGCGGAGATCGAGGCGCAGCGCGCCGGCTGACTACTTGCCTGTCGAGTCCTTGACCGTGAGGTCGATGTACTGCCCCACCGGTTTCACGCCGGGCTTCGTGGCGCGCGGCAGGCGCACCGGCTTGGGACCGAGTGACTTGGCGTACTGATACAGCGCGCGCAGGTCCTTGTCGCTGAACTTCGCCGCGTTGTGCCACGGCATCGGCAACTGCCCCTTGCCGTGATCGGCGGTGCGCAGGATGTCCACCCATTCGTCCTCGGTGTGGTTGTTCACGACCGAGCGCAGGTTCTTGCCGTACACCGTGCCCCACGCGCCGTGGTAACCGATCGGGTTGCCCGTCAGCTGGTCTTCCTTCGCGACCATGCCCTTCTTCTCAACCCAGGCCGTCGTGTGACAGTCGTGGCAACTCGCGACGGTCATCAGGTACTCGCCGGCGGCAACGGGACTGGGCGCGTTGACGAAGGGCTTCTCGTCCTGCGACCGCCCGCGGGCGGTGGCCGACGGGGCGGTGGCGACGATGGCGAACGCGACAGCGACGAGGCTGCCGGAGAGCAGGAGCACACGGGACCGCGACATGCAGCAGGACTCCGGGGATGAAGAGGCGGTGGCCCGCGCCGTGCGCGAGCCGGACGGGAATTCTACACCGGATGCCGCCGTTTGTTAGGTGGACTTCCGCGTGGCGGGAAGGGTCGCCGCCACGTCGCGGTCAATCGCGCGGTCGAGCGCGGCCCGCACGTCGTTGAGCATGGTGGGCTTGCTCACAAAGTCGTCCATCCCCGCGGCCAGGCACCGCTCGCGCTCTTCATCGAGAGCGCTGGCGGTCAGCGCAACGATCTGCACGTGGCGGCCCGGCCGCTCGGCGGACCGGATGCGGCCCGTCGCCTCATAGCCATCGAGCAGCGGCAGGTGGCAATCCATCAGCACCGCGTCGTATTCGCGCATCAGCGCCTTGTCCACCGCCTGCAGGCCGTCGGTAGCCAGTTCGACCTCGCAGTGCAGGGACTCCAGCATCTTGCGCGAGATGATCTGGTTGACGAGGTCGTCCTCGACGAGCAGGACGCGCAATCGGGCTCGCGTCGCGGCCCGCGGCATCAGCAGTGAGCTCTGCGTCGCGGCGTCCCGCGCGATGGCCGCCCGCTCGGCGAGCAGGTGCTGGGTCAGCAGGGGCTGGTGACCGGACGGCGGGGGGTCTACGGCGCGCCGCGCGAGCACGGCCTCGATCATCGCCTGCAGCGTATCGGCGCGGAGCGGCTTGGGCAGGTACCCGTCATAGCCCACCTCTTCGAAGCGGGCGGCGTCGCCGCGCACCGAGGCGGACGTGGCCAGGAGCAGCCCGAGACCGTTCAACGACGCATCGGCGCGTACCGCGCGTCCCACACCCTCGCCATCGGCGCCGGGCATCAGGTAATCCACGACGGCGAGGCGATACGGGTCCCCCTCCGCTTGAGCGCGCCGGATCTCGTCGAGCGCGCCGAGGCCGTCGGTCGCGACGCTGACGCGCATCCCCCACGACGCGAGGCGCTCGCGCAGCACGCGCAGGCCGACGTCATTGTCGTCCACCACGAGGGCATGCACGCCGCGCAGCTCGGGCGCCGGCGGCGGCACGGGCACGGCGCTCGGATCGAGCGGGAGCGTGACGCTCACCCGGAAGATCGAGCCGACGCCCGCCGTGCTCTCCACCGTCAGCGCGCCGTGCATGAGGTCGACGAGCCGCTTGCTGATGGAAAGCCCCAGCCCCGTGCCGCCAAACCGGCGCGTCGTGGACGAGTCGGCCTGCTCGAACGGACTGAAGAGGCTGATGAGCCGGTCCTGGGCGATGCCGATGCCGGTGTCGTGCAGGCTCAGCAGCACGCTCGCCTGCTTGTCATCCATCTCGCGCGATTCGACGTCAATGAGCACGTGCCCGCGCTCGGTGAACTTGACGGCGTTGCCCGCGAGGTTCAGCAGGACCTGCCGCAGCCGGCCGCTGTCGCCGATGAAGCGGCGCGGCGTCCCCGGCGCGATGCGCACCACGATCTCGACGCCCTTGTCGCGCGCCCGCGGCGCGAGGAGGTCGGCCACCTCCGACACCGCGATGTGCAGGTCGAAGGGAATCGGATCGAGCCCCAGCTTGCCGGCCTCGATCTTGGAGAAGTCGAGAATATCGTTGATGACGCCGAGCAGGTGGTCGGCGGAGCGCTGCGCCGTCTCGAGATACGACCGCTGCTCGGCGGAAAGGGACGTCTCGGCCAGCTGTGCGGTCATGCCGATGACGCCATTCATCGGCGTGCGGATTTCGTGGCTCATCGTGGCGAGAAACTCGCTTTTCGCCTGTGACGCCGCCTCGGCGCGCTCCTTGGCGGCGCGCAGCGACGCCTCGGCCGCCTTGCGCAGCACCCGCTGGCGCTGGGCGCGGCGCCGGTTGAGCACCGCGACCCCCGCGTTGATGAGCAGCGCGAAGCACAGCGCAAGGTAGAGCCAGCGCAGGATGCGGGCCTGGGCAAAGGCCTCGGCGGCGTCAAGCTCGAAGACCAGCCCGGCATCGAGCTCCGGGATGAACGTCCACGCGCCAACCACCGTCACGCCGCGGTAGTTGCGGTAGCCGCGCATGTCCACGTCGGTGGACCCCTGGGTCACGAGCGCCGCAGCGCGCGTGAGCGGCCAGCGCTCCGCCACGCCGGGGGCGACCTGCTCGGCGCCGAGCCTGGCGCCGGGATCGCGCACGGGCACGCGGAAGGCGACCGCGCCCGAGCCCGGCTCTACCACACCGGAGCGTGCGAGCGCCACACCGAAGCGCGGAACGCTGGCAAAGACCCCGTCGCGCCGCACGAGGTACACATCGCCCGTCTTCCAGGTGCGGCTCACGTCGAGGCGCACGGCCATCGGCGCGTCGAACAGGACGGCGCCGAGGTGCCGGCCCGCGTCATCGAGCACCGGCGTGGCGACCGTCACGAACGGCTCGCCCGCATCGAGGCGATCGCCGGCGACCACGGCGGCGCGCCGCAGCGGGGCGGGGGCGCTCACCACCGTGACGCCGCCGCTGGCGCGGTGCAGACGGGCCGTCTCCCTCCAGCGGGCGGCGGCCTCCGCCGGCGTGATCCCCGATGCCGCGACGACCCGTCCCGCGCCGTCCACGAGCGCCCAGTTCAGCCAACCCTGTGCCTCGAGCGCCGTGGCCATGGCGTTCTCGGCCGCGCTGATCGCGTCGCGGTCCACACGGCGAGTCAACCGCGCGCGCAGGACGGGGAGCACCCGCGGCGCGTTGGCGATGGCCGTGCTCGCGCGCACGAGGTCGCGGTGCCAGCGCTGGATCTCCGCGCGGCGTTCGTCGCGCCGCGACTGGAGCAGCGCTTCGTCGGCCTCCCGGATGCGCCCTTCCAGGATGACCAGCGACACCGCGCCGACCACGACCGTCAGCCCGAGCGTCGTCCAGACGACGGCGCGCGCGGCGGCGGGTGAGTCGAAGAAGCGCTGGCGGATGGTCCTCATTCGGGGAAGAAGGTCGCTGGTCGTGCGGGGCGTGGCAAGCGGGGCCGTTGCGCGTGGGCCGTTGCGCGGTGCGCGGCATCCGCTAGAATTCAGCCATTGCCGCCAGGGGTATTTCGGCGTTCGCCGAAGTTGAGAAAGTCCCTTGGAACCTGATCCGGATAATTCCGGCGTAGGGAGTGCGGCGTGTCGCGGCGGTTTCCGTTGCGCCACCCACTCGGCCGGGTGGCGCGTCTTAATTGCGCGCCGCCCGGGCGGGCCCACTTCCGGATCGCAACCCTTTCTCGCGAACCGGCCATGTCATCATTCACGATCGTCCTCGCGGCGCTCGCCGCCCTGCAGGTCCCCCAGCGCCCCGATTCCGTCCGGTCGGTGCGCACCGACACGCTCGAGCGCGTGACGGTGCGGGCCGTGCGCGCCGGAGGCGCCGCGCCGCTGAGCGAACGCACGATCTCGCGCGACGAGCTGCAGCGCGGCTATACCGGCCAGGATGCCCCGCTGCTGCTCATGCGGGTCCCCGGCGTCACCGCATATTCTGAGAGCGGCTCGTTCACCGGGTACAGCTACCTGCGCATGCGCGGGCTCGACCAGAATCGCGTCAGTCTCTCGTTCGACGGCATTCCGCTGAACGACCCCGAGGACCAGGCCTTCTACTTCTCCAACGTCCCCGACTTTGCCAACAGCGTGCAGTCGGTGCAGGTGCAGCGCGGCACCGGCACCAGCGCGTTCGGCACGGCGGCGTACGCGGGATCGGTGAACTTCCAGTCGCTCGACCTGGCGTCGGCGCGACGCGGCGGCGAGTTGCAGCTCACGGGCGGCGCGTTCGACACGCGCCGTGCCGCGCTGCAGTGGCGCTCGGGGCTCACGGGCGGTCGCTGGGCCATGGCGGCGCGCGCCTCCGCGCACGAGACCGATGGCTTCCGACGGCACTCGGGGAACAACGCGTCCTCGGGCTTCTTCTCGGCCGCGTGGTACGGCAACCGCGACATGGTGAAGTTCACCGCCTTCGCCGGACTCTCGAAACTGCGCTCGTCGTACTACGCCGCCGCCGAGGCGACGGTGCGCGACGATCCCCGCGTGAATCCCATGGGGACCGACGAGCGCGACCGGTTTTCGCAGGTCTTCTGGAACCTCCAGCACGTGCGCGCGGTGGGCGAGCATGCCGTCTGGACCACCACGGTCTACCGGCAGGGCGCCGGCGGCTGGTTCGACGTGCGGGTGGATCCGGAACTCTGGCGCTTCAACCTGTCGTACAGCTGGTACGGGGCGCTCAGCACCTACTCCTATCGCCGCGGCGCGCTGGCCGTGGACGCCGGTGTCCACGTCATGAAGTACCATCGCGACCACTTCCTCAAGATCTGGCCCGACCTTGAGGCGCGCGTGTACGACAACACCGGCTACAAGAACGAACAGACGGCGTTCGCCAAGGTGGCGTACACGCGTGGACGCGCCACCTGGTTCGGCGACGCGCAAGTGCGGCGTGCCGGCTTCCGCTATGATCCCGACCGCAACGCAGGCGTGTCCAGCCCCGAGCGGGACTGGACGTTCGTGAATCCGCGTGTCGGCGTGACGTGGCGGCAATCGCCCGCGCTGTCGTTTTACGCCTCGGTAGGGTCGGTGCGCCGCGAGCCGACGCGCGACGACATGTTCGCCGGCGCCGACAACCTGGACTCGACCAATGCCGCCTCCATCCTTCCGCTCGACCGCGTGCGTCCGGAGCACGTCGTTGACTACGAGGCGGGGGCAACCTGGAGTCGCGGCGGGCTCCGCGCCTCGGCCAACCTCTTCGCCATGGAATTCCGCGAGGAGATCGCCGCCGTGGGGGCACTGAGCCTCACCGGCTCGCCGCTGCGCGTCAACGTGGGTGGGTCGCACCGGCGGGGAGTCGAAGCGGAGGTGCGCTGGAAGGCGTCGCCGCGGCTCTCGGTGGACGCGACGCTGGCGGTCACCGACGCGAGGATTCGCCACTTCACCGATGCGGTGACGGGGATCGAGTACCGGAACGTCCGGTCGCGGATGACCCCGCGCGCAGTTGCCACGCAGGCGGTGGCGTGGCGCCTGCCGTGGGGCCTGACGCTCGAGGGCGAGGCACGCGAGGTGTCGTCATCGCCGCTCACGAACACGGGCAATGCCGACGCGGTCCTGCCCGGGTACGTGCTGGCGGACGCCGGCCTCGCTTGGTCGCGAGGGTCTTCCGCCGTGTCGTTGCGCGTCAACAACGTGCTGGACCGGCTGGCTTTCGGCGGCGGGTACGCCAGCGACGGGACCAACTACCTGTTTCCGTTCGCCACCCGGCATCTGCTGGTCACCGTGCGGCGCGTCTTCTAGGCGCGGAGCCGGCGGTGTTCCCGACAGGCGCGCGGCGCGTATCTTTCCCCAGCCATGGTGCCTCCCCTGAATGCGCCGAAGGGACGCTCGCGTCCCTTTCTCGACGGATTCTCCCTGTCGCTCCTCGCGATTGGGGCGCTGGTCTTCGTCGTTATGGGGGCGCTCGACCGCGCACACCGGCAGGCGGATGAACGTCGCTACTTCTTCGCCACCAGCGAGCAGGAGCTGCGCTACGAGCTCACGGCCGCGCATCTCGCCGTGGAGGAGTTCGTGGCCGGCGACGGCCGGGTGGATCCGCGGCGGGATGTCGACGACCGGTACGCGCAAGCCCTGCGCCGGCTCGACCAGTTGACCGACGATGCGAGCCCGGGAGACGCGTCCAGGCTCGTCGACCCGCTGCTCGCCGACCGCATCGGAGCGCTCCGCGCCCAGGTCGTCGCGCTGCAGGCACTGAGCCGGCAACGACTCGCCGTGGCGGGGCGCTCGCGCGTCGCGGACGATGCGCTCGATGCGCGCTTCGACAAGGCGCTGAACGATGCGGCGGCGGCCTCGCGCGCCATCACCGAGGGCCTCGATGCCGCCGTGACGCGCGCCACACGGGTGCTCGACGTCCTCGACGTGGTCCTGAAGCTGCTCGTCACCCTGGCCTTCGTGGTTGGCGCCGTGCTCGTGGCGCTGCGCCGGCGCGCCCAGCGCCTCGCCTTCGCACGCCTTGAGGCGCGGATGGACGACGCCGTCTCGCAGGCGCTCGCGCGCGAGGCGCGGGCCCGCGCGCTGCTCAACAGCTCGATCGACGCTATTGTCGCCGCGGACGAGAATGGCAGACTCACGGGCTGCAATCCGGCCGCCGAGCGGCTGTTCGGGTACGCCGAGGCGGAGCTGAAGGGCATGGATTCCCGCGAACTCATGGGCGAGCCGTATCACTCACTGACTGAAGCTCAGATGGGCGCGTATCTCAAGCGGGCGCGCGAGGAGGGTCGTGGCGTGAGCGAGATCGTCACCGGGCGCCGGCGTGACGGGCGCGATCTCGTGCTCGACATGTCGCTGAGCGCGGTGCGCTCGGGGGACAAGGACGTCTTCATGGCCGTCATGCGCGACATCGGCGATCGCTTGGCCGCCGAGCAGCGCTTCCAGGCCATCTTCGACCACGCGACCTCGGCGCATTTCCTGCTGCGGCGGACGGCCATCACCGACTGCAACGACGCGGCGGTTCGGCTGTTCGCGGCGCGCGACAAGGTTGCGCTCGGTGCCTTGCGCCTTGGCGCCCTGCTCCCCGAACACCAGCCCGACGGCGAACCTTCGCTGACCGTGATCGAACTGCACCTGCAGCGCGACCGCGCGCGCGGCGCCCACGTGACGGAGCTGCAGTGCCGGCGCCTGAATGGCGAGCTCTTTCCCGCCGAGGTGACGTTCACGCCGGTCGAGGTGGTAGGCGAGGCCATCACCCTGTTCGAGGTGCGGGACCTGAGCGAGCGGCGGCAGAGCGAACAGGCGCTCGTGGTAGCCAAGGAAACGGCCGAAGCGGCCGCGCGCGCCAAGAGCCAGTTCCTCGCCACGGTGTCGCACGAGATCCGCACGCCGATGAACGGCATCATCGGCATGACGGGCCTCCTGCTGGAGAGCGATCTCGACGAGCAGCAGCGGCAGTACATCCAGGCGGTCAAGTCGTCGGCCGACTCGCTGCTCGCCATCATCAACGACATCCTCGACTTCTCGAAGGCGGAAGCGGGCAAGCTCACCATCGAGCCGCTCCCGTTCGACCTCGTCAGCACGCTCGAGGAGGCCTGTGACCTGCTGGCACCGCACGCGGACGAGAAGAAGATCGCGCTTGCGCTGCATGTGGGCCGCGGCATGCCGTCGCAGGTCGTCGGCGACGCTGGGCGCATCCGCCAGATGACGCTGAACCTCCTCTCGAACGCGGTGAAGTTCACCACGTTTGGTCATGTGGTGCTCGAGGTCGAGGTGATGGAGCGGCGCGACACCGACGCTATAGTGCGGATTGCCGTGCACGACACGGGCATCGGCATCCCCGAAGCGCAGCAGTCGCGCATCTTCGAGGACTTCAGCCAGGCGGATGCATCCATGTCCCGCCGCTTCGGCGGCACCGGCCTTGGCCTGGCGATCACGCGGCGCCTCACCGAGATGATGGGCGGGACGGCGGGGTTCCGCTCGGTGGAGGGGCGCGGGTCCACGTTCTGGGTGACCCTGCGCCTGAGCGTTCCGGCCGGCGCGCGCGAGGCGTCCCCGCTGCCGGACCTCGCGGGCCGGCGCGTCCTGCTGGTGGACGCGCAGGAGGTGACGCGGCGCGCGCTCGCGCAGCGCATCGAGGCGTTGGGGGTGGCGGTGGACACGCGCGCGCTCGGAGATCACGCCCTGCAGTTGCTGCGCCAGGGCGCCGCCGGCGGCCAGCCGTACGATGTCGTCTTCGTGGAGTACGGCATGCGCACCAGCGAAGGCCTGGAGTTCGCCCAGGCGCTGCGCAGGGAACGCGCGATCTCCCCGACGCCGCTGGTGCTCCTCGTGCGTGCAAGCGACGGGATCACCGCGGAGGCCGCGGCGTCGCAGGGCTTTGTGGACGTCGTGACGAAACCGGCGCACGGGGCCCAGTTGCTCGGCGCCATGCGGCGCGCGCGCGCCGCCCGCGAGCGCAGGATCGCCGCAGGCGAGATCACCGATTCGCGGCCCGGCCCGCCGCGCCGCAAGACGGCGAGTCGCCCGGCGGGTGAAACGCCACCGGAAGGGACGCCGGTCGGTACGCGCGTGCTGCTCGCCGAAGACAACCCGGTCAACCAGCTGGTGGCGCGGGCCATGCTCGAGCGCGCGGGCTGTGTGGTACAGGTCGCCGCGAACGGCGAGGAAGCGCTGCGGATGTCGAAGGACGAAACGTTCGACGTCATCTTCATGGATTGCCAGATGCCGACGCTCGACGGGTATGCCGCGACCGCGGCGATCCGGCGGCGAGAAGGCGACGCCCAGCGGACGCCAATTGTCGCGATGACGGCCAATGCCATGCCGGGTGATCGCGAGCGCTGCCTCAGCGCCGGCATGGACGATTACATCGCCAAGCCCATTGACGATGTCCTGTTGCGGCGGGCGCTGGAGAAGTGGGCGCCGCAACGACCGACGCCGTGACGGCGCGCGGGGCCCGGCCGTCGCGCCGTGCCTAGCGGACCTGCAGGAGCACGACCTCGAACACGAGGACCGCGTTGCCCGGAATGGCCCCGGAACCGTTCTCTCCGTAGCCGAGGCCCGGCGGAATGACCAGCTGACGCCGCCCGCCGACTTTCATGCCCTGAACGCCCTCGTCATATCCCTTGATTCGCTCGGGTTTGTTGAGCAGGAACTCGTCGTACGGCGGCGTTCTGCCGATGGACGTGTCGAACCGCAAGCCGTTCACGAGCCAGCCGCTGTATTCCACGCGCACGGTGTACCCGGCGACCGCCGTCGCGCCGGTGCCGGTGACGAGATCCTTGTAGTACAGCCCACTCGCTGTTTTCGTCATCGACGCGATGTTGACGTTCAACGAGGCGGCGTACGACGACGTGGCGGGGTCGGCCGTGTAGACGTTGGGGTCCACGGCCGTAATGCCCTCGTTGGTGCCGTTGCAGCCGGCGAGCAGGATGGCAGCGGTAGCGAGCAGGACGGGGCGGACAGCGCGCATGATGGTTCGATCAGAAGGAGAAGGAGCGGCCCGACGTCGGTGAGCCGTCCGTAAATTGCACCGATGCCGCCCCGAAAGGGCAGGGGGCGCCGCGCCGCGAGCGGCAGGCGTGGCGCTTATGCCGGTGCCATCAGGCGTCGGATGCCGCGCACGAACGCCGCCGCGGAGACGGCAAGGAGCGCCGCATACGCCACCGTCAGGATGACCAATGTCATACCCGACATCCGGAACATGGTGCCGAAGAGCTGGGTGAGGCGGAGCACCGGCCCGACGGACGCGTCGTAGGCGAGCAGCAGTCCCCACGCTCCGCCTCCGGCCAGCATCGCCGTCAACACGGCGGCCGGCTGGCGCGTGCCCCACGCGCCGTAGGCGCCGGCAACGACCGGCACCATCCACCAGCCGCCGATCCAGGTTCCCGCGGCAATCACGAGCGTCAACCCGGCCAGGTGCATCAGCCATTTCATCGGTCAGCGCTCCGGGTGAAGGGTGAGCGTCGCGCGCGGCGATGCAAGGTCGGCGGCGCGGCGCGGGAAGCGCAGTGTGTCCAGCCGGCCGGCCGTCCACGACGGGAGCCTGTCGTCGTACCGCTCGCTCACCGGGTTGCCGGACTGTCCGCCGGGATACGTGCCCCACGCGCGCACATCGGGCGACAGTTCCACGACGAACCGCCAGCTGGCGCCGTGCGAGCCGTTGCCGTCCGACGGACTCAACGTTCCCCGCCCCGACGGCATCGGAATCCTGGTGCGGCCGAGTCCCGGCACGCCCAGCATGTGGTTGATCGTCGCCGTGCGAATCCCGGACCAGCGCCAGCGCGGGCCGGGCGGCCCATACCGTTGCGCCACGCGTCGGTAGGCCGCGCCAATGCTCGCCACGAGCAGGCTGTCGCGCGTCTCGCGCGCCTGTGTGGAGCGGTCGTCCCACCACGGGGAATCGCCGTCCTGCATCAACTGCGCGAGCACGGCCGAACTGGGCGTGGGTGCGCGTCGCACATTCGTCGCGCCGCGCAGTTCGTCCCAGGTGCGCCGGCCGAGCTCCTCCATCATGACGTCGTACAGCACGGCGCGCTCGTTGTCGGGCGTGAAGCGGCCGTCCCACTCGCGCAGCAGCGCCGCGCCGCGCACCGCCGCGGTGTCCACCGCACCAGTGACCGACGCTCGTGCCACGGCATCGAACATCGGCGGCAGGAAGAACTCGGTCAGTTCGCTCGTCGGATCCGTCTGGAAGCGGCGCATCGCGTCGGGCGTCACCGCTGAGTCGGTTCGCAGCAGCCGGTTGATGCGCATCGCGCGGAACGGCGCCGGCCAGTTGGAGCCGAGGTAGCCGGGGTCCACCTGCGGGTCCTTGGGCTGCTGGTTGGCCGAGGCCAGGAAACCCTGTGCCGGATCCTTCGCGTGCGGATAGCGATCGGGCGGCCAGAACCCGCGCCAGTCGTTTGCGCTCTTCGTGCCGTCGGTGATGCGATCGCCGCGCGCCGCGCCGCCGCGCACGGGGTAGTGCCCCGTCGACCGGATGGCGATGTGCCCGAGCGTATCAGCGGTCAGGAAGTTCTGCGCCGGCACCGCGTAGTCCCCCATCACCGTCATCCACTCATCTACCGATCGCGCCTGGCTGGCAAGCCGCAGGACTCGGCCTTCGTCGGTCACGTCGAGTGCGGTCCAGCGGCGGGAGAGCCACGTGCCGCCGGCACGGATCATCGGTCCACGGTGCGTGTGGTAGATGGTGTCGGTGCGCAGGACACGGCCGCTCCGGCCGCGCACCGCTTCGATGCGCAGCTCCAGCGGCTTCCACGCGCCGTCCAGTTGATAGCGCGTCGGGTGACGCCGGTCGTCCACCGTCTCCTCGTAATAATCGAGGACATCGGCGCCGGTATTGGTCGCCGTCCACGCCATTGCGCGATTGAACCCGATGGGAACAATCGGCCCGCCGGGAATCGTCACGCCGTACGTGTCGATCAGGCCCGGCACCTGCAGGTGCACCTCGTACCAGATGGACGGCAGCGTCAGCTGCAGGTGCGGGTCGCCGCTGAGCAGCGCGCGGCCGGCCGCGGCGCGCGTCGGTGCAACGGCCCAGTTGTTGCTCCCCACCGCCACCTCACCGTTACCGTCGCCGCGCCGGGTGCTGAGCGTGGCCGACGTCGCGGCGCGCTGAAAGCTCTCGGCGATCGCGAGGCGCGCCGTGTCGTGCGGCGCCGGCGGCGGGAGCACCCCGCCCGCGATGCGCGGTCCGCGGCGTCCAGCAACCGGCTGGATGGGTTCCTGGATCGGCGCCTCGGCGGGGAAGAGCGCGTCCGCCGCCCGCTCTCCCACGAGCGCCTCGACGCTCGCCCGGCGCAGCTCCTCGTCATTCCACGCGAGCGTGAGCGACATGCGCGCGAGCAGGTAGTACGTGTACTCGGGCTTCCACGCCTGCGGCTTCGCGCCGAGCAGGCGGTACTCGAACGGCACGTCCGCCGCGGTCATCTGCGCGAGGTACGCATTGACGCCGTCGGAGTAGGCGGTGACCAGGCGGCGGTGTTCCGACGTATCGGGGATCGCGTTCCATTTGCGCAGCGCGCCCCACGCCAGCCCCTGGGCGCGTGCCTCGCGATCGGCCTCGAGCGCCGTGGCGCCGACCATTTCGCTCAGGGTGCCCGCCACGGCGCGCGTCTGGAGCTCCATCTGGAAGAGCCGGTCGCGCGCCACGACAAAGCCGAAGGCGCGCATCAGGTCTTCCTCATGCTGTGCGAAGATGTGCGGCACGCCCCGTTCGTCATACTTCACCGCGACGCTGTCCTTCAGGCCGGCGATGCGCAGCGACGCCTCGCGCGGCAGTTCCGCCGTGCGTGCGACCGCCCAGATGCCGTGCGCCGGGTCGAGAAAAGGCCCGACGGCCGGCACGCGTCCCATTGACACCGCCCCCAGATAGAGCGCACCGGCCAGCGCGGCGCCCGAGAGGAGCAGCGTCGCGACCTGGCTGGCGCGCGTCAGGACGGCGGAAATGGGCGCGCGTTCGTTCACCTGCGGTCTCCGCTCAGGATGTCGCCGAGCGGCCCGAGCACGCCGCCTTCGTCACGCCGCTGCCCCATGCCGAAGCGCGATGCGGCGATGATCTTGTCGGCCATGCGTGCGAAGGGCAGGGTCTGCAGGATCACCTTGCCCGGCCCGGTGAGGTGCACCAGGAAGACGCCTTCACCGCCGAACAGCGCGTTCTTGATGCCGGGGACGGTGCGGATGTCGTAGTCCACCGTGCTCTGCATCGCGACGAGGCACCCCGTGTCCACGCGGAGCTGCTCGCCCGGCTTCAGTTCGCGTTCGATGAGCGCACCGCAGGCGTGCACAAAGGCGAGTCCGTCACCGTTGAGGCGCTGGAGGATGAAGCCCTCGCCGCCGAAGAAGCCCGCGCCGATGCGCCGCGTGAACGCGATGTCGAGGCTGACGCCGCGCGCTGCGCAGAGGAACGAGTCCTTCTGCGCGATGATCTCGCCGCCCCACTCGCGCAGGTCGAGCGCCTTGATCTTGCCCGGCACGGGGGCCGCAAAGGCGACATCGGCGCGGCGCATCCCGGCATTGCCGAACATCGTGATGAAGAACGACTCGCCGGTCAGAATGCGCTTGCCGGCGCCCAGCAGCTTGCCGAACAGCCCGCCGCCCTGGTTGTTGGGATCGAGCGTCGTCGCCATCTGGATCCCGTCGTCCATGTACAGCATCGCACCCGCCTCGGCGATGACGCCCTCGCCGGGGTCGAGCGAAATGACGACGCCCTGGAGGTCGTCGCCGATCAATCGATAGTCAATCACGTCAGCGGGCATTGGGCAGTCCTCGATTCAGGTGCAGGGGGCAGGGTGGGGTGCAGGGGCACGGGCACGGTGGGGTGCAGGGGGCGGGGTGCAGGGTGTGGTGCAGGGGCAGGGGCACGGTGTGGTGCAGGGTGGGGTGCGGAGGGACGAGGACGATGGCTTCGTGCGGCTCGTCTCCTCAGGGTGCGGCACGCCAGGCCGCTGCGAAATCTTGCACGATCTCGCCGGCTGGCAACACGTCATTGATGGTCTCGACGCTGTGCCCGGCCTGCCAGTACTCGCCGCCCCCCGTCCCCTCGCGCTGCTGGTCGCGCTTGAGGCGCCACAGCCCGATCAGGCCAAAGTAGGTGCGCGCCCAGTGCTTGGTCTTGCGCCCCTTGAACATCCAGCGCCAGAAGCCGTTGATGCTCGTCCCGAGCCGCTGGATGTACGGCGTGTTGATCACGGCCACCGGCACGCCGGTCAGGCGCTGGGTGCTGACGATGTCGCGCTCCTTCGCCGCCACGATCGCCTGCTTGTACGACTCGCCGGTCTTGCATTCTGTGGCCGCGATGAAGCGCGTGCCGCACTGCACCGCGGCGTAGCCCAGGGCGAGCACCTGCGTGAACTCAACGGCGTTGCCCACGCCGCCCGCCGCGACGAGTGGCAGGCCGAGCGGCGCGAGCTCGTCGAGCAGGGCACGCGGGTCCTTGTCTCCCAGGTGGCCGCCGGCGCGGTTGTTCACGGCGATGAGGCCGTCCACGCCCTCGTCGCGCCCTTTCTCGCCCCAGCGCCGGTTGATGACGTCGTGATACACTACGCCGCCCACGGCGTGAACCTTGTCCACCACCCAGCGCGGGTTGCCCAGCGACGTGATGAAGAAGCGCACGCCCTCCTCGAGCGCGATGTCCACCCATCGAATCATGCGCTGCTCGTAGACGCGCGACGACTTCTCGACCAGCGCGTTGCACCCGACGGGCCGCCCGTGCGCGAGCCGGTTGATGAGGCGCAGTCCCTCGCGATACTCGTGGCCGTGCACGTAGGTGAGCGAAATCGGCTGCACCACGCCGATGCCACCGGCCGCCGACACCGCCGCTACCAGTTCGGGATTGCTGCACGGGAACATCGGCCCGCAGATCAGGGGTACGGTGGCGCCCGTCTGCTGCAGGAACATCTGCTGCACCGTGCGGTTCATGCCGGCACCGGCCCGAGTTTCCAGGTCACCGTGGCGCGGGCGACCAGGTCACCTGCCGCGTCCTGCACCTCTGACTGGAAATCGTACTCGCCTTCCGGTAGGTCCGGCGACACCACACAGCGGCTTTCGGCCACCAGCGTACCGCGGGCCTTCTTGAAGTACTCGATGCTGATCTTCGTGACGATGCCCCGCATTCCTGCCGGGAGCGCGCCGAGCATGGCGAGCCCGCTGGCGAGTTCCGCCACGTTCATGAGCGCGATGGCGTGCACCGACCCCAGGTGCTGCCGCAGCGCGCGGCGCTCCCGGATGCGCACGCGCGCATGCCCCGGCTCGAGCAGGAGCACGCGCGGCGAGACCGACCCCGAGTACGGCACCTGCCAGCCGAGCAGCTTGCTGAAGAGCCACCCGCCGCCGGGCAGTACCGAAAGGCGACGCCACTGGGTGAGGATGGCAGTGCCGGGGGAGTCATTGCGCATCGGGAGAACATACGCAAACCGCTGGGTGGGATGAAGGTGGGTGAGGCGATTGGTGATGTGGACCCAGGATTGCGATTGAGGATTGCGACAGATGATTGCGATGGGCGATTGTTGCGCAACGACGGCCTCGACCACCGACGCCGGCAGCGACACACGTTCCACGCGACGTGTCTCAGCGTTCAGCGGGAATGCTCGCGGCTCGCATCGCGGACGCGAACGATTCGACGTTTTGGAGTGTAGTAGAGGCTTTCGCCACCCGTTGACCCGATTAGCAGCTATCTCGGCGCCCGCTTCCAGCGCGCGGAGCGCGAGGCGTGGAGTCATAGGTGCACCCGTGGCAAATGTGGGGAGAGCTTCATGCGGTTCCTCTGCCTTGAAACGCCGCGCGACGTACCATCGGCTGGAGCGGTCGTGTGCGCGGCTGGGCTCACGATTGCCGCAGCCGGGGCGATCATGCACCCCTTCGGTTCTCCCGCTCGCGGGTCCTACACTTGGCAACGGGGCACCGATCGTGGACAGCACGTGGCACTCACGTTTGTCGTGCCCGTCAGGGCAACGACAGCGCGCACGGTTCCCCGCGGCAGCCAACCCGCCCCGTCCGCGACTCGTCGTGTCGGCCTGTCGGACCAGCCGGCTCCTCCCGACCGACCGTTGTCGCATCAAGACACAGCTCCTACCGGCGTCATCGCTCTTCACGCAGACAGTGTCGCAGCGGTTGCGCCCCCGATGCGACGAGACGCGGCATCGTCGCGGCATACCCTGGCTCCAGTGAACTCGCGAGCAGGCATTTCGCGACGCACCGGAGTGACCATCGTGGAGCGGGACTCGATACTGGCGTACCTGAGTGAGAATGTGCCGGCGCTCGCGCGCACTCGGCGGCCGTTGCCAGAGGAGGAAGACGAACGTCTTCGAGAGCGAGCCCGGCTTCTCGCAGTCGCTCGCAGCGAGCACCGTCCGGTGGCCACTGCCACGGGCGCCGGTGGTCTCTCGATTCCGCTTCCCTTCTTCGGCGCGGGGCCATCGCGGAAGGACCGGGTCCGTGACAGCATCGTGCACGCCGACAACGTGCGGCGGATTGGTCGACTCGTTGAAAGGGCGAGGCGCGATTCACTTCGCCGCGCCGAGGCAGTACGAAAGGAGAGCCAGAATGGGCCGGCGGATCGCCCGAAGGTTCCGAACGCGACGCAGCAAGCACCACCGATACAGCCCCCTCGCAGCCCGATGCCGCTCCTCGCACCCGCCCTCTACATTGATCAGTCGCCAATCGCGTTCCTCAATCGCAATCCTGAGTCGTAATCCTGAGTCCATATCCTCAATCATCGCGATGCCCGACCTCCCCCCGGAAGCACGTCCGCGCCCTCCGCTCGCCAAGCGCGTCGAGCACACGCAACTGCTCCACGGCGAGCGCCGCGTCGACGCGTACGCCTGGCTGCGCGACCGCGACGACCCCGAGGTGACCGCCTATCTCGAGGCCGAGAACGCGTACACCGAGGCGATGACGGCGCACTCCAAGCCGCTGCAGGAGCAGCTGTATCAGGAGATGCTGGCGCGCATCCAGGAGGACGACGCGACGGTCCCCGTGCGCCGCGGCGAGTGGTTGTACCACTCGCGCACGGAGCAGGGCAAGGCGTATCCCATCTTCTGCCGTCGCCGCTCGAGCCCCGACGCGCCCGAGGAGGTGTACTTCGACGAGAACGCCGAGGCGGCGGGGCACGAGTTCTATCAACTGGGCGCGCTCGAGGTGAGCCCCGACCACCGGCTGCTTGCCATCCTCGAGGATGTGTCAGGCTACGAAGACTTCACCCTGCGCGTGCGGGACCTTGTCACCGGCGCGTGGCTCGCGGATCGGGTGGAGAAGCTCGGCTTCGGGCTCGCGTGGGCATCCGACAACCGGACGATCTTCTACGCCACAACCGACGAGGCGAAGCGCACCGACCGCGTCTGGCGTCACGTACTCGGCGACGCGCAATCGGCGGACGCCGAGGTCTTCCACGAACCCGGGGTGCTCAACAACGTCGGCGTGCATCGCGCGCGGTCCGGTGCGTATGTCGTGATCACCTCGTCGTCCTTCACTGACGGGGAAGTGCACCTGGTAGACGCGGCACACCCCGCGGAGCCACCGGTGCTCGTGCGCGCACGCCGCGATGACGTGGAGTACGACGTCGAGCCGGGGGCCGACTGGCTGTACGTCTGCACGAATGAAGCGGCGCCCAACTTCAAGGTCATGCGTGCACCGCTGGCCGATCCCGGCGCGTGGGAGGAGTGGCTGCCGCATCGCGCCGAGGCGTTCGTCGAAGGCGTGCACGTCTTCCAGCGCTTCGTGGTGGTGCAGGAACGGCAGCGCGGCCTCCGCACGCTGCGCGTGACCGACCTCGAGCAGGGTGACACGCATGACGTCGAGTTCCCGCAGGCCGCGTACGGCGTCCAGGTGGAAGCCAACCCGGAGTTCAACCAGTCCGAGCTGCGCGTCACCTATTCGTCGCTTGTCACGCCCGACACCGTGTTCGACTACGGTCTGCGCACCCGTGTGCGGACCGAGCGGAAGAAGGAGCCGGTGCTCGGCGGATATGACGAGTCGGCCTACGCAATCGAGCGGCTCGAGGCCGTGGCGCGCGACGGCACGCGCGTTCCTGTCTCGCTCGTCTATCGCACGCTCTTCGCGCGCGATGGCTCACGACCGCTGCTGCTCTATGCGTACGGGTCGTACGGCTATACGGTGGAGCCCACGTTCAACTCCCATCGCGTGTCGCTGCTCGACCGCGGCTTTGCGTTCGCCATCGCGCACGTGCGTGGCGGCCAGGAGATGGGGCGTGCCTGGTATGACGACGGCAAGATGATGCAGAAGATGAACACGTTCACCGACTTCATTGACGTCGCCGACCACCTGGTGCGCGAGCGCTACACGTCGCCCGAGCGGCTCGCCGCCCACGGCGGCAGCGCCGGCGGCCTGCTGATGGGCGTCGTCGCCAACCTGCGCCCCGACCTGTTCCGCACCATCGTGGCCGACGTGCCGTTCGTGGACGTGGTCAGCACCATGCTCGACGCGTCCATTCCGCTCACCGCGCAGGAGTGGCTGCAGTGGGGCAACCCGCAGGAGCCCGAGGCATACGCCTGCATCCGCGCGTACTCCCCGTACGACAACGTCGCGCCGCAGGCCTATCCGCGCCTGCTCGTCACGAGCGGCATCAACGACTCGCGCGTGGCGTTCTGGGAACCCGCCAAATGGGTGGCCCGGCTGCGCGCCACTGCCACGGGGACCGAGCCGCTCTTGCTGAAGATGAACCTGGGGGCGGGGCACGGCGGCGCGAGCGGGCGGTACGAACGGCTGAGGGAGATTGCCGAGCGGTACGCGTTCATTCTGGAGCAGTAGGGGGCGGGGCCGTGTCTCGCGGCCCGCGATGACGCTTTGCTCGATCAAGCGTGCGTGGCGCTGCTCACCCGTCGAGCGCGACCGCGAACAGCGCTGCGACGTCGATCTCCAACGCCTCGCTCGCCCCGAGCGGGAGCCACACGAGCACGTCCGTCACGACCTCCGGCCGTTCCTCACCAGCGCGCCAACGTTCCACCAAACGGGCCTCGAGATCCACAATCCAGTACTCGGCCACCTTGCCCCGCTGATAGTACCGGCGCTTGAGACCTCGGTCGTACCGGGCCGTGGACGGCGACAGCACCTCGACCGCGAGAAGGAGTGACGACACCTCCCGCCAATCCTTGATCACCGACCTGCCGTCCACCAAGGGCGCCACAAACAGATCGGGCTGCACGATGTTCGTCGCCTCCAGCCGAATGTCGGCCGGCGACGGCAGCACTCGTCCAATGCCGGATGCCTTCGTGAACGGCATCAGATGGCCAAGCAGTTCCACGAGAACCGTCTGGTGCGGAGGACTTGGAGAAGGCGTCACCAGCAGTGCCCCGTCGATGCACTCGTACCGGTTGCCGTCGTCCGGCAACGCCCAGACGTCCTCGGGAGTCCAATACCGGGTGTCAGTTGCGGCGGGCATGCCCATAGCGTACGCTCGGCGGATGCGTGAAAGCAAGAGGAACCCATGCTCGCAGCATGGCGTCGTGCGACGCCCGCAGCGTCACCCGATTCCTGCGTGCGTCATCCATCGAGCGCATCGACAAACGACGAGACCCGCGCCGCGACTTCCCCCGCCGCTTGAGTTTCTCCGGCGTGAGGCGCAGCTTCTACCGACCTCGAGATTCGTCACCGGCTCCCGCTGAGCAAGCTCCTCGCGTCAAATGCACCGTCACCCCACCGGATGAGAGGTAGGCCGATGTTTCACCGCCCGCTGGCATTCGCGTCCATGCTACTACTCACGGCGGGGGGCGATGCTGCGCCCCGTGGCGGTCCCGATGCCGACGGCCGTGCGTCTGCCGCTCCTGCGCCGTCCCCCGTGCTGGCCGCCATGCAGCAGGAACTGGCGCGTTCGATGGAGACGCTGAAATCGCGCCCGCTCCCCGCCTATTTCCTGAGCTACGAGATCAACGACCGGCGCTCGGTGACGGTGCAGGGCGCTTTCGGCACGATCAACACCAGCGGCGCCTATCGCAGCCGGTCGCTCGGCGTCGACCTGCGCGTCGGTTCGAGCCGGTTCGACAACACGCATCAGATCCGCGGCGGCATGCCCTCGTTCGACGCCGGCGAGCGTTTCACCTTCGCGCAGGTGCCCATCGACAATGAGGTCAGCGCCATTCGGCGCGTCCTGTGGTATCAGACGGACAACAAGTACAAGCGCGCGGTGGAGCGGTACACGCGGGCCAAGGCGAATGCCCAGGTGCGCGTGGCGGCGGAGGACTCGTCGGCGGATTTCTCGTTCGAGCCGGCGGTATCGGCGAGCGACCCGCTCGTCGATGTCACGCTTGACCGCCGTGCGTGGGAGGCGAAGATCCGGCGGTACACGGCGCCGTTCGCACGCACGGACGATATCTACGATGGCGAGGCCGTGCTGACGGCGGAGCACGAGACTCGGTGGTACGTGAACAGCGACGGCTCGGCGCTGCAGACTTCGTCGGTCCTGTATCGCCTGGTCATTTCGGCGAGCGCCAAGGCCGCTGACGGCATGGTGCTGCCGCGCTACGAGTCATTCCTGGCGTCGACGGCGGCCGGATTGCCCGACGATGCCGCCGTGCTCCAGGCGGTCAGCCGCATGATCACTGACCTGCGCGCCCTCAAGGTCGCACCCGTCGTCGACGCCATCACCGTTCCGGCCATTCTGTCGGGGCGCGCGAGCGGCGTCTTCTTCCACGAGGTGTTCGGTCACCGCGTCGAGGGGCACCGCCAGAAGGTCGAGACCGAAGGGCAGACATTCAAGAAGATGCTCGGTGTGAAGGTCCTGCCGGACGCGTTCTCCGTCTACTTCGACCCGACGCTGAAACGGCTGGGGAACGTCGAACTGGCCGGCTACTACCTGTACGACGACGAGGGCGTCAAGGCGCGGCGCATCAACGTCGTGGAGAACGGCGTCTTCAGGAACTTCCTGATGTCGCGATCCCCGATCGCGGGGTTCGACCACTCCAACGGACATGGCCGCGCCGCGCCGGGCTTCGCCCCCGTGGCCAGACAGTCGAACCTCGTCGTCGCGTCGACGATGGCGGTGTCGCACGATTCGCTCAAGAAGATGCTGATCGGCCTCATCAAGGAGCAGCGCAAGCCCTACGGCCTCATCTTTGACGACATCGAGGGCGGCTTCACCATCACCCAGCGGACCATCCCGAACGCGTTCAACGTGCTGCCCGTCATGGTCTACCGCATCTTCCCCGACGGCCGGGAAGAACTCGTGCGCGGGGTGGACCTCGTCGGCACGCCGCTCACCGTCTTCAGCCGGGTGGTCGCGGCGGACAACGTGACGCGCGTGTTCAACGGCGTCTGCGGCGCCGAGTCGGGAGGGGTCCCCGTGTCGGCGTCGTCGCCGGCCATCCTCATCTCGCAGGTCGAAGTGCAGCGCAAGGACAAATCGCAGGAACAGGCGCCCATACTGCCGGTGCCGAGGGTGCAGCCATGAAGCGGGCCCACACAGGCATCTTCCGCCTGGCCGGAGCCGCATTGGCGGCGTGCGTTGCGGCGAGCGCGCCTGTCCGGGCGCAGCGCCAGCCGGGCGATGGCGTCGTGGCTCGCGCCGCGCGCGATGAGTTGGCCCGGACAATGGCGGAGCTGCGGCTCGAGAAGGCGGACCGTCCGTATTTCGTGGCCTACACGATCACCGAGACGGACGGTGCGAGCGCGTCGGCGAGCTTCGGCAGCCTGATCGGCTCGAATCGCAGCCGCGGCCGGATGCTGCGGGTTGAAGTCCGCGTCGGCGACTATACGTTCGACAACACGAACTTCTTCAGCGCTCCCACGCTGTCGGGGAGGGGCATGCGCACCTTCCTGGGCGTGGCCAGCCTGCCGCTCGACGACGACTACCTGGAGATTCGCCGCCAGATCTGGCTTGCCACCGACGGGGCGTACAAGGCCGCCGTAGAGGGAATCGCCGGGAAACGTGCGGCATTGCTCAACCGCTCGCGGACCGATTCGCTCGCCGACTTCAGCCGCGCGGACGTCACGCAGACCAGCGACGAGCTGCCCCCGGTGGTGTTCGAGCTCGCCGCCGGTGAGGCGCTCGTGCGCGATCTCTCCCGGGCCGGCAGTAGTCCGAGTATCTACGCGTCGAGCGTTTCGGTGAGCGCCTCCAACACGCGTACGTACTACATCAACAGCGAGGGCACGTCTTTCGTGCGCTCGCGACCGATGGTGACGGTGACGGCGAACGCATCGACCCAGGCTGCCGACGGGATGCCGCTCAGCAACTCGCTGCGCGTGTCGGCGCGGTCCATGGACGCGTTTCCCGGCCGCGATCAACTGGCCGCGCAGTTGCGCGGGATGTACGCCACGCTCGACACCATACGGAATGCGTCGGTCATCGACCGATACAACGGCCCCGTGCTGTTCGAAGGGCGTGCCGCCGCGGAGCTCTTCAGCGAGGTGTTCGCCCCCGCACTGGCCGCCGTTCGAAAGCCGGTTGCGGGCAATGCGCAGAGCGAAATGATGGCGTCGATACTCGGCGGCTCGTCGTCGCGCGGCGGCTCGCTCGCCGACAAGCTTGGCGCGCGCGTGCTGCCGGAGTTTCTGGGCGTCGTGGACGATCCGACATTGGCAGAACACGCCAACGTCCCGCTGCACGGCGGCTACACGGTGGACGACCAAGGGGTGCGGGCGCGTCCGACACGCCTCGTGCAAAACGGCATCCTGAAGACGCTTCTCTCCAGCCGTACTCCGGTGGAGGGTGTGCCGAACAGCAGCGGCAATTTCCGCGCGGGCAGTGTGGCACCCAGCAACATGATCGTCGAGGTTGCCGGTGGCCTCGGCGACGCGGCACTGCGCGAGCGACTCCTGGCGATGGCCAAGGCGCGCGGACTGCCGTTTGCCATCGTCGTTCGGGCGCTGGGCACCACCGCATCCGGCGACCCCTCCACCATGGTCGCCGAGCTACTGGCCGCCTCGAGACCGGGTGGCGCCAACCGGGGACGGAGCGTGCTCCGAGCGTACCGGGTCTTGGCGGACGGTCGCGAGGAGGTCGTGCGCGGTGCGGTGCTGATGGGCCTCGGCGTCGACGCGTTCAAGGGCATCGTGGCCGCGTCGGCATCCGCGACGGTGTGGCACGGATCTGGTGCGACCGGGATCAACGCCATGCTCGCGGCGGGCGGAGGGGGGGCTGCGCCGTCCACGTTCGTCGTTCCCGCGCTCCTGTTCGACGACCTGACCGTCACCAAGCGGAACGACGAACTTCCCAAGCCGCCGTTCAGCGTTCCTCCGGGTGCACCGCAGTAGGCATCCGCGTCTCGCGAACAACGCGCCGATCTGCTCCGAGCGCCCGCTGGAGCAGTAGCGCCAGAGCCGCCCCCGACGGAAATTCAAGTCAGGCGTTTTCCGTATGCGATCTAGCGGATTTGCTGAGCGCGACGCGGCAGGGAAGCCCCTAATCTTCTAAGTCGCGGGATCCTGATCCAGCACGCCGGCTCAGAGCGCCAATTCAGGTCTGTCCTCCCGCGCTGAAACGAGTCCTCCAAGTTCTTACACCCCAATCTGAAAGCTCATGACCACTCAATACAGCGTGACCGTGGCTGTTCCCCGGGAGATCAAGCCCGGCGAGCTGCGCGTCGCGCTCGTCCCACACGACGTCAGCCGCCTCGCGAAAGCCGGGTTGGCGGTCAAGGTGCAGGCCGGGGCGGGCATTGCGGCGCACTACACCGACGCCGCGTACGAGAAGGCCGGCGCGACGGTGGTGGCCGATGCGGCGACCTTGTACGGCAGCGCCGACGCGGTGCTGAAGGTCCAGCCGCCGACCGCTGACGAGGCGGGCCAGATCAAGCCAGGCGCGCTCGTGATCAGCTTCCTCCAGCCGGTCGCTGACGCCGCGGTGGTGCAGGCGCTCGTCGCGCGGAACATCACCGTGCTCTCCATGAACCTCGTGCCGCGCACGACGCGCGCGCAGGTGATGGACGCGCTCTCCAGCCAGGCCACGGTGTCGGGCTACCGCGCCGCGCTGCTCGGCGCGCAGACCCTGCCCAAGTTCCTGCCGATGCTCACCACGGCCGCCGGCACCATTCCGCCGGCCACCGTCTTCGTGATCGGCGCCGGCGTCGCCGGCCTGCAGGCCATTGCCACCTCGCGCCGCCTTGGCGCCAATGTCCGCGCCTTCGACATCCGCGATGCGGCGCGCGAAGAGGTGCTCAGCCTCGGCGCGACCTTCGTGGCCGCCGACCTGGTGAGCAGGGACGCGCAGGACGCGGGGGGATATGCCAAGGAACAGTCCGAGGAGGCGAAGAAGGCCACCGCGGCCGCGCTGGCCAGGCACGTGGCCGAGTCCGATTGCCTCATCCTGTCGGCGTCGGTGCCGGGCAAGAAGGCGCCCACGCTGGTGACGGCCGAGATGGTCGCCGCCATGAAGCATGGCGCCGTCATCGTGGACCTCGCCGCGGAGCAGGGCGGCAACTGCGCCATCACCAAGCCGGGCGAGACGTTCGTCACGGACAACTTCGTCACGGTCTGCGGGCCGGTGAACGTGGCCAGCTCCATGCCGACCCACGCCAGCCTGCTCTACAGCAAGAACACCCTGAGCGTGCTGCAGTACGTCGTCAAGGACGGCGCGCTCGCTCTCAATCCCGAGGATGAGATCGTGAAGGCCATGAGCGTGAAGGGAGGTGCCCAGTGACTGATGCCCTGATCAATGGAATCGTGGTCTTCGTGCTCGCGATGTTCGTGGGTTTCGAGGTGATCACCAAGGTTCCGTCGTTGCTGCACACTCCGCTGACGTCCGGGGCCAACGCCATCTCGGGCATCACGATCGTCGGTTCGATGACCGTCGTCGGAATGGTCTCGTCCGAGTTCGCCTCGATTCTCGGATTCGTCGCCGTGGTCTTTGCCATGATCAACGTGGTCGGCGGCTACCTGGTGACTGACCGCATGCTCGCCATGTTCGGCGGCGCGAAGAAGGAGCCGGGGGCGAAGCCATGATCAAGAACTTCATGGAGCTCTCGTACCTGCTCGCGGCCGTCATCTTCATCGTCGGTCTCAAGTGGATGGCCTCGCCCAAACGCGCGCGGCGCGGCAACGCGCTCTCGGCGATCGGCATGCTCATCGCCATCCTGGTGACGCTGCTCGATCACCAGATACTGTCCTTCCGCATGCTGACCGTGGGCATCGTCGTCGGCTCGCTGCTCGGCCTCTGGATGGCGAAGGCGGTGAAGATGACCGCGATGCCGCAGATGGTCGGTCTGCTCAACGGCTTCGGTGGCGGGGCTTCGCTGCTGGTGGCCGCGGCCGAGTGGTATCGGCTTATCCAACCGGGCGCGACGATGACGACCGCTACGGCGATCACGATCTACGCATCGTCGCTTGTCGGCGGCGTGACCATCGCCGGCTCGGTCGTGGCCGCGCTGAAGCTGCAAGGGTGGGTCGTGCCCGATCGCCCCGTGCTTTTCCCTGGGCGGCACGCGCTCAGCATCGGGCTGATTCTGACCGTCATCGCCATGGGCGTCTATCTCGGGTACAACCCGGGGACGCTCTGGGCGTTCGTCGTGCTCAACATCGCGTCGCTGATCCTCGGCATCCAGCTCGTGATCGCCATTGGTGGCGCCGACCAGCCAGTCGTGATCTGCCTGCTGAACAGCTATTCGGGTATTGCCGCGGCGATGACCGGCTTCGTGATCAACAACCACGGCCTCATCATCACCGGCGCCCTGGTGGGTGCGTCGGGCATCATCCTGACGAACATCATGTGCAAGGCGATGAACCGTTCCATCTGGAACGTGCTCTTCGGCGGTGTGGGCGTGGTGGTGGCGGGGAGCGGCGGCGAAAAGGGCGCGGCCATGCGGGCGAAGGGCGTGCGTACCATCACCGCGGAAGACACGGCGGCACTCCTCGGCTACGGCAAGCTCGTCATCGTCGTGCCGGGCTACGGCATGGCCGTGGCGCAGGCGCAGCACCAGGTGCGCGAACTGGCCGACCTGCTGCACAAGCGCGGAGTGGAGGTGCTGTACGCCATTCACCCGGTGGCCGGCCGCATGCCCGGACACATGAATGTGCTCCTGGCCGAGGCCAACGTGCCGTACGAGGCGCTGCTCGACCTCGATCAGATCAACCCCAACTTCGATCGCGCGGACGTGGCGATCGTGATTGGCGCCAACGACGTGGTGAACCCGGCGGCGCGGCATGACACAACCAGCCCGATCTATGGCATGCCCATCCTCGATGCCGACCTGGCTCAGCACATCATCGTGATGAAGCGGTCCATGAACCCCGGCTTCGCGGGCATCGAGAACGAGCTGTTCTACAATTCCAAGACGCAGATGCTCTTTGGCGACGCCAAGAAGTCGCTGTTGACGCTCATCAATGAAGTGCGGGTGCTGGAGTAGTCCTCCGTGCAGTCGTACCGATTGCATGGGTGCAGGGTCCGGGAGCTTCCCGGGCCCCGCAGTGCATCAGTGAGTTGGACGGGCGATACCAGCGGCGAGGTAAATACCGCGATGGCAGGGTGCTCGATGGCGCAACGGCTCGCGGTCGCGGCGCTCGTGCTGACGCTGGCCACCCCGCCACTGTACGCGCAGGCAGTGGACTCCCTGACCATCGCCATCGGCCAGGCGCTCGTCGAGGAGCGACTCGTCGGGGCGACGTGGGCGCTCGTTTCGCCCGCCGGCATGGTCGTCGGCGCTGCGGGCCTCAGAGACGCGTCCCGCAAGACCCCGATGTCATCGGACGACCGGGTGCAGGTCGGCTCGATCGCGAAGACCTTCATTGCCACGGGTGTCCTGCGACTCGTTACCGATGGACGCGTGGCGCTCGACGCGCCCGTGGCGCAGTACCTCCCTGACACGCCGATCGAGAATCCGTGGGAGGGGACGGCACCGCTGCTCGTGCGTCACTTGCTCGACCACACCGGCGGACTCGACGACGCGCGGATGTGGCAGGTGTTCAGCCTTCGGGCGAGCGCCGCGGCGCCGCTGCGCGACGGACTCGCGCGCGGCGCTCGCCCGGTCCGTGTACGGCACCGCCCGGGTGATCGCTTTTCGTACTCGAACACCGGCTTCCTCCTGCTCGGCATGCTCATCGAGGCAGTGACGGGCACGCGCTACGAGCGCTGGCTCGGGGCCGCACTGCTGGCTCCCCTCGAAATGACGCGCAGCACGTTCGAATTCGTGACGCAGACGGGGCCGCAGCAGGACACGACGCTGGCGATGGGACACTTCGACCTGCGCACGACCAGTGCGACGGTGCCGGTCCACGTGCGCCCGGCGGCCCAGTTCACGACGACCGCGGCGGATATGGCGCGCTTCGCGCGCTTCCTGATGAGCGATGGGCGAGTTGCGGGCCGCGTACTCGTGGACAGCCTCCTGCTGCGCGCCATGGCGAGGCCGACGACGACCGAGGCGGCGCGGGCCGGCCTCGCCGCCGGATACGCGTTCGGCCTCATGCGCCGAGATCGGCATGGCGTGCTGGGGCGCTGCCACCTTGGCAATCAGGGGACATTTCGGGCCTCGCTCTGTCTCTTTCCGGAGCAACAGCGCGCGTTCTTCATTGCGCACAACGTGGACCCCGAAGAGGCCAACTTCGATCGCATCGACGCACTGCTTGTGCGCGCGCTTGGCGTGTGGTCGCCACCCGAGCACCAGGCGCGTCCACCCGGTGTGGAACCGGCGCGCTGGGAGGGCCTCTACGTGACGCGACCCAACCGTTTCGCGCAATTCGCCTACCTCGACGAACTCACGGGTGTCACGCGCGTTCGCTGGAACGGCACGGCGCTGCGGCTGCAGCCTCTTCAGGGCACCGCGCGCACGCTGACCCCCGTGGGCGGTGCCTTCTTCCGTGCGGCGGATCGTCGCGAGGCGACCCATGTGCTACTCCGTTCCACTGAGGACCGCCCCATCATTACCGACGGATTCCGCACCCTCGAACGCGTGCGACCGCTCACCGTCTACACACGGTGGGCGAGCGCGTTGGGGGGGCTCGCGGCCCTGCTTTACCTGTTGGTCGCGGGTGGCGTGCGCAGTGTCCAGGCTTTGCGTCGCGGGACCTGGCGTTCCGAGCCGCTGCGATGGCCGGCGGCCTGCCTCGCCTCGATGCTCCTGGCTCCGGCACTCTACCTGACGCAGTCTTTCCTCGCCATCGGCGACCCGACACCAGCGAATGCGACGATTGCGCTGCTGACGGGCCTGTTTCCGTTCACACTGCTCGTGGCGGTCGTTCACCGTGTGCGCGCCGGGCTCCCTGGGCACGCCGCGCGCTTGGATCTCCTCGCGCTGGCGGGTGGGCTCCAGTGGTGCGTGGTGCTCGCCGCGTGGGGTTTGCTCCCGTTCGCGCTCTGGCGCTGAGGGGCCTCGACGGCTCGGCGTCGCAATCGAATTGCGCCGCTGCCCATCCACCCGTCGCGTCCCGAGGCAGGGAAGGGTCGACTGGACCGGCACTCCCGGCATCGAGGATGGGCAAACGGCGTTCCGGTCTGGTTGCGTCGACCAAGCAGAGGCAGGCGACCGCCAATCGGAGCCATCACCTAATATCACAGATTCATAGACGATTGTTAACATAAATAAAAATGCGAACTTACAGATGTAAGCTCGCGTCAGTTCTACATGCATTATGTGCGGGTTTTTATGCAAAACGCCCATGCAACTGACTGCATATCGTCCCGGCTACCGCGTGAGATCACATTCTTGAACAATCCACGCCGCGCTTGTCACTTTTAGGCATGGCACGTGCGGGGCCATACGCTTTCCTTTCATCGCACATCCTACGATTCGATACCCAGGATGGTCACGATTTGCCGGGTGGGGACATGGTCACAAATCTTCGCAATGCCAGTTGTCCGCATCTGTCATTCGGGCGGCCCGTGCCACTGGCCGTCCTGGCTGCGCCGCTCGCCTCCTCAACCGAACGCGGGCCGGCAATTGCCGGCCCGTCTGGTCCTGCCCATCGAGTTGGCTCAAGCCTGCGCGGCCTTCCGCCGGGCGTTCCATGCGTCCTGAATCCAGGTCAACGGGATAAGGAAGAACGGCGTCAGGAACAGCCCCAGCAACGCGTTGATCCAGATCAGCGCCAAATAGAAGGCGCCCATGCCGACGCCGGCAATCAGGGTACCCAAGGGTCCGCCGTAGGTCGTTTCCACGGTGTGGTCCGAAGATGAAGGGTTCACGCACGGCTGCGGGCGTTTTCCGCGAGGATATCTTAGCAGGGTGAACGCATTCGCGAAAGCGCTCCAGGCGCTTCCCGTCGGCCGGTACCTGCTCGCCGTGTCCGGCGGACGGGACTCCATGGCCTTGCTCCATGCCTTCTCCGAGGTTCGGCCCAGCGAGCTTTCGGCCGTGGCCACGTTTGACCATGGCACGGGTGCGGCCGCTACGGAGGCGGTGGATCTCGTCGTGGGCGAGTGCCTGCGGTGCGGCATCTCGGTCGTGGCGGGGCGCGCACCCGAGCGGCTGGGTGACGCGCGCCCGTCGGAGGCGGTGCTCCGCACGGCTCGCTGGGTTTTCCTTCGGGCGGTGGCCGAGGAGCGTCGCGCGGTCGTCGTGACGGCACACACGCGGGACGACCAGGCCGAGACCGTGGCGATGCGCATCCTGCGGGATGCCTCGGCGCGTGGGCTGGCCGCGATGGCGTGGCCGTCGCCCGGTGTGGTGCGGCCGCTGCTCCACCTCAGCCGGTCCGACGTCGTCCGATACGCGGCCGAAGCGGGAATTCGCCATGTCGAGGACCCGTCGAACCGCGATCCGGCCTATCTTCGCAACCGCCTGCGGGCCGACTTGCTGGCGGCAGCAGAGGCGGCACGCCCCGGGTTCCGAGAGGAGCTTCTGGTCATCGGACGTCGGGCGGCGGCTTGGCGCACCGAGATGGCGCGGTTGGTGGACACGCTTGGTGCGCGCCGGGTCGATCGCGCCGTCGTCGTCGAGGCGGGTGCGCTGGTGTCGCTGTCTCGCGACGGGCTCTCCGCCGTTTGGCCCGAAGTGGCCGGGCGTGCGGGGTTCGTTCTCGATCGCCGCGGGATCGAGCGGGTGGCCGAGTGGACGCCGCGCGCGCGGCCTGGCCAGCGCATTCCGCTCTCTGGCGGCGTGGTGATTGAACGGACGGCGCGGACATTCGTGGTGCGAATGGCGGCCGGCGCACCCGGCGAGGGGCCTCCGCAGGACGCTGCGGGGCTTCCGTAAGACGCTGACACCCCGGCTTGTGCCTGGTTGGCAGGAGTGGGTCAAGGGCGTCTGATGGAACGTCGGGTTGTTCGCCCCATTATATTTGATCCCATGACCATCGTTCCAGTCGACCCGCGCCTCATGGGGCGCGAGGTCAAGCGCATCGTCTTCACCGAACGGCAGATTGCCGACCGCGTCGAGGCGCTCGGCAGCGAGATCGCGGCCGCGTATCCCGACGGCGAGCTGCTCGCGCTCGGGCTGCTCAAGGGCAGCTTCATGTTCACGGCGGACCTGGTGCGGCACATCCCGCGCCCATTGCAGGTGGATTTCATCGTCGCCGGCTCCTACGGCGCCGACACGGTCTCCTCCGGCAACGTCCGCCTGCTGTACGATCCGGAAACCAACCTGGAGGGGAAGCACGTTCTTCTCGTAGAGGATATCGTGGATTCGGGGCGCACCATGCAGAAGCTGGTGGAGCTCCTCGAGTTGCGCCGTCCGCGGTCGCTGCAGATCTGCGCGCTGCTGCACAAGCATATCGCGGAGCATCTGGAGCATCCCGTCCGGTTTGTCGGGTTCGACGCGCCGACCGAGTTCCTGGTGGGTTACGGACTCGATCACGCCGAGAACTTCCGTCACGTTCCGTACATCGCCAGTCTCGCCTGAAGACCGGCCCGGCTGAGCGCGCCGCACGGCGCCTCAACCATCGTCCCTCCATTTCGACATGCCACCCACTCCGACTCCCACTCCGCCTCCCTCGAACTTCGGACGCCTCTCCAAGACCATCGCCTTCTGGCTGATGATCATCCTGGTGCCGGTGTTCCTCATCCAGTACGCCGGCGGCAAGACCGACGGCGCGAGCGAGGTGAAGTACACCGAGTACGGCCTGCAACTCCAGGCCGACAACATCCAGCAGGTGACGATCACCGGCGGCAAGCTGATCGAGGGGACGTTCAAGTCGCCCGTGATGATCGACAGCCGGCAGGTGCGCAAGTTCAGCGTCAAGCTCCCCGTTTCAAACTCGGACAAGGAGCTCGAGAAGCTGAACGCCAAGGGCGTGATCGTGGACGCGAAGGACCCAAGCCCGTCCATCGGCGCGCTGCTGGTGAGCCTGCTGCCGTGGATCGTGATCTTCGGCTTCTGGATCTTCTTCCTGCGCCAGATGCAGGCGGGACCGAACAAGGCGTTCTCCTTCGGCAAGTCGAAGGCGAAACTGCTGACGGGCGACACCCCCAAGGTGACGTTCGCCGACGTCGCGGGATGCGACGAAGCGAAGGTGGAGCTGCAGGAAATCATCGAGTTCCTGAAGGACCCGCAGAAGTTCACCAAGCTGGGCGGCCGCCTGCCCAAGGGCGCGCTGCTGGTGGGCCCGCCCGGGACGGGCAAGACGCTGCTCGCGCGCGCCGTGGCCGGCGAGGCGGCGCGTCCGTTCTTCTCGATGTCGGGCTCCGACTTCGTGGAGATGTTCGTGGGCGTCGGCGCGAGCCGCGTGCGCGACCTCTTCGAGCAGGGCAAGGCGAACGCGCCCTGCATCATCTTCATCGACGAGATCGACGCCGTCGGGCGCCATCGCGGCGCCGGCCTCGGCGGCGGGCACGACGAACGCGAGCAGACGCTCAACCAGCTGCTCGTGGAGATGGACGGCTTCGAGAGCAACGAAGGCGTGATCCTCGTGGCGGCGACGAACCGCCCGGACGTGCTCGACCCGGCGCTGCTGCGCCCGGGGCGCTTCGACCGGCAGATCGTCGTGGACGCGCCCGACCTGCGCGGCCGCGAGGGCATCCTGCGGGTGCACATGCGCAACAAGCCGATGGCCGACGACGTGGACGTGACGGCGATCGCCCGCAGCACGCCGGGCATGGCGGGCGCCGACCTCGCGAACCTCGTCAACGAGGGCGCGCTGCTGGCGGCGCGCCGCAACCACGACAAGGTCTACATGGTGGACCTTGAAGAGGCCAAGGACCGCGTGCAGCTGGGCGCGGAGCGCAAGTCGCTCGTCATGAAGGACGAGGAGCGCAAGCAGACGGCGTACCACGAGGCGGGGCACGCGGTGTGCGCGATCAAGGTCAAGGGGACCGATCCGCTGCACAAGGTGACCATCGTGCCGCGCGGCCGCACGCTGGGCGTCGCGTTCACCGTGGCCGAGGACGATCGCGTCTCCATCAGCCGCCAGCAGCTCGACGCGCGGCTGGTGATGGCGTATGGCGGCCGCGTGGCGGAGGAACTGGTGTTCGGACGCGAACGCGTCACGACGGGCGCGGCGAGCGACATCCAGATGGCGACGCAGCTCGCGCGGCGCTACGTGTCGCAGTGGGGGCTGTCCGACAAGATCGGGCCGATCCTCGTCGGCGACAACGAACAGGAGCTCTTCCTTGGCGCGCAGTTGATGAACCGCCGCGAGGTGTCCGAGCGCACGGCGCAGCTCGTGGATGAAGAAGTGTCCCGCGTGGTGCACGAGTCGTACGAGAAGGCGCGCGCCGTGCTCACGGAGCACCGCGCGCTGCTCGACACGCTGGCGCTGGCCCTGCTCGACCGCGAGACGCTGACGCGCGAGGATATCAAGATGCTGGTGGAGGGCGACACGCTGCCGCCGCGCATTCCTCCCGGCAATCCGTCGCCGTTGGCGCCGGCGGCCCCTGCCGTGGTCTTGCCCGAGGCGAAGGTCGTGCCGCCGATGCTGGGTGGGCCGGAGATTCAGCCGGCCTGACAACTGATTGAGGATTTGGACCGAGGATCGCGATTCAGGATTGCGATACATGATTTCGATTGGCGATGGCTCCGCTGCCGTGGCGGGCCATCGCCAATCGCTATCCGGAATCGCGGTCCTGAATCGCGGTCCTGAGTCCACATCCTCAATCGCACTGAGACTATCGCTATTCGGACCCATCCATCTATTTTTAAAGGTTATGCAGGACTTGCGTGATCGCGTGGCAGAGGTCAAGGGCCGGATCGCGGAGGCCGTACGCCGGGGTGGGCATGGCCAGGCGGTGCGGCTCGTCGCGGTGACGAAGACGCACGGGCCCGAGGCCGTCGCGGCCATTCAGGCCTGCGGCGTCGACGATATCGGCGAGAACCGCGTGCAGGAAGCGCTGGACAAGCAGGCGGCCGTGGCGGTACCGGTGCGGTGGCATCTCATCGGTCACCTGCAGCGCAACAAGGTGAAAGCGCTCGACCATTTCTGGCTGTTGCACGCGCTTGACAGCAGCCGCCTGGCCGACGCGGTGGACGAGTTCGGACGGCGGCGTGGCCGGCCGGTGGACGCGCTGGTGCAGGTGAACGTGGTGGGCGAGGTGACGAAGGGGGGCCACGAGCTGGCGGACGTGGCCCGTGAAGCGGAACGGCTGGCGCCGCTGACCGGCATCCGCGTGATCGGCGCCATGACCATGGCGCCGATCGACGCGGACGAGGCGACGCTGCGGCGGGTCTTTGCCGGGGCGCGCGAGGCCCACGAGGCACTGCGGGCCGCGGGGCATCCGGCGACGGAACTTTCGATGGGCATGTCGGGAGATTTCGAGGTTGCGATCGAGGAAGGCGCCACGATGGTGCGGCTGGGAACGGTCCTGTTCGGGGAGAGGCACTGATGAGCGACGATGTCTTTCATCTCACGCCGGTTGACGTGCGGCGTTTCGACTTCGGGTCGGCGCTGCGCGGCTACGACAAGACACGGGTGGACCAGTTCCGCGACCAGGTGGCGGAGGAGCTGGAGCGGCTGACGCGCGCCAACTCGGAGCTCGAGGCCAAGGCCAAGGGCTTCCACGAGCAGCTGCGCGCGTTCCGCGAGCGCGACAAGGCGCTCAATGACGCCCTCATCACCGCGCAGCAGCTCCGCGCCGAGACGCGCGAGCAGGCGGAACGCGAGGCGCAGCTGATCCTGCGCGAGGCGCGCGCCGAAGGCGAGAAGCTCGTCGAGGAGTCGCGCCGCGCGGTGCGGCGCCTCGAGGAACACGTGGACGCGCTGGAACGCGCGCGGAAGTCGTATCTGGCGCAGTGGCGTGCGTTCACCGAGCGCCAGGCGAGCGAGCTGAAGGCCGCGGAGGAGACGCCCGCCCCCGACCGGCCCGCGAAGGTAGAGGGTGCCGGGAGCGGCCAGAAGGAGAAGGCGCCGAGCTGGCTGGACGAAGGTGGTCATGACGAGGACGAGGCGCAGTAGCCAAGCCCATGTCCGTTCGCTTTCCCGGTTCCGAGCACGCCCATACCGCCGCCGCCGTTGACGCGGCGGCCGCCGCCGTGCGTGCGCGCACGGCGCTCGTGCCGGAGGCGGCGCTGATCCTCGGCACCGGCCTCGGCGGCATCGGCAAGGCCATCACCGTCGCATGCGCCATCCCGTACGGCGACATCCCGGGCTTCCCGCGCTCGACGGTGGAGTCGCATGCGGGCCGCCTGCTCGTGGGCACGCTCGCCGGCCGCCGCGTCATGGCCATGCAGGGGCGGTTCCACCGATACGAGGGCTACGCGCTGCAGCAGGTGACCTTCCCGGTGCGCGTGCTGCGCGCGCTCGGTGCGACCACGCTCATCGTGTCGAACGCCTGCGGCGGCATGCACCCGCTCTGGTCGCCCGGCGACCTGATGCTGATCAGCGACCACATCAACCTGCTGGGCGACAATCCGCTCATCGGGCCGCATGAGGCCGCGTTCGGCGACCGGTTTCCCGACATGAGCGCGCCGTACGACGCCGGGCTGCGCGCGACGGCGCGCCAGGTGGCCGCCGAGCGCGGCCTCACGCTGCGCGAGGGCGTCTACGTGGCGGTGTCGGGGCCGAACCTGGAGACGCGGGCCGAGTACCGCATGCTGCGCGCGCTCGGCGCCGACGTGGTGGGGATGAGCACGGTGCCCGAGGTGATCGTGGCCGTGCAGTCCGGGATGCGCGTGCTGGGGCTCTCGATCATCACCGACCAGTGCCTGCCCGACACGCTCGAGCCGGCGAACCTCGAGCGGATCATCGCCACCGCCGGCGCCGCCGAACCGCATCTCGAGACGCTGGTCTGCGGCGTCCTGGAGCGCCTGTGACCGCCGTCCGGTTTGCGCCGCTGCCGCCGGAACGCCCGGCGGACGAGGTCGAGCGCGAACTGCTCGAGCGCTGGCGCGACGAGAAGCTCTTCGAGGCGTCGCTGGCCGCGCGCGCCGACGCGCCGCGCTGGGTCTTCTTCGAAGGGCCGCCGACGGCCAACGGCAAGCCCGGCATCCATCACGTCTTCGCCCGCACCATCAAGGACCTCTTCTGCCGCCACCGCGCGATGAAGGGGTTCCGCGTGGACCGCAAGGCGGGATGGGACACGCACGGCCTCCCCGTGGAGATCGAGGTCGAGAAGGCGCTCGGCATCAGCGGCAAGCAGGACATCGAGCGCGTCGGCGTCGGCGAGTTCAACCGGCGCTGCCGCGAGAGCGTCTTCCGCTATCGCGAGGACTGGGAGCGGCTTTCCAGCCGCATTGCCTTCTGGCTCGACTACGAGCACGCGTACGTCACGTACCACAGCTCGTACATCGAGAGCGTCTGGTGGGCGCTCTCGATGCTGCACGCCAAGGGACTGCTGTACCAGGGGCACAAGATTCTCCCGTACTGCCCGCGGTGCGGCACGGCGCTGTCGAGCCACGAGGTGGCGCAGGGTTACGAGGACGTCGAGGATCCGTCGGTCTACCTGCAGCTGCCGCTCCGCGAGAGCGACGCGGCCGTCGAGCGCCGCCTCCTGGTGTGGACCACGACGCCGTGGACGCTGGTGTCCAACGCCGCGCTCGCGGTGAGTCCCGACCTGACCTACGCCGAGATCCGCCGGAAGAAGGGAGCGGAGTTCACCCTGATCCTCGCGGAGGCGCGCGTGCCGGCGGTGATGGGTACCGACTGGCGGGACCGCTGGGACGTGGTCGCGACCTTCCCGGGCACGGCCCTCGCGGGCGCGCGCTACCAGCGCCCGCTCGACTGGGTGGCGTACGGCGACGGCGCGCGCGAGATTGTCGTGACCACCGGCTTCGTGTCGGCCGACGACGGGTCGGGCGTGGTGCACCTGGCGCCCGCGTTCGGCGCCGACGACTACCAGGCCGGCCAGCAGTACGACCTGGCCTTCATCCAGCCGGTCAACGCGCGCGGCGAGTTCCCGGAGGACGTGCCGCTCGTGGGCGGGATGTTCGTGAAGGCCGCCGACCCGGTGATCATCGAGGAACTCAGGCGGCGCGGCGTGCTCTTCAAGGACGGGCGTTTCACGCACAGCTATCCCCACTGCTGGCGCTGCAAGACGCCGCTGCTCTACTTCGCGCGTTCGTCCTGGTTCGTGCGCACGACGGCGGTGAAGGACGCGATGCTGGCGCGCAACGCGCAGGTGCACTGGAATCCCGCCGAGGTGGGGGCCGGGCGCTTCGGCTCGTGGCTGGAGAACAACATCGACTGGGCCATCTCGCGCGACCGCTTCTGGGGAACGCCGCTTCCGGTCTGGGTCTGCGACGGCGACGCCTCGCATCGCGAGGTGATCGGGAGCTTCGCGCACCTCGCCGTGCAGACGGGGCACACGCTGGGTGCCGACTTCGACCCGCACAAGCCGCACATTGACGGCTATACGTGGGCGTGCAGCGACTGCGACGGCACGATGCGCCGCGTCCCCGAGGTCATCGACACCTGGTTCGACTCGGGGTCGATGCCGTTCGCGCAGTGGCACTACCCGTTCGAGAACCGCGAGGAGTTCGCGCGGCAGTATCCGGGCGACTTCATCGCCGAGGGTGTAGACCAGACGCGCGGGTGGTTCTACTCGCTGCTCGCCATCGCGACCGGGCTCGGCGATGCGTTGCATCCGAACGACGGACGGAAGACGGGAGACGGGAAACGAGAGATGCGTGGGGCGGAGGGACACACCCACGCTGACCCGGGCGCGGTCACGCCGCACGACGTGGACGCCTCCGCCGTGGACGAACATGAATCGGGCGGCCACTTCCTGCCCAAGGGCGTCGCCGAGCCGTATCGCGCGGTGGTCGTGAACGATCTCGTGCTCGACGCGAATGGCCAGAAGATGTCGAAGACGCGCGGCAACACCGTCGATCCGTGGAAGGTGATCGAGCGCCACGGCGCCGACGCCGTGCGCCTGTTCCTCGTGGCGTCCAGCCAGATCTGGGTGCCGCGCCGGTTCGACGAACAGGTCATCCGGGAGACGGCGGGTCGGTTCCTCGTGACGCTGAAGAACGTCTACAGCGGCATCTTCGCGCAGTACGCCAACTTTGGGTGGTCGCCGTCGGCGGCCGACCCGGTGCTGGCGGAGCGCCCGCTCCTCGACCGCTGGATCCTCTCGCGGCTCGGCGCGGTGGAGGCGGAGGTGGACGCCGAGCTCCAGCGCTTCGACGCCACGGCGGCGTCGCGCGCGCTGATGGAGTTCGTCACCGAGGACGTGGCCAACTGGTACGTGCGCCTGTCGCGCTCGCGCTTCTACGACGTGGACGGCGCCGACAACCGCGCCGCGTTTGCCACGCTGCACGAGGTGCTCACGGTGGTGTCGCGCCTGCTGGCGCCGTTCGCGCCGTTCGTGAGCGACTGGATTCATCGCGCGCTCACTGGCGAGTCGGTGCACCTGGCCGACTTCACACGGGCCGCCGCGCCGGCGCGGGACGCCGCGCTCGAGGCGGCGATGGCCGAGGTGCGCGCGCTGTCCACGCTTGGCCGCGCGGCGCGCGAGGAGGCCGGCATCAAGGTGCGCCAGCCGCTTTCCCGCCTCGTGTGCGTGTCGGGCGGCACGGCACCGCAGGCGCTGCTCGACCAGCTGGTGCCGCTGCTCATCACCGAGCTCAACGTCAAGGCGGTGGAGTTCCTCGGCTCGGCCGACTCGTTGGTGTCGCTCGAGGCCAAGGCCAACTTCCGCGCGCTCGGCAAGAAGTGGGGCAAGGAGACGCCGCAGGCGGCCAAGGCGGTGCAGGGCCTGCACAGCGCCACGCTGCGCGCGTTCGAGCGCGGCGAGCCGGTGCACCTCACGGTCGGCGGGCACTCGCACCCGTTGGATGCCGACGACCTGACCGTGGTGCGCAAGGCGAGCGGATCGCTCGTCGTGTCACAGGACGGAATGCGCTTTGCGGCCATCGACCCGACGCTCACGGACGACCTGAAGCGGGAAGGGCTCGCGCGCGAGCTGGTCAGCCGCGTGCAGCGCTTCCGGAAGGAGTCGGGGCTGATCGTCAGCGACCGCATCACGCTGTGGGTGGCCGGGCCGCCCGCGCTGCACGACGCGGTGGACGCCCATCGCGGCTGGATCTGTGACGAGACGCTGACGGTGCAAGTGCACCTGGGTGATGCGTCCGAGGTTAAATTCCCCCCCGGCACGACCGCCGACCTCGACGGCGTGCCCGTATCCCTCGCTCTCCAGAAGGTATCCTGACGATGGCGCCTCAGACCGGCGGTGAGAAGAAGTTCAGGCCGCACAACAAGAAGCAGCTGCAGGTCTTCCTGAAGCTCCTGCTCGACGAGCGGAAGCGGGTGCTCAAGGAACTCGGCCAGTGGGATGAGACGCTGAGCAACACGCAGCAGGGCGCCGACGGCGATCTGTCGAGCTACTCGTTTCACATGGCCGACCAGGGCACCGACGCGATGGAGCGCGAGAAGGCCTTCCTGTTCGCGTCGAAGGAGGGACGGTATCTCTGGCACGTGAACCAGGCTCTGCGTCGCCTCTACAAGAGCCCGGAGACCTTTGGGCAGTGCCAGCACTGCGGCGGCGAGATCGCGGTGGTGCGGCTCGAGGCCCTGCCGCACGCGCGTTTCTGCTTCGACTGCAAGCAGCGCGAGGAAGATGCCAAGAAGTAAGCCGGGGGTGTTCTGGAGCGTCGCCGCGGGCGTGCTGCTCGCGGACGCCTTCACGAAGATCCTCGCCGTGGACCGGCTGGCGCCGGCCTACCTGCCGCGCCCGGTCTTCGGCGACGGCGTGCGCCTCACGCTCGTCTACAATCCCGGGGCGGCCTTCGGGCTGCACTTCGGCGCCCTGTCGCGGTGGATCTTCGTCGCGCTGACGCTGGTGGCGCTGGTCGTGCTCTGGCGCCTGTACCTGGAGACACCCTTGGCGCACCGCGCGCGGACGCTGGCGTTGGCCCTCGTGACCGGCGGCGCGCTCGGCAACCTGCTCGACCGGCTCCGGTCGGCGCGCGGCGTGGTGGATTTCATCGACATCGGCGTTGGCGCGTGGCGCTGGCCGACCTTCAACGTGGCGGACATCGCCGTGACGAGCGGGGCGATCCTGCTCGGCTGGGTGCTGTGGAATGTGGACGAGGCGCCGGCCCGGCAGGCTTCGATGCGGACGGCGGCGGACCAGCCGTCCAGCGGCCCAGCCGGTTAGCGGCGCCGTGACGGGCTCCGCTGCGGCGGGCGCACATCACGAGTTCACCGTCGAGGCAGACGGCGCGCCGCGCCTCGACGTGCTCATCGCCGCCCGCCTTGGCCTGTCGCGCAGCCAGGCCGCCACGCTGGTGGCCAACGGACACGTGCTCGTGGACGGCACGAAGGCACGCGCCAGCTTCCACGCCGCCCGCGGCGCCCGCATCAGCGTGGTCGTGCCGCCACCGCCGGGGCGCGAGGTCATTCCCGAGCAGCTTCCCGTTTCGGTGGTCTTCGAGGACGAGCACCTGATCGTCGTGGACAAGGCCGCAGGCATGGTGGTGCACCCGGCGCCGGGCAACTGGACGGGGACGCTGGTGAATGCGCTCAAGGGGCGCGGGCAGGGACTGGCGGAGGGCGCCGCCGAGGAGCGCGCGGGGCTCGTGCACCGGCTCGACAAGGACACGTCGGGGCTGATGGTCGTGGCCAAGACCGACCAGGCGCTGCGCGTGCTGAGCAAGGCGATTTCCGAGCGGCGCGTCCTGCGCCGCTATGCGGCCCTGTGCTGGGGACACCTCGGGAACGACACGACGACGGTGGACCGGCCCATCGGGCGCGACCCCAATGACCGCGTGCGCATGGCCGTCATCGCGAACGGGCGCCCCGCGCGCACGGACTTCGTGCGGCTCGCGCGCTTTGACTCCACGGACCTGCTGCGTTGTCACCTGCACAGCGGCCGCACGCACCAGATCCGCGTGCACCTGGCGTCCCTCGGGCATCCCATCGTGGGCGATGACAACTACGGCGGGGGCGGCGCGCGCAAGGTGGTGGGACTGCCGCCACACCGGCACTTCCTGCACGCGGCGTGGCTCGCGTTCAGCCACCCGCTGTCGGGCGAGGCGCTGGAGTTCCGTTCACCCCTGCCGGAGGCGCTCCGCACCTGCCTCCAGACCGTCGCCGAACTCCCCGATTTGATTGCCTCGTCGAATCCCCTGGAGTACTTTGGCTTCTACAGAGCCGATCGCTGAGCGCACGGCGGGACGCTGGAGAGGTTCGATGCGGATTGGCGCCGGTGAGCGTGCCGCGAAGGCTCTCTGGGCGCTCGCACGGCAGTGGCTGGTGGTCTTCTCGCTGCGGGGGTCTTTCAGTGCCGACGGTGCTCATTTGCGACGACGCGATCTTCATGCGGACGATGGTGGGTGACATCCTCCGCCGCGCCGGCTTCGAGGTGGTAGGCGAGGCCGACACGGGGACGCAGGCCGTGGAGCAATACCAGCGGCTCAAGCCCGACATCGTCACGATGGACATCGTGATGCCCGACATGGGCGGCATCGATGCGGTGCGCGCGATCACGGCGTTCGACCCCAACGCGCGCGTGGTCATGTGTTCGGCGATGGGACAGCAGGCGCTCGTGCTCGAGGCCATGCAGGCCGGGGCCAAGGACTTCGTCGTCAAGCCCTTCCAGCCGAGTCGCGTGCTGGAGGCCGTGCGTCGCGTGCTCGGCTGACGGTTCGGCCGACCGACGCGCGCCACCGCATGGACCCCCGCAGCTACGCTGACCTGTTTCGTTCCGAGAGCCGCGCGCAGCTCTCGGCGATCAACAGCGCGCTCCTCGAGCTCGAGGCGCGGCCCACGGACGGCCAGCCCGTGCACGTGCTCTTCCGGGCCGTGCACACGCTCAAGGGGATGAGCGCGTCGATGGGCTACGAGGCCGTGGCCGCGTTCGCTCACGAGCTGGAGAGCCTGCTCGATCACATGCGCGCGGGGACGCAGCGCATCAGCGCTGAGCTGATGGACGTCCTGTTCGCCGCGACGGACGCACTGGAGGCCGGCATCGGGCGCGCGGTGGAGGGCGCGACGGAGCCGCCGGCGCTCGCCGCCGCGCTCGCGCCATTGCGCCGTTTCGCGCGTGATGCCGTCGCTGGCGAGCCCGCGCCGGACGTCGGTGCGCCGCCGACGGTTGTCAGCCTCGACGAGGGGCCCGGCGTACTCGTGCGTGTGCGCCAGCGCGCCGACACCGTGTTTCCCGGCGTGCGCGCGTTCATGGCGCTGCGGCGGGCGCGCACGCTGGGTGACGTCGTGGCGGTCTCGCCGCCGGTGTCGGAGCTGCAGGCGGCTGAAACCGCGCAGGCATTCGCGTTCCGCCTGGTCTCGGCCGTGCCCGCGGCGGAAATCGAGGCGGCCATGGCGTCCACCGGCGACGTCGAGCACGTCGAAGTGTCGAAGGGGCGAGGGCGGCAGCGTGCGCCGATGCGCCTGACCCCGGAGCAGGACACCGCCTCCACCGCCGCGGGCCCGCGCTACGTGCGCATCGAGCTGGCGCGGCTCGACGCGATGGTGAACCTGATCGCCGAGCTTGCCGCGGCCCGCGGGCGCCTGCGGCAGTTCGCCGCCGGCCGCGGCGACGCGGCGCTCGACGAGGAGGTCACGCGGACCTCGCGGCTCATCAGTGACCTGCAGGCCGAAGTGATGGCGAGCCGCCGGGTGCCGGCCTGGCATGTCTTCGACCGCTTCCCGCGCCTCGTGCGCGATGCGGCGCGCCAGCTGCGCAAGGAGATCGAGTTCACGGTCGAGGGCAAGGACATCGAGATCGATCGCTTCCTGCTCGACGAGATCGGCGAGCCCGTGATGCACCTGCTGCGCAATGCGGTGGACCACGGCATCGAGGCGCCGGACGTGCGCGAGGCGATGGGGAAGCCACGGGCGGGCCGCGTGGTGCTCAGCGTCGCCTGCGATGGATCGGCCGCGCTCGTGCGCGTGCGGGACGACGGGCGCGGCATCGACCGCGAGCGCGTGCTGGCGCGGGCGCGGGAACTGGACCTGGTCGGGCCCGAGGTCAGCCATCTCGAGGCGGTCACGCTGCTGCGCCTGATCGCGCACCCCGGCTTCTCCACGGCGACCGCGGTGAGCGGGTACTCCGGACGCGGCGTTGGCGTGGACGCCGTGCAGTCACGCGTGCGCCATCTGGGCGGGACGATGGAACTCGAGACAGTGCCCGGCCACGGCACGTCGATCACGCTGCGCTTCTAGAGGAGGGCACCCATGCAAGATGTCCGGACCCTGAGCGCCCGCCAGCTCGACGCCCTGCGCGAGGTCGCAAACATCGGGGCGGGCCACGCCGCCACCGCGCTGTCGCAGATGACGGACGAGACCATCATGATCAGCATGCCGCGCCTCGCGGTGTCGGGCGTGGACGAACTGCCCGGGCTGCTCGCGGCGAGCGAGGAGCCGGTTGCCGCGGTGCTGCTGCACATGGTCGGCGACCTGCAGGGACTGAGCGTGCTGACGTTCTCGCACACGAGCGCGATGCGCCTGGCGGAGCTGATGTCGCGCCGGTCGGCCGGGTCGTGCACGGAGGTCGGGGCGTACGAACAGTCGGCCGTCCAGGAAGCCGGCAACATCCTGAGTTCCGCCTATCTCAACGCGCTGGCCGAGTTCATGGGGATGGTGCTGCTGCCGACGCCGCCCAAGCTTGCCGTGGGGCTCTCGCACGCCGCGCTGGCGGACGCCGTCCGCGCCTCCTGCGGCGCGGCGAGCGTCGTGTTCATGATGGAGACCGAGTTCTTCCTGAAAGATCGCAACGAACCACTGCGTGGCCTCTACTTCATGCTTCCGGACGCGGGGTCGCTCGACCAGATCCTGCATGCGGTGCGGCTGGGGTGAGCACGCCGTTCCTGACTTCCACCCGGGACCGGGACGTCCTGCGGGCGCTGGCGCGGCGCATCGATCCGTCCGATGCGGGGGCGCACAACAACCTCGGCGTGCTCTTTCACAACAAGGGTCTTGCCGCAGAGGCCGTGCAGGCGTTCACGAAGGCGCTGGAGCTCGACCCGCAGATGCAGGTCGCGCAGCGCAACCTCGAGATCGCGTACACGAGCTCCGGCTACTACGATCGCCGCGTGGCCGAGCTCAAGGAGCGGCTGCGCCTGCGCGCCGACGATCGCGACGCCCGCTGGGAGCTGGGGCGTGCCTACGCGCAGCTCGGGGAGAGCGAGGACGCGATCCGCGAGTTCAAGGAGCTGCTGCGCTACAACGAACACGACCTCGGCGCGATCGTGCAGCTCGGGCTCGCCGAAAAGGCGATGGGCCGGCTCGACGACGCGCGGCGCTGGTTCGTGCGCGCGCTCGAGATGGACCCGACGAGCTCGGTGGTCGCGTTCTACCTCGGCGAGACGCTCTACAACCAGGGCCTCGCGGAGGAGGCGCAGGTGTCGTTGCAGCGCGCCATCCAGCTGAATCCGGAGAATCCCGACGCGCATTACCTGCTCGGGTTCATCTACGGCGACATGGGACGCCCGGAGGATGCGCTCGCCGCGAGCAAGCGCGCCGTGCAGCTGAACCCGGCGCTGTCGCGCGCCCAGGCCAACCTCGCGATCGACAAGTATGATCCGGCAGCGTACGAGGTACTGCGCGCCGCCCGCAGCGCGCGCGCGCTGCAGCGCATGACGGTGGCGGAGGGCGACGGCCTCGCGCACTACAACCTCGGGCTCGCGTTCCGCCAGAAGGGGTACTTCGTGGAGGCGCTCCGCGAGTACGAGATGGCGCTCCAGCGGGGCGAGGACCGGCCGCTCGTGCTGCAGGCGATGGCCGAGGTGCACCTGCTGCGGCAGGACCCGGCGGCGGCGCTCGCGATCTACGACCAGCTGCTGGCCGACCGCCAGGACAGCCCGAAACTGTGGAACGAGCACGGGGTCGCGCAGCACCAGCAGGGCCGGCATGCGGCGGCGGCGGCGGACTACCGCCGTGCACTGGCCGTCGATGGCCGCTACGCGCTGGCCTCCAACAACCTGGGCGTGGCCCTGTTCCACGCCGGTGACCGCGACGCGGCCATCGGCGCATTCCGCACGGCGTTGACGACCAACCCGGGCTTCGCCAAGGCGCGGCTCAACCTCGCGCTGCTTCTGGCACGCGCGCAGCGCGCGCCGCTGGCGCTCGAGGCCTATCGGCAGGTGCTGGTCACCGAGAGTGACAATGCGGTGGCGTGGAACGGCGTCGGCCTCGTCCTCGCCGACCTGCGCAAGTTCGAGGATGCGCGCAATGCCTTCGCGCGCGCCATCCAGACGCGCCCCGATTTCGCGGAAGCGCACTACAACCTGAGCTTTGCGCTGTCGAACCTCGGCGACTTCGACGGGGCGCTGCGCGAGACGCGCCGGGCGCTCGAACTCGACCCGTACTACGTGCCGCAGAAGTTCTCGCTCGCGATCGACCTCGAGTACGAGGATCCCGACCTCTCGGTGGTGCCGGATCTGGGCGGCGAGCAGCGGATGAGCGGCGAGGTCGGCCAGTTCGCCTTCGATCCGACGCTGCTCGATACGCTGTTCAAGGAGCTGGCGCCGCCGCCCGCGCCCGAGCCGACGGTGGTGATGGAGGTGGACCCGTACGCGATGGCGGCCGACTACCTCACCAAGGGCCTGTACGACCGCGCCACCGCCGAGACGAGCCGCGCCATTGCGCGCGGCGCGGACGTCGCCGACGGCTACGCGCTCCTCGGCGACGTGCTCTACCGGCAGGGCGCGCATGGCGACGCGCTGGAACGCTTCCGCGCGGCGCGCCAGGCGCGGCCGGGGCACATGCGCGCGCTGCGCGGCGAGGCGCAGGCGCTGATGATGCTTGGTCGCGGGGCGGAGGCGCGCCTGGCGGCAGAGCAGATTCTCGAGTCGGCGCCGGAAGACGTGGACGCGCTGATGCTCGCCGCCTCGGCGCGCTTCGAGGCAGGAGACCCAGCCGCCGCGCTCGAGGCGCTCGACCTCGCGCGACAACTCGCCCCGCAGCGCGCGGAGGTGCTGCGCTGGATCGGCAACATCGCGCGCTCGGTCGGCGACCTCGAGGGGGCGATTGCGGCGTATCGCCACGCGCTGTCGCTCGACCGCGGCTTTGCGGCGGTGCGCTTCGAACTGGCGCGCCTGCTCGTGCGCAAGTCGGCGTGGGAGGAGGCGGAGCGCGAGCTCGTGACGGCGCTCGACACGGTGCCGACCTACGCCGAGGCGACGCTCGAGCTGGCCAACCTCAAGCGGGTCACCGGCCGCGCCCAGGAGGCCGTGAACCTCCTCGCGGACCTGCTGCAGCGCGACCCGTACAACTTCGAGGTGCTCATCGCGCTGGGCGAGACGCTCCTCACGATGGGGCGCGCCAGCGACGCTCGCACGGCGTTCACGCGCGTGCTGCGCTTCGACCCGACGCACGCGGGCGCCGTCTTCTACCACGGCGTGCTGGCGGCGGGCGACAAGCGCTTCCGCGACGCGATCGCGGCGTGGCAGCGCGTCATCGACCTCGAGCCGGCGGGCGAGTTTGCGCGGCGCGCCCGCCGCGAGATGCGCACCGCGCAGGACCTGCTGCAGGTGTTCGGCCGGCGCGCCGGGGGAGAGGGCTGATGGCCATCGAAGGCCCACTCCGCGAGCTCGGCATCCATGACGTCTTCCAGCTGCTCGACCTGAGCCGGAAGACGGGCGTGCTGCGCGTGGTGTCGGAGCTGCGCGACAACGAGGGCGTGGTGGCGTTCCACGCCGGACGCATCGCGTACGCCTCCATCCGCAGCAACCCGTATCCGTTCGGCGAGATGCTGCTCAAGGCCGGCAAGATCACGCAGGGCGAACTGGCGGCGGCGCGCCAACTGCAGGCCGGGCACGGCGACCGGCGTCGCATCGGCGAGATCCTCATCGAGATGGGCGCCATCACGACGCGCGACGTGGAACAGTACGTTCGCCGCCAGGCGGAGGCCGTGGTCTTCGAGCTGATGAGCTGGCGCGAGGGGCACTTCCGGTTCGAGGAGGCGAGCCCGACGGACTTCCCTGACAATCCGTCCGTCGCTGTCTCCACGGAGTCGGTGCTCATGGAGGCGGCGCGGCGCATCGACGAGTGGTCGCGCATCGCCGACCGCGTGCCGAGCCTTGCCGTCGTGCCGGAGTTCGCAGACGCCGGCGATGACCACGCCGGCCAGCTTGACCTCCTCCCGGGCGAGTGGGAGGTGCTGACCATGATCGATGGCCAGCGCGACCTCCGGCGCGTGGCGGTCGAACTGGCGCGCAGCGAATTCGACGTTGCCAAGATCGTGTACGGGCTGCTGAGCACCGGCGTCGTGTCGCTGCGCCCGGCGGACCTGGGATCGCGCGCGATGGAGCACCGTTCCGGGGATGGCGCGGAGGAGCCCCGGGCGGCGGCGCGAGCGCTGGTGCTGCAGGGACTGGCCGCGGCAGCGGGCGGACGTCTCGACGACGCGCTGCGTGTCTGGACGCAGTATCTGGCGTCGCATGCGACGGACCGGGACGCGCCGGCCGTGCGCGACGGCGTTGACGCGGTGGAGCGGTTGAAGCGGGCGCTGGAGGTCCTCCGTGGCAACTGACGACATCCGCGCGCTCAGCGAGGCGCTGGCCGCCGATCCAGCGAGCCTGGCCTTCGTCGCCCTCGGCGAGTCGCTGCGCCGTCGCGGTGAGCTCGACGTGGCGCTGCGCGTGGCGCTGCGCGGGGCGGAGCGGCATCCGGAGCGCGCGGATGCCCATGACCTCGTGGCGCGCGTGTCGGTGGATCGCGGCGATCTCGGGCGCGCGATCGTGGAATGGGAGACCGTGCTGCGTCTCGCGCCCGGCGATCCCGGTGCGCGCAAGGGATTGGGCTTCATCTGCTTCCAGCTCGGGCGCCTCGAAGAGGCCGCCGCGCACCTGGGGGCGGCGCTCGCCGCCAGTCCCGACGACGGGTCGCTCCCCGCGGCGCTTCAGACCGTGCAGGCGGCGCTTGCTGAGCGGGACGGTTCGCCGGAACGCGCCACGTTGCAGGTGTCGCGTCACGCCACAATTGGGTTCCCGGCGACGATGCGGCGTTCCGAAGCGGACGCCGGCGCGCTCTTCGACGACCTGCTCGAGGGGCAGCGCAGCGCCGCGCTCCTGCTCGACGGTGACGGCCTCGTGCTGGCGGGCCGGTATGTCTCCGCCGACGGGCGCGACCTCGCGGCCATCATCGGGGCGCAGCTGTCGGGCGTGAGCGACGAAGCGGGACGCGCGATGCGGCACCTCGGGCTCGGTGCGTGGCGCCAGATCATCTTCGAGACGGAGGCGGCGTCGGTGGCGATGGCCCCCAGCCAGGACGGCGTGGCGCTCGTGGCGGCCGCGCGCCCGACACCGCTTGGCTTCGTGCGCCGCGTCCTCGACCGCGCCGTGGAGCGCGCCGCGGCGTGGATGGAGGGAACGCGATGAGCTCGCCGTTCGCGGCCCTCACCGAGTCGTTCATCCGGCATCGCGGCGTGCTGGGGGCGATGGTCGTGGGGCTCGACGACGGCATCATCGTCGAGTCCACGCTGCAGATCGGCGTGAACGGCAACGCCTTCGCGGCGCTCGCCGCGTCGCTCTATCGCAAGGCCCGCCGCTCCGCCGCCGCCGCCGGCTTCGGCGCAACGAGCTTCCTCGAGCTCACGGCGGAGCACGGCAGGGTCTGCACGGCGGGCGGAACGGACCTGGTGCTCGTGGTCGTCTGCGAGTCGCGCGTCAACGTCGGCCTCCTGCGCGTGGAGCTGCTGCGCGCCGCGGAGCGGCTGCCATGAGGCTCGCCGTCGTCGCCAGCTGGGTGGAGACACCGCTCAAGCAGTTCGTGGACGATGCCCGCGTCGAGATCGCCGTGCTGATGCATCCCAGCGGGCAGGTGCTTGGGCAGTACGGATTTGCGCGGTCGGTGGACGTGATGACGGCGTGCGCGCTCGCGTCCGCAATCCACGCCACCTCCACGGAGCTCGGCCGGGAGCTCGAGGGCAAGCCATTCACCGCCCTGCACTACATGGGGCGCGACCGGCAGATCTTCCTCGGGGCCATCGCCGCGACATCCGGCACCCTCTTGCTGCTGGCAGTGTTCGATCGCGAGAGTTCGCTGGGGCTGGTGCAGCTGTTTCTCGAGGAATTCCAGGCGCGGGTGGCGGCTTCGGCTCCAGCCCTGCCCACCGACGGGCCGCCCGCCATGGCGGAGAATTTCGAGCGCGACCTCAACCGCAACCTTGCCCAGCTGTTTGGGCGGGCGTAGTCCGATGTCTCCTGCCTCTGTCTCGTCCCCATGAGCCTGGTCAACTACGCCACCCGCGAAATCACGTGCAAGATCGTCTATTACGGGCCGGGACGGTCCGGAAAGACGACGAACCTGCATTACATTTACAGCCAGGTCCCTTCCGACCGGAAAGGGCAGATGGTGTCGCTGGCGACGCAGACCGACCGCACGCTCTTCTTCGACTTCCTCCCGCTTGACCTTGGGACCATCTCCGGCTTCACCACGCGGTTCCAGCTCTACACGGTCCCTGGACAGGTGTACTATCAGACCACGCGCCGGCTCGTGCTGCAGGGCGCCGACGGCGTCGTCTTCGTGGCGGACAGCCAGTCCCGCCAGCTCGAAGAAAACATCGAAAGCCTGCAGGACCTGCACGCCAACCTCGCCGAGCACGGCGTGGACGCGCGCAGCGTGCCGCTGGTGTTGCAGTACAACAAGCGGGACCTCCCGCCGGACCTGCTGCTGCCGGTTCCGGCACTCGAGGATGCGCTCAACTTCCGCGGCGTGCCGTCCTTCGCGGCCGACGCCCTGCACGGGGCCGGGGTCTTCGAGACGCTGCGCTCCATTTCCGACCTCGTGCTGCGCCGCCTCGGCACGTCGAAGGGCTGATTAGATGAGCGAGTCGCGCGAGACCTTCGACCGCTATGTCGTGGGGGCGAACAACCGTCTCGCGGCGGCGGCGGCGCGCGCGGTCGCGGAGTCGCCCGGCTCGACGTACAACCCGCTGTTCATCTACGGCGCGCATGGCCTCGGCAAGTCGCACTTGCTCGGGGCGGTGGCCGACCTTGCAACCGCCCTGTGGCCCGAGCTCGAGGTGCGTCGCGAGGACGGCGCGCACTTCGTGGCCGGCTATGCGGTGTCCCTCGCCGCCGGGTCCGCCGATGCCTTTCTCGGGTCGTACGCGCAAGCCGGGATGCTCCTGCTCGACAACGTGCACGCGCTCGAGGGGCATCCGTCCGCGCAGTTGGCGCTGGCGCACGTCATCGACACGCTCGTCGAGCGCAACGCGCAGGTGGTGCTGGTCGCCGACCGCCTGCCGTCCGGCATCGCCGAGGTGGAGGTCGCGCTCTCGAAGACGCTGTCGCAGGGACTGCTCGTCGACGTCGCGGCGCCCGACTACGAGACGCGCGCCGTCATGCTGCAGCGCATGGCCACCGAGGAAGGGCTTGAGCTCACGCCCGACGTGGTGCAGGACTTGGCCGCGCGCGAGTACCGTGACATCGACGAGCTGCGCGCGGCGCTCGCGCCCATCGCCACGCGGCAGCACCGGCCGGCGCCGCAGTTCGACGCGGGCGAGTTCGACAGCTTCCTCAGCGACGTACAGGTGGTGGTGCAGCAGCAGGTCGAGTCGTGGCGCGGGCGCCTGCGCGAAGCCATCGCCCACTGGCAGGCGGAGGGCTTCCGCACCGCGGTGCTCGAGCGGGCGCTGGAGCTCCCGCGCGCGCCCGACGTGGCCGGGCTCACCGCGACGTTCACCGCCGCGGTGGAGCACCTGCGCAACCTCGAGCGGCAGGCGCGGCAGGTGGATTCCTCGCTCGTCGGCCACGTGGTCTTTCGTGACCCCGAGCGGATGCCCGAGGCCGAGGACCTGGTGGAGCACGCGCTGGCGGGGGAGCCGCCCGCCAAGGGACCGAGCCCCGCGTTCGTCCGCGACGCGTTCGAGGTGGGGGCCTCGAACCAGCTCGCTGTCCACGCCGCCGACGCGGTGGTCGCCGAACCGGCGCGTCGCTACAACCCGCTCGTGTTCTACGGCCCGAGCGGCGTGGGCAAGACGCACCTCGCCAACGCCATCGGCAACGCGCTCATGCCGCAGGGCCGTGCGGCGGGCGCCGTGGCGTACGTCAACTCTCAGCAACTGGTGGACGAACTCATCGACGCGGTGCACACCGGCAACGTAGACCGCTGGCGCGCGCGCTATCGCTCGGCGTCCGCGCTGATCGTCGACGACATCCAATTCCTCGGCGGCAAGGAGCGCACGCAGGAGGAGTTCTTCGGCGTCTTCAACGCGATGATCGAGGGCGGCAAGCAGGTGGTGCTTACCAGCGACCGTGTGCCGGCCGACATCACCGCCCTCGAGGCGCGCCTGCGCTCGCGGTTCGAGGGCGGGCTGGTCGTCCCCATCCAGTCGCCCGACCGCAGGCTACGCGAGCGGCTCTTTGCGCGCTTCCTCGCCGCGGCAGGGCGCGCCGCCGACGCGGACGTGCTCGAATTGCTCGGCGAGCGTCCCGTGCAAAGCGTGCGCGAAATCATCGGCGTCGTCACGCGGCTCGCCGCCGCCGCGGACCTGCACGGCAAGCCGCTCACGCCCGAGTTCGTGCGCGCCGAACTGGGCGGGCCCTTTGTGGAGCCGCGGCCGCCGCGCCTCCCGGCGGCGGTCCCCGCCGGCGACCCGTTCCTCGACCAAGAGCGGGTCGTGTTCGACTGGCCCGACGCCAGCGCGCGGCTCATTGAGGAGATGCGCTGATGGCCATCCGCGGCAGCCTCAAGGAAGCGAGCCTCCCCGACGTCCTGCAATTGCTCTCGATGGGCAAGAAGACCGGCTGCCTGTCGGTCACCCACCGCAACAACTTCGGCTCGATCTACTTCGACAAGGGCAAGATCTCGTACGCCGCCATCGTGAACCGCCGCGATCGCCTCGGCGACATCCTGATGAAGAGCGGCGTCATCACGCAGGCGCAGCTGGAGGAAGGCATCGCCGCGCAGGCGCACGAGCGGGACAAGCGCCTCGGCGAGATCCTCGTGGACCGCCGCAGCATCACGCGCGACGACCTGCACGGGCAGATCCGCCTGCAGATCGAGGAAGCGGTCTACTTCCTGTTCACGTGGACGCAGGGCACGTTCAACTTCGAGGCGGGCATCCGTCCCGAAGAGCAGGACTTCGTCGTTTCCATCAATCCCGAGTCGCTCCTCCTCGAGGGCGCGCGCCGAGTGGACGAATGGAGCCTGATCGAGAAGAAGATCTCCGGCTTCGACATCGTCTTCGAGATCGACCGCAAGCGGCTGGCCGACAGCGGCGCGGTGCTCACCCGGGAGCAGGAGACGATCGTGCCGCTCATCGACGGACGGCGCGACGTCGCGGCGCTCGTGGACGAGACCGGCATGGTGGAGTTCGAGGTCGGCAAGGCGCTCTATGGGCTGGTGACGGCCGGCTTCCTGCATCGCGTGGGCAAGACCGCCAAGGCCACCGATCCCGGCGCTCCGGACGCGCGCGTGGAGGAGCACCGGAATCTCGGCCTCGCGTTCTACAAGGCGGGGATGCTGGACGAGAGCGTGCGCGAGTTCCGCCGCGTGCTCGACCTCCGTCCCATCGACACGGCGGCGCGCTTCTACCTCGGGCTGGTCCACGCGCGGCAGGGTGGGTTCACCGAGGCCGTCACGGAGTACCAGGAAGTGGCGTCGTCGCGGCAAGCCAAGCCGGCGGTCTTCCACAACCTCGCGCTTGCCCTCGAGCAGCTGGGGCGCGTGGACGAGGCGCGCCAGGCGCTCGACGAAGCGGTAAAACGCGGTGGCGGCCAGGATCCGCGCGTCCTCATGGGGCTGGCTGTGCTGCACCTGCGCGCCGGCGATGCCACGCAGGCGGACGCCGCGCTCATGGAAGCGCGGCCGCTCTTCGGCAAGCGCGCTCCAGCGGCGGTCTGGTTCCACTATGCGGCGCTTGCCGCAGCGCTGGGCGGGCATCTCGACAAGGCCATCTCGCTGCTCACCGAGGGCACGCAGACGCATCCGCATTCAGCCACGCTCTTCAACAACCTCGCGGTCGCGCTGGCGGAGAAGGGTCGCATGGACGAGGCAAGGGTGGCGGTGGAGAACGGGCTGCACGAGGACGCCGGGCTGCCGCAGCTGCACAAGAACCTCGGCGACCTCTGCTATCGCAGCGGGCAGCTCGACGACGCGCTCGAATCGTACCTGCGCGCCGTGAAGTTCAACGAACGGCTCGGGCCCGATGTCTGGCGCAAGCTTGGCCACATCCGCCTCAAGCGCGACGAGCGGAGCGAGGCCATCCGGTGCTGGGAGGCGGCGCTCGCGCTGGATCCAACGGACTCGCACCTGCAGGCGAACCTCGAGATGGTGCGGAGGGACGCGTGACCGTTCCGTCAATGGAATCGCTGACCGCGCAGTATGCGGCCATCGAGAGGAGGCTCGACGCCGGGCTCGCGGCCGGCGATCGCGACGCGACGCGCCAGGAGATCATCGGGCTCTTCCGGACGCTGGAACAAGCGGTCGCCGATCTCACTGCGGCGCTGGCCGAGATGGGGGCGCTCAAGGACGACGTCAAACGGCTCGTGGACAAGTTCAAGGCGCAGCAGGCCGAGGCCGCCACGAACGCGCCCGAGTTCAGCGGAGAGAGGCCGGTGGTCCATGCCGACCACATCGGTGCGTCCACGTTCATCGAGAAGGGATGGAGCCGGCTCTCGCTCGGCGACTACGAGGCGGCCGAAGCCGCGCTCAAGCGAGCGCTGGAGCTCTCGCCGGATGACCCGCAGAGCGAAGCGCTGCTGGGCTGGGCGCAGATGCTGCAGGAAAAGTACGACGAGGCGCTGATGAACTTCCAGAAGGTGCTGATGCGGCAGCCGGCGAACGCGCTCGCCCGCATCAACGTCGGCTACATCTGCCTCAAGAAGCGGATCTTCGGCGAGGCCATCGAGCATCTGTCCAGGGCCATCCGGCTCGACAACGACAAGAAGGCGACGCTGTACGCCCATTTCTATCTCGGGCTGGTCTACCTCGAGCGCGAGATGTTCGAGGATGCGCAGAGCTTCTTCCGCAAGACGCTCACCCTGGGCCCCAACCTCATCGAGGCGTACTACGAGCTCGGCCGCGCGCACTGGTACAACGGCGAGCTTGACGCGGCCAGGGAGGCGTGGCGCACCGGGCACGCCACCAACAGGTTCAATCCGTGGGGCAAGCGCTGCGCCGAGGTGCTGGCAACGGTGGAGGCGGGCGGGGAACCGCCACGCATCCCGTGACTCGGCGGCGCGCGGCGGCGGGCCTCTGCGCGCTCGCGCTGGCGGCTTGCGCGCTCGCCGCGTTGCCGGCGTTCGCGCGCGCGGTTCCGCAGGGGGACGAGGAGGGCCTGCGCCGCCTGGAGCGCGGCCGGTTCACGGTGCACTACGCGCCCACCGATGCCCGGCTTGCCGCCTCGCTCGCCGCGTCGGCAGAGGCACGCGACTCGTTCCCGGGCCTCCCGCGTCCCCGCGTGCGCGTGGCCATCTGGGTGGCGCCCAACGACGCGACGTTCCGCCGCTGGGTGGGCGACGGCGCGCCGGAGTGGGGGCAGGCCTTCGCCTTTCCCCTGGAGCGCCGCATCGTGCTGCACGGGCATCGCGGCGGGAAGGGGGGCGATGCCCTGGAAGTGCTCCGCCACGAGCTCGCCCATCTCGCGTTGCACGAATTCCTCGGCGACCTGCCTCCACGCTGGTTCGATGAAGGGTACGCGTCGTATGCGGCGGGCGAGTGGGGGCGCGACGAGGTCCTCGCGACCAACTTCTCCCTCGCCATCGCCTTCGGGCGGCTGCCGACGTTTGCAGGCCTCGACTCGTCGTTCCAGCGCGGGTCTGGGACGGCCCAAGCCGCGTACGCCTTCTCGTATCGCGCCGTGGCGGAACTCGCGGCGCTCGACCGCGTGCGGGGACTCTCGCTGTTCTTCGGATACTGGGAGCGGGAGCGCTCGCTCGAACGGGCCGTGCGGCAGGCATTCGGGATGACGCTCGGCGGTTTCGAAGCACACTGGCAGAAGGCGACGCGCCGCCGATATGGCGGCCTCGCCCTCGTGACGGATGTGAGTCTTGGGGCCGTCTTCGTGATGCTCATGATCGGTCCGCTCTGGATCGTGCGGCGACGGCGCAACCGGCGCCGGCTCGAGGCAATGCGGGCGGCCGACGTGGCGCAGGCCGAGCGGGAACGAGCGAGTGCTCTGGCGGCGCTGCTGGGCGAGGACGGTGACGGGGGCGCGCGGCCGCATTAGGTTTCGATTATGGTATACGCTCCCCTTTGGGGAATTGCTTGACACCATCGCCCAACTGGAATAACCTCAAGCGCTTATGGCGAACGCACAGGACCGGCGGGTATCCGGCGCGGTGATGTGGTGGACGGCGGCGTTGCTGACGCTCGTTCTCGGCTACGTTGACCTCGCGCGCGGGGGCGAGACGATCGCCCCCATCCTGCTTGTGCTGGGCTACTGCGTGCTCGTGCCTCGGGCCATCCTCGCACGGTAGCATCGGCACGGGCGGGGTGCTCAGGGCGAATAGCTCAGCTGGTTAGAGCACCTGCCTTACACGCAGGGAGTCGGGGGTTCGAGTCCCTCTTCGCCCACTGGTTGCTGTCTGGAGCCCGCTCTGGGACCGCATTGGCTCCGGCCGGGTATGAGGATTCAACGTTCGGAGGAGATGACTGTGAAGGCACGGATTGGCTACGCTCGTTCGATGGTGGCGGCAACGGTCCTGATGGTGGGCGTCGCCCCTGTGGCGTCCGCACAGGCGACCCGCACCCCGAACCCGAATGCCCCCCGTCTGGTCGTCGGCACGCTGCGGAGCAGCGACAAGAAGCTCTCGGTGCAGGCCTCCGAGGAACTGCGCAGCCGCTTCAACGCGGACATCCCGTTCCGCATGCTGACCGTGATCTCATCGGCCGACTATAAGACCGTGGTCGAGCAGTCGGGCTATCCGTATGACGAGGCGCTCTCGTCCGGCGACCTCGGCAGTCTCGCGAAGCTGCTCCGGACCGACGAGTACGTCGAAGGGACCGTCGAGAAGACGGCCACGGGCTTTATCATCAATGCGAGCCTGACGCTGACGCGCGACGCCGGGTTGACGCAGCCGCTGCCGCCGGCCGAGGGCGACCGGCTGGCCCGTGCGGCGTCGGCGCTGTCGAGGAGTCTGCAGGATGCCCGCAAGCAGATTGACTTCGAAAAGAAGTGCAACATGCAGGGCCGCGACAACAAGCCGGCCGAGGCGATCGCCTCGGCGCGCGCCGGCGTGGCGGCCTATCCGCAGGCGACGCTCGCGCGCCTCTGCGAGCTGAACGTTCGCGCGGGGTTCAAGCAGCCGCCCGATTCGATCCTCGCCGTGTCGCTCGAGGTCCTGAAGTACGATCCCAAGTCCAAGGTTGCGCTGGCCTATGCGGCGCAGGCGTACAAGGACAAGGGCGACGATCAGAGCTCGACCGACATGCTGGTTCGGCTGCTCGCCACCGATCCGGCCAATACCCGGATGGTCGAGGACGTCGTCAACTCGCTGGGGGCGGCACAGAAGTGGGAGTTGGCGAAGCCGGTCATCGCGCAGGCGATCAAGGACAATCCGGGCGACGTGCGGTTGATGCTACTCGGCTTCAAGGTTTACATGAACTCGGGCGACAACAAGAACGGTACCGCGCTGGGCGAGGAAATGGTCAAGATCGACACTTCGCTGGCCGATTCGACCTTCTTCGACAAGATGGTGAGAGGGTACGAGAAGGATAGCGCCGCAGCGAAGGCCGCCGAGATGGCGGCGCGTGCGGTCGCGAAGTTCCCAACGAACGCGGTCTTCCTCGGCATGCTGGGACAGAAGCAACTGGACATGGGACAGCAGACGGAGGCCATTGCGACGTTCCGCAAGATCCTGGAGCTGAATCCCAAGGCGCCTGGCATCCGCACGATGGTGGCGCGCAGCTTCGACGAAATGCGACAAACGGACAGCACGTTCGTGTGGCTTCGCCTTGCCAAGGCAGCAGGCGACGACAACCAGACGATCGGCGTCTACGCACTCCGCGTGGGAAACCGCCTGCTTAAGCCGGCGCAGGACGCCCTGAACAAGGCGCAACAGTCAAAGTTGTCCGAGGACTATCAGGCGGCGATCAGCGCGAATCAGTCGGTGGTGCCGTGGATGAACTTTGCCGACTCGACGCTGACGGTCGCGGAGAACAAGAACCAGGCGAAGTTCATTCTCGGCGTCGCCTCGCTGCAGATCGCCATGGCGGCGTACAGCGATGCGCCCAAGACGAAGTCTTGCGAACTCGCCAAGATGGCCGCCGAGTACATCATGACAGCGAACATCAATCTGCCGGCGGGTGGCCGTTTCGCCCCGGACGCGGTGGCGCAGCTAATGCCCGTGGTGCCGCAGGTCATGACCGGCGCGGACCAGATGACGAAAGCATACTGCAAGCCCTAAGGGGCAGAGAACAGAGAGACAACAGAGAAGCAACAGACGGGCGGCCTTGGCCGCCCGTTCTGCGTCTATGGTCTCGCACGGGCGCGGGCGGGCGGGCGCGCGCTCGCGCGCGAAGGCTGGCACGCCGTTTCGACCGAGTTGACTCCATCGTCTCTATAATACGCCTTCCGCCACCTTTCCCTTGTGACCACCCGCTTCGATTCTGCGTACCACGCGCCGGTGCTGGTCGAGGAGATTCTCGCCCTCTTCGCCGGTGCGTCGCGCGCACTCGATGGCACGCTGGGCGGGGGAGGGCACAGTGCGGCGATGCTCGAGGCCGGCATGGACGTCACCGGCATTGATCGCGATCCGGCGGCAATTGCCGAGGCGTCACAACGTCTGCAGTCGGCCATCACCGCACATCGCTTCCGCACCGTGAGCGGCAACTACGCCGATGTCGACGCCCTGCTGCCGCCAGACGCCGTCTTCGACGCCATTCTGCTCGACCTCGGCGTGTCGTCGCACCAGATCGACGATGACGCGCGGGGGTTCTCGTTTCGGGAAGGCGCGCCGCTTGGTGGAGCGATGGATGGGCACGCGTCGCGCGCGACGGCAGAAGGCGGCCGGCCGACGGCAGACGAGAGAACGCAAGGGGGGCAGGCGGCGGCTGACACCGGTCCGCCGTCCGCCGTCCGCCGTCCGCCGTCTGCCCCTTGGTCCTCCGCCGCCGACTTCCTCAACCACGCCGACGTCGCCGAGCTGACGCGCGCCTTCAGGGAGTACGGCGACGAATCCAAAGGGGGACGGCTCGCGCGGGAGGTGGCGCACCGCCGCGAGCACCGCCCATTCGCCATCAGCGACGACCTGGTAGGTGCCATTCGCGCCGTGCTCGGCCCGCGCAGCGGGCCGGGTGATTTCGCCCGGCTCTTCCAGGCCGTCCGGATCGCCGTGAACGACGAATTGGGCGGGCTGGCGCGGGCGTTGCCGGTGTTGCGTGACCGACTCACCCCGCGGGGCGTCCTTGCAGTGATCGCCTACCACTCGGGGGAAGACCGGCTCGTGAAGCTGGCCTTCCGCGAGTGGTCGTCGTCGTGCGTCTGTCCGCCCAGGCAACCCATGTGCACCTGTCGAGGCCGCCCGCTGGGCATCCTGCTGACCCGCAAGCCGATCACCGCGGCCGACGCCGAGGTGGCGCACAACGTGCGCGCCCGCAGCGCGCACCTGCGCGCGTTTCGACGGGAGGGTTGAGATGCGTGGGCGCACCGTGGTCTTTCTGGCGCTTGTGGGATTCGTCGTGCTCACCACCGGCGTCGTCTGGCGGCGCAGCGCGGGCGTGACGCGCGCGCGCGCCATCGAGCAGCTCGAAACGCGCCGCACCGCGCTGGCGGCGCAGCGGGCCAAGCTGGACGGCGACATCCGCACCGCCATCAGCATGGAGCGGCTGGGGCGCGTGGCGGAAGAGCGACTCCACATGCGCGTCCCCGGCGACAGTCTCGTCGTCACCCTGCGCCGCTCGCCCCGTGTCGCTGTTCGCTGACCGCCCGCGCCTGATCCACGCCGCCCTCGCGTTCTTCGCGCTGGCGGTGATCGTCCGCGCGGCCCAGGTGCAGCTGCTCGACGGGGCGCAGTGGCGCGCGCGCGCGCGCGACCAGCAGGTGGCGGCCGCGCCGCTCCCCGCGCCGCGCGGCGCCATTCGCGACGCCGGCGGCGCCGTGCTCGTCGAGAGCCGCGAGATGGTGCGCCTGCGCGTCGCCCCGCGGGAGGTGCGCAACCCGGCGCAGCTCGGCACGCGCATGCGGCGCGCCGGCATCGCCGAGTCCTGGGTGGCGCGGGCCACCGACACGACGCTGAAGTGGGTCGAGATTCCCGGGCTCTTCCTGCCCACCGACGTCGCGGCGATCACCGCCACGCGCGGCGTGCATCCGGAGCCGGTGCTCAACCGCGTGGCGCCGCCGTCGGACGGCCTGCGCCGCATCATCGGCCGCACGGCCGACGGCAGCGTGCCGGTGGACGGCGTGGAACTCGCGCTCGACGCCCTGCTGCGCGGGCGGGCAGGACACGAGACGCTCCTGCGCGACAGCAAGGGACGCCGCTTCGCGTCGCCCTCGGAGGATGGCGCGGCCGCGCGCCCAGGACACAGCGTGACGCTCACCATCAATGCCGGCCTGCAGGACATCACCGAGCGCGCGCTCAACGACGCGGTGGCGGCGCAGGACGCGGCAGGCGGCGACATCGTGGTCCTCGACGCGCAGACCGGCGAGGTGCGCGCGATGGCCAGCCGGCGCGCCGACCCGCGGTCCACGGCGGCCACCGCGCTCACCGAGCCCTACGAGCCCGGCTCCACGCTCAAGCCGTTCATCGCGACGTGGCTGCTCGACCACGGGCGCGCCCGCGTGGACGAGGTCGTGAACACCTACGGCGGCACGTGGAACCTCGACGGGCGCATCATCGAAGACGACCACAAGGGGGCGTCCTTCACGCTCGCCGACGTGATCCGCTTCTCGTCCAACATCGGCATCATCCAGTTCGCCCAGCGGATGACGCCGCGCGAACAGTACGAGCTGATGCGCGACGCGGGCTTCGGCGCGCCCACGGGCACCACGTATCCGTCGGAGTCGCCGGGCCGACTGTCACTGCCGGCGCAGTGGTCCGAGAAAACGTCGGCATCGCTGGCGATGGGCTACGAGATCCTCGTTACGCCGCTGCAGCTTGCGGCGGCGTATGCGGCCATCGCGAACGGCGGCGAGCTGCTGCAGCCGGCGCTCGTGCGCGAGGTGCGCGCCCCGGACGGCACGGTGGTCTACCGTCACGAGCGCCGCATCGTGCGGCGGCTGATGTCGCCCGGAACGGCGCGGATGATGCGCGGCCTGCTGCAGGGCGTACTCGACAGCGGCACCGCGGTGGGCACCTCGCTCGCCACGTTCGACGTCGCCGGAAAGACCGGTACGGCCAAGGTGGCGCGCAACAAGCGCTACGTGAAGGGTGAATACACCGCGAGCTTCGTCGGGATGTTCCCGGCCGAGGCGCCGCAGATCGTCATCCTCGTGAAGATCGACAGCCCGCGAAAGAGCATCTATGGCGGCAAGGCCGCGGCGCCGGTATCCAGGACGGTGCTCGAGGCGGCGATTGCGGCGCGCGATGCGGCGCTCGATCGCCACGGCCTCGCCAGCGCGCCGCCGCGCGTCGCCGCCGCACCGCCGCCCGAGGAGCCGGTGCGCGACGTCGCCGAGGACGTCGTCGTGTCGGAGAGCGCCGGCAGCGTGCCGTACGAGGTGTCACTCGGACAGCCGATCCGCGTGTCGCCGGTGGTGGCCGGCGCGCGCGCCGTGCCGCAGGTGATGGGGCTTTCGCGCCGCGCCGCGGCGCGCGCCCTGCACCGCGCCGGATTCCGCGTGGTATTCACCAGCGGCGACCACGCGGCGCAATGGCCGACGGCCGGCGCGGTGGCCCCGGCGGGGAGCCGCGTGACCGTGATGGTGGCGCCATGAGCCGCCGCGGATCGGTCGCGCCGCTCGCGCAGGCCCTCGACAACGCCGGCCTGCTCGCCGGGCGCCAGGGCGTGCTGCCGGAGCGCATCGCCGGCCTCACCGACGATTCGCGCGCCGTTGTGCGCGGCGGCGCTTTCGTGGCCGTCCGCGGCACGCAGCGCGATGGGCATGCCTTCCTCGATGCGGCGGCGCAGGCCGGCGCTGCGCTGGCGATCGTCGAGGAGGCCTCGGCGACATCGCTGCCCGCGTTGCTCGTGCGCGATGGCCGCCGTGCCGCCGCTGTCGTCGCCACCGCCTACTATCACGAGCCGGCGTCGCGTCTCCGCCTGGTCGGAGTGACCGGCACCAACGGCAAGACCACCACCGTCGGGATGCTTCGCCACCTGCTGGACGGGCCCGGCGCTTGCGCGGCCAGCATCGGCACGCTGGGCGTGCTCGTGGGTAGCGCGGGCGAGCCGCTGCCGGGCGGCGGTGGTCTCACCACGCCCGGTCCCATCGAGTTGCAGCGCCTGCTGCGTGCGCTCGTAGACGCTGGCGTGAAGTCGGTGGCGATGGAAGCGTCGTCGCACGCGCTCGACCAAGGGCGCGTGGAGGGGCTGCGCTTCGCCGCCGCCGTCTTCACCAACTTGACGCGCGATCATCTCGACTACCACCAGTCCTTCGAGGCCTACTTCCGGGCCAAGGCGCTGCTCGTCGGCTGCCTCACGGGTGAGGGCGTGCTGGTGTCCAACGCCGATGACTCCGCGTGGAAGCAGCTCCCAACCACGCCGCGGCATCTGACATTCGCCGTGCAGGCAGCCGGCGCCGACGTGCGCGCCGAGGGAGTGACGTATCATCCGCGCGGCAGCCGGTGGACACTGGTGCACGGCGCCCACCGCGCGGAGGTGGCGCTGCCGCTCATCGGCGATTTCAACGTGGCCAACGCGCTGGCCGCTGCCGCGGCCGCCATCGCCGTCGGCCTCGACGTCGTGACGGTGGCCGACCGGCTGGGGACGCTGCCGCAGGTGCCGGGCCGGCTGGAGATCCTGAGTGAACATCCCATCGTGCTGCGCGACTACGCGCACACGCCCGACGCGCTCGAGCGCGCCCTGCTCGCGCTGCGTCCCTTCACGCCCGCGCGGTTGATCGTGCTGTTCGGGTGCGGCGGCGACCGCGACAAAGGCAAGCGCCCCATGATGGCCGAGGTCGCGCACCGCCTGGCCGACGCCGTGGTGGTGACGAGCGACAATCCGCGCACGGAGGATCCGGAGCGCATCCTCGACGACATCTGCGCGGCGCTGCCGGCCGGCGGCTACGAGCGCATCGAGGACCGCCGCACCGCCATCGCCGCCGCCATCGCCATGGCCGATCCGTCGCGCGACGTCGTGCTGCTGGCGGGCAAGGGACACGAGACCTATCAAATCCGCGGGACGACGTCGTATCCATTCGATGAAGCGGCCATCGTGCGTGGCCTGCTGGGGACCGGGTAGCGCATGCATCACGAGTTCTGGACCCTCGCGCGGGTGGCGCAGGCGCTCGGCCAGCCGGCCTTTGGCGGCACGGACCGTGCGTTGCGCGCCGTGGCCACGGACACGCGCACGCTCCAACCGGGCGACCTGTTCGTCGCGCTCGCGGGCGAGCGCTTTGACGCGCACGACTTCCTGCGCGACGCGGTGACCGCCGGTGCGGCCGCGCTCGTGGTGCGCGACGCCTCGCGCGTCGCGGGACTTGGCGTTCCCGCCTTCACGGTGGACGACACGCTGCACGCGCTTGGGGCGCTCGGGCATTTCTATCGTGCGGCGTGGACCCTGCCGGTGGTGGCCGTTGGCGGCTCCAACGGAAAGACCTCAACCAAGGAGCTGCTGAAGGCGGCCCTCGGCGCGCGGCACCACGTGCACGCGACGACGGGCAATCTCAACAACCAGGTCGGCACGCCCCTCACCCTGCTTGCACTCCCGCAGGGGGCAGACTGCGCGGTGATCGAGGTGGGCACCAACGTGCCTGGCGAGATTGCACTGCTGCGCGCCATCGTCGCGCCCGACGTCGCGGTGGTCACCTGCGTGCAGGAGGAGCACCTCGAGGGATTCGGTGACATAGCCGGCGTGCTGGCCGAGGAAGCGTCGCTCCTTGATGGTGTGGACCTCGCCGTCGTTCCGGCCGACGAAGCCGGACTCATCGCCGAAGCGGGCCGCCGCGCGCGTCGGGTGGTCAGTGCCGGACTCGGCGTCGGCGACGTGGCGGCGGGCGAACACGGCCTCAACGCCGACGGCACGGGCTGGCTGCAGCTGGACGGCGTGCGGGTGGAGGTGCCGCTGCGTGGCGCGCACAACCTGCGCAACGCCATGCTGGCGCTGGCGACCGCGCGCGAGTTCGGCATGGCGGTGGCTGACGTCGCGCGCGGGATCGCGTCCATGCCGCAGCCGCCCATGCGATCGTCGGTGGAGCCGCTGGGCCGGGCGATCCTGCTCAACGATGCCTACAATGCCAACCCGGGTTCGACGCGGGCGGCGCTCGCGCTGCTGGCCGCGGTTGGGACCGGACGCCAGCGCGTGGCCGTCCTCGGCACGATGCGCGAACTCGGGCCGACGGCGGCCCAACTGCATCGCGACATCGCGCGCGTCGCGCTGGCGAGCGGCGCCGACGTGGTGGCCGGGATCGGCGAATTCCAGCCAGCCCTCGCCGCCGAGGGAGCGGGGGACCCGCGCGTCGTCACGGCCGGTGACGTGGACGACCTGTGGCCAGTCCTCAAGCAGAGGCTCCAACCGGACGCCGCGATCTTGCTGAAGGCATCGCGCGGCGTGCGGCTGGAGCGATTGCTCCCCCACCTGCAGTCCTGGGCCTCCTTCTCATAATGCTGTACGAGCTCCTCTATCCGCTGCGCGACCACCTCAGTCCGCTGAACGTCGTCCGGTACATCTCGTTCCGCGCGGCGGGAGCGGCGGTGACGGCGCTGCTCGTGTCGTTCATCTTCGGCCCCATCATCATCGACCGGCTGCGCCACATGGCGCTGCACCAGGTGGTGCGGCAGGGGACGCCCGACTCGCATGCCGGCAAGGGGACCACGCCCACCATGGGCGGGCTGATCATCCTCGTGGCGACGCTGCTGCCGACGCTGCTGTGGATGCGGCTGAACAACAAGTACGTCTGGATCGCGCTGATCGTCACGCTCTGGATGGGAGGCATCGGCTTCCTCGACGACTACCTGAAGCTCAGGCAGAAGCGCGAAGGCAAGGAGAACACCGGGCTCGTGGAGCGGTGGAAGCTGGCGGGGCAGGTGACCATCGGCTTCGCGCTGGGCATGTACCTGTGGCAGTTCCCCATCAGCAGCCTGCCGGGCGCGTCCACGACGCTGCCATTCTACAAGTACCTGCTCATCGTCCCGACCTTCGGCCTCCTGTACGTGGCATTCGTCACGTTCGTGATGACGGGCACCAGCAACGCGGTGAACCTGACCGACGGGCTCGACGGGCTCGCGGCGGGACTCATGGCCATCGCCATGGCGACGTTTGCCATCTTCGCCTATGTGATGGGGCGCTATGACACCAGCCAGGCGCTCCTCGTCTTCTACCTGCGCGGCTCCGGCGAGCTCACGATCTTCTGTTCGGCGGTCTTCGGCGCGTGCGTCGGGTTCCTCTGGTACAACTGCAACCCGGCGCAGGTCTTCATGGGCGACACGGGGTCGCTGGCGCTGGGTGGCGCGCTGAGCGCGGTGGCGATCCTGCTGAAGAGCGAGTTCCTGGTGCTCATCATCGGCGGGGTCTTTGTGGCCGAAACCACGTCGGTAATCCTGCAGCGCGGCGTGTTCAAGTGGCGCAAACGCCGCTACGGGATGGAGTATGCGCGGCAGAACCGCGTCTTCCGACGAGCGCCGATTCACCATCATTTCGAGCTCTCGGGCTGGCCAGAGCAACAGGTCGTGGTCCGCTTCTGGATTCTGGGCATTCTCTGCGCCTTCCTGGCGCTGAGCACGCTGAAGCTGCGGTGATCCAGGCGGCGCTGACCCGCGGCGAGATCGCCGTCCTCGGGCTGGGCCGCAGCGGTGTCGCTGTCGCCCGGCTCCTCGCGCGTGAAGGCGCGCGCGTCTACGCCTCCGACGCCGGCAGCAGTGACGCCGTGACGCAGGCGGTGGCTGCGTTGCGCGCCGAGGGCATCGCGGCTGAGGGCGGCCGGCACGACCTGGCGCGCATCCGCGCGGCGTCGCTGGTCGTGGTGAGTCCGGGGGTACCGCCCGAGGCCCTGCCCCTCGCCGCGGCATGCGAGTCGGGCGTGGCCGTGGTCGGCGAGCTCGAAGTCGCCCTGCACGTGCTGCGCGGCGTCCCGTACATCGCGGTCACCGGGACCAATGGAAAGAGCACCGTGACCGCGATGGCGGCGCACTTGCTGTCGGCGCTCGGGCACCGGACGGTCGCCGCCGGCAATATCGGGCGTGCGCTCAGCGACGTTGCGCTGGCTGGGGAGCGCCCGGACTGGATAGCGCTCGAGATATCGTCGTTCCAGTTGCACGACACGCCCGGGCTGCAGCCGGACGTCGGCGTGCTGACGAACCTGAGCCCCGACCACCTCGACCGCTACGCAACGGTGGAGGACTACTATGCCGACAAGGCGTTGCTGTATCGCAACGCGACGCCCGCCTCGCGCTGGGTGGTCAACGCCGACGATCGGCGCGCCCTCGAGCTCGGGATGGGTCATCCGGGTACGCGCTGGGCCTTCTCGCGGCTTGATGCCTTTACCACGGCGCACTACGACGGCGCGCGCGACGCGCTCATGCTGTTCAAGGAGCCGCTGATCTGGCGGCACGACCTGCCGCTGCTGGGGTGGCACAATATGGAGAACACGCTGGCCGCCCTGCTCGCCGTGATGGTGGCCGACCCTGCCCACCAGACGAAGACGGCGCGGGCCGTGCTCGCCGACGCCGTCCGGTCCTTCCGCGGTCTTCCGCACCGGCTCGAGATCGTGGCCGACGCCGGCGGCGTGCAGTGGATCAACGACTCCAAGGCGACCAACGTGTCGTCGGCGCGCGTTGCCATCGAGGCCATGATCCGGCCCACCGTGGTCCTGCTCGGCGGCAAGCACAAGGGCGAGCCGTACACGGCGTTGCTCGAGCCGCTCAAGGCGCACGCCAAGCTGGTGATCGCCTTCGGCGAAGCCGAGCCGCTGATCGCAGACGACCTGCAGGGGCGCGTGCCGCTCGAACGGGGCGGATCGTCCTTTGAGTACGTGATGCATCGCGCGCGCGCGGCAGCCACGCCGGGCGACGCGGTGCTGCTTGCCCCCGCCTGTTCGAGTTTCGACATGTTCACCAACTACGAAGCGCGCGGCGAGGCCTTCCGCCATCTGGCGCAGGCGCTCCCGTGAGCGCCACCGCGATGCCCCGTGCCACAACGGGCGTTGTCTCCCGCGAACGCTGGCGCACCACCGTCGAGGCGCGCGCTTTGATCATGTGTACGGCCGCGCTGCTCGCGTTCGGCCTGGCGACGCTCTACAGTGCCAGCGCCATGGTCGCCATGCAGTCGGGGCACCCGAGCTGGCACTTCCTCGCGCGCCAACTCGCCGGCATCGGCGCGGGCACGGTGCTCTTCATGCTCGCCGCCAAGCGCGACGCCGAGTGGTGGCGCGACATGGCCTGGCCGCTGATGCTCGGCGCCCTCCTGCTGATGCTGCTGTGCGTGCTCCCGTTCACGCGCAGCATCGCTCCTCCGATCCATGGGTCGCGCCGATTCCTGTTCGGAGGTTCGATTCAGCCATCCGAATACGCCAAGCTTGCGGTGATCGCGTGGACGGCAATGCTCACGGTCAAGAAGGGCGACCAACTGCGCCACCTCTCGAAGGGGATGCTGCCCATCCTGCTTGTCGTCGGTGCGCTGGCGGTGCTGGCGGCGCTCGAGCCCGACCTGTCCGTCGCCGTGTACTACGTGCTGCTGATGGGTGTGATCCTGTTCGCGGGCGGCGTGCGCATCGGCCACTTCGTGTTCCTCGGCCTTGTGTCGGCGCCGGTGCTGTGGAGCCAGGTACAGCGCCTGCAGTACGTGCTCGAGCGCTTGCTGGGATTCTCCGAGGCCGGCGCGGTGCATCGGGAAGTCAACTTCCAGCTGCAGCAGTCGCTCATCGCCGTGGGGTCGGGCGGACCGTTTGGCGTCGGCTACGGCGAGGGGCGGCAGCAGTACGGGTTCCTTCCGCTGCCGTACAACGACTTCATCGGCGGCAACATCGGCGAGGAGTGGGGCTTCATCGGCATCACCGGCGTCACGCTGCTCTTCTCGGCGTACTGCTGGCTCGGCTTCCGCATCGCCGTGCAGGCACGCACGCCCTTCCAGCGCCTGCTGGCCATCGGCATCACCTTCACGATGGTCACGACCGCGTATCTGCATCTCGGCGTCGTCATCGGCCTGCTGCCCACCACCGGTTTGACGCTGCCGTTCATCTCGTATGGTCGCTCCAACCTGCTGCTCTCGCTGCTGATGACGGGAATCCTCGTGAACATCGGCAGCGCGCGGGAACGCGTCTTCGGCGAGCCCGCCACCGATCCCACGCGCGCCGCGCCGGGCATGGCGGCGGCCGGCGTCCCCTACTGATGTCGGCGGGCACGTGAGCCCCGTACTCCGCGCGCACGGGGCGCCGGGCACCGGTACCGGGCGGACCACCGTCTGGTTTGCCGGCGGCGGTACTGGCGGTCACCTCTATCCGGGACTCGCCATCGCGCGTGCCCTCGTTCGCCTTCGCCCCGACGTGAGGCCGTACTTCATTGGCGCGCTCCGCGGCATCGAGCGGGACGTCCTGCCCACCACGGAGTTTCCGCACACCCTGCTCGACCTGCATCCGCTCTACCGTCCGCGCGTCTGGAAGAACTGGCGCACCGTGCGCGGGGCGCTCGGCGCATGGGGCGCCCTCGGGCGGCTCCGGCGCGACCTGCGCCCGCGGCTGGTGGTCGGCACCGGCGGCTATGCGTCGGGCGTCACCATGCTGTTCGCGTGGCGCCGGGGCATTCCGGTGGTGCAGCACATGGGCGATGCCTATCCCGGAATGACGGCGCGCCTCAGCGCGCGATTCACGACGCAGGCGTACCTCGGCTTTCCCGAGGCGGCAGCGACGCTTCCTGCGGGACGCTGCGAGTACATCGACACCGGCAATCCCATTGAGCCCCCGCCCGACATCCATCCGGATGCGCGGATGGCGCGCGAGCGGTGGGGCTTCCCGGCAAGCGCGCGCGTGCTGCTCGTGTTCGGAGGCAGCCAGGGCGCGCGGGCGATCAACAAGGTCGTGGCGTCGTGGGTGGATGCGGGCATCCCGCCCGACCTCTGCGTCATCTGGGCCACAGGGAAAGGGCAGTATCAGTCGTTCGAGCAGTACGATCGCGCCGACGTGCGGGTCGTGCCGTACCTCACACCGATCTCGGAGGCGTATGCCGCCTGCGACGTCGCACTGGTGCGCGGCGGCATGATGGGGACGAGCGAGCTGTCGGCGTGGGGAATCCCCATGATCATCGTGCCGCTGCCCACCGCCGCCGCCGACCACCAGTCAAGGAACGCCGCCGTCATCGCCGGCGCCGGGGCGGGGGTGCACCTCGCGCAAGCCGACTTTTCCGTGGAACGGCTGGACGCCACCGTGCGCGGGCTGCTTGGCGATCCGACGCGCCTTCGCGCCATGTCCCACGCCGCGCGCGCGCGCGGACGGCCGCGTGCGGCCGAGGAGATCGCGGTGCGGATCAGCGCGCTGCTCGCCACCGGCGCGACCGATGGGTAAGGTCGCGTTGCGGGAGGCGTGCGGCCCTCGGGGTCATCCGACGCAGTGGAAGCCCTTTTCGCGCCGCAGGGCGCGATCAAAGCTCGCGACGGGAGAGGCGCCAGCGGCCGCGGCGCGTTCGAGGAGCAGATAGTCGGCGAAATCGCCACGTCCTGCTGCGTACCTGGTGAGCGCGCGTCGAACTGCGCCGGCATCGCCCACCACGATGCCCTCGACATCGAGCAAACGCGCCAGCACCGCGTGGATGTCGCGCCGATGCTTGCGATAGCGCGCGCGCATCACCCACGCAAGTTCGCAGAGCACGATCGTGTCCACGAACACGCCGTCCGTCGCGTGCGCGCGGAACCACCGCGCCGCGAGCGCGCCTTGCTTGTCGTCGTCGTCCGGATCGAGGAGGCGAACGAGCAGGTTCGTGTCGGCGGCCAGCATCAGGCGTCGAGCGAGCCGGGGTCCATCTGCGCGACGGTGACGTGAATCCCATCGGCGCTGAACGCCCCGATGATGGACTCGAGCGGTTGCCGCTTGGCCCGCAGCAGCGCCGACCCGTCGGGGAGGATTTCAAAATCGACCCGCGTTCCGTCGAACAGGCCGAGTGCCTCCCGCACCGTCTTGGGAATGGTGATTTGTCCTTTGCTCGTCATGGTGGCCGTTGGCATGTGGGCTCCGTTCTATTCCTTACAAAGAGTAAGGAATCGACGGTATCCCGTCAATGCCCTGCACGGTAGCGCGGAGTCGGCGGAAGACCGTCATCTTTCTGTCGCACGCGTAATCGTGGCTCGCGCATCGTCCGGTCGTCCTTACCTCGCGAGCGTCGTCCTGCACTCCTCCACCCAATGCCACTGATCGATCGCACAGACCCTCGTCCCGTTCACTTCATCGGCGTGGCCGGTGCGGGGATGAGCGCGCTCGCCGAGCTGCTCGTGCATCGGGGCATGGCCGTGACCGGCTGTGACCAGAATGCCACTGGGGTCGCCGACCTCGAGCGCGTCGGGGTGCGGGTGCAGTCGGGGCACGACCCATCGCATGTCGACGGCGCGCGCGCGGCGGTCTACACGAGCGCGATGTCCAAGGACCACCCCGAGCTCGCGCGGGCGCGCGAGCTTGGCGTGCCGCTGGTGCGGCGAGCGGAGGCGCTGGCCGAGTGCTGCGTCGGCGGTACGCTCGTCGGCATCGCGGGAACGCACGGCAAGAGCACGACCACGGTGATGACCACCGAGGCGCTGGCCGCCGCCGGTTTGTCGCCCACCGGCGTGGTGGGCGCGCGCGTGGCCGCGTGGGGTGGCAACCTCAAGTACGGGGGGGAGTCGGCGTTCGTCGTGGAGGCCGACGAGTACGATCGGTCATTCCTTGCGCTCTGGCCGCAGGTGGCGGTCGTCACGAACATGGAAGCCGACCATCTCGACATCTACGCGGACCTCGACGACATCGCGCGCACCTTTGCCGAGTTCGTGGGCCGCGCCCGCTGGGTGGTGCTCTGCGCCGACGACGCCGGGGCCAACGCGCTGCCGTCGCCCGCCACGGCCGAGGTGATTCGCTACGGCATCACCAGCGAGGACGCACGCCTGCGGGCCGTGAACCTGCGCCGCGCCGCCGACGGGACGACCTTCGATGTCGTCTTTGATGGCAAGCCGGCCGGGACCGTGGCGCTGTCGCTCCCCGGCGAGCACAACGTGCGCAACGCGCTGGCGGCGCTCGCGGTGGGCATTGGCACCTACGGCCTGAAGGTCGCGCAGATGGCACCGGCGTTTGCGTCGCTGGCCGGCGCCGAGCGCCGCTTTCAGCGCCTCGGGGCGGTGCGGGGTATCGAGATCATTGACGACTATGCCCATCACCCCACGGAGATCCGTGTCACGCTGGCCGCGGCGCGCGACGCCTTTGCCGGGCGCCGCCTCGTGGTCTGCTTCCAGCCGCACCTCTTCAGCCGGACGCGCGACTTCGCGCCCCAGTTCGGGGAGGCGCTGGCGGCGGCTGACGCGCTCTTCCTCTGCGACATCTACCCGGCGCGCGAAATGCCGATGCCCGGGGTGACGTCGCAGCTCATCGCCGAGTGGGCCGCCAAGGCGGGGCACGCCCCCACGTGGATGGGGCCGCGCAGCGAAGCGGCCGACGCGATGGCCAGGTTCGTGCAGGCGGGCGACGTGGTGATGACCATCGGGGCGGGGGACATCACGCGGACCGGGCCCGAGCTCGTGGCTTTGCTGTCCACGCCAGCGTAGGAACCGATACCACGAGGACGAAGGACACGAAGGGCCGCGAGGAGCGAACTGGGGAAGCAGCCGCGCGCCGCGCGGAGTCTGGGCCACGCGCCGCGCGGAGTCTGGGCCACGCGCCGCGCGGAGTCTGGGCCACGCGCCGTCGTTCGCACAGAAGCACTCCTTCGTGCCCCCTTGCGCTCTTCGATCCATCGTGGTGGCCGTTTCCCCCTCGCCCCCTGCAGACACCGGTGTTTCCGAGCACCGTCCCGGCTCGTCCATAGATGTCATGGCCGACACCGCCCAGGCTCCCTCCAGATTCCGCGTCCACGCGCGGCGCGCCCTGCTCATCACCGGGACGCTGGCGGTCGTCGTTTCCCCCTTTGCCGTGCGCGAAGGGGCTCGCCACATGGCCTTCTTTCGCCCCCGGAAGGTGGAAATCGAGGGCGCGCGTTACATCGCCCCCGACCAGATCGTTTCGCGAATGAAGGTCGATACCGCGGCGTCCATCTGGGACGACGCGGGCGTCTGGGAACAGCGGATCGGGACGCATCCGCAGGTGCGTGACGTGCGCATCACGCGGCGGCTTCCCGGCACGCTGGTGGTGCACATCACCGAGGTGCCGCCGGTGGCGCTGGTACCAACCGGGGCGGGGCTGGCGCCGTACGATGCCGCCGGCCGTCCGCTGCCGATCGACCCGACCATGGTTGACCTGGACCTGCCGGTTGTCGCCGCACGCGACGTGGCGGCGCTCAAGCTCCTCGGCGACGTGCGCACGGTGGAACCGCAGTTGTTTGCGCGCATCAACGACGTGCGCCGCCTGCCGCACGGCGAGCTGGCCCTGCAGGTGGACTCCCTGAACGTGCTCGGCGCCCGCGATCTCACCGCGGCGCGCCTGTCGGACATCCTGCCGGTCGAACGCGATCTCGTACGCCGTGGACGGCGCGCGGTCGAGCTCGACCTGCGCTACCGTGACCAGGTCATCGCCAGACTCCCATGAACCTCGACCGCCTCGTCGCCGGACTCGACATCGGCTCGGCCAAGACCACCGCCATCATCGCGGAAGTCGTGGGCGACCTGCCCAGGCATCCCAGCGTCAACATCCTCGGGGTGGGGCAGGCCCGCACCACGGGCATGCGCCGCGGCGTGGTGGCCGACATCGAAGAGACCATGCGCTGCATCAACAAGGCGCTGGCTGACGCCGAGCAGATAGCCGGCGCTAGGGTGGACAGCGTCTTCTGCGGCATCGCTGGCGAGCACGTGCAGGCGGTGACCAGCAAGGGCATCGCGTCGGTCACCGGCGCGGAGATCTCGCGCAGCGACGTGGAGCGCGCCAATGCGGTGGCGCGGGCGCAGCCCATTGCCCAGGACCGCGAGCTCATCCACGCGATCCCGCAGGAGTACACGGTCGACAAGAACCTCGGCATCCGCGATCCCATTGGCATGATCGGCACGCGGCTCGAGACCGAGATGTACCTAGTGACGATTGGTTCCTCGCCCGCGATGAACCTGAGGAAGAGTGTGGAGAGGGCGGGGTACAGGGTTCAGGAACTCGTGCTTGAGCCGTTGGCTGCGGCGCTGAGCGTGCTCACGGAGGACGAGAAGGAGCTGGGTGTGGCGCTGGTCGAAGTCGGCGCCGGCACTACGGACCTCGCAGTCTTCCACGAGGGAAAGATCCGCCACCTCGGCACCATCGGGTACGGCGGCAACAACGTGTCGAGCGACATCGTGCACGGGCTGGGCGTCACGCAGACCGACGCCGAGCGGTTGAAGGAGGCCTACGGCTGCGCGTACGAGCCCATGGTGCAGCACGGCGAGATCATCCGCCTGCCGAGCACGGTGGCGCAGGGTGACCGGCAGATTCCGCGCGAACTGCTGGCACACATCATCCACCAGCGTACGAGCGAGATCTACGAGCTGGCGGTGCGCGACATCGAGGAGGCCGGCTTCCTCAAGCGCCTGGCTGCCGGCGTGGTTGTGACGGGCGGCGTGGGGGCGATGCCCGGGATGGCCGAATTGGCGAGCGAGGTGTTCGGCATTGGCGCGCGCATCGGCATGCCGGGCGAGTTCCTGGGCGGGCTGGCGGACAGTGTTCAGGCGCCGCGCTACGCGACCGCGGTGGGACTGGTGCAGTACGCGGCGGGACGCGTGGCGCAGGGTGCCATCTCGGGCAAGGGGAAGCGGCTGAGCATGTCGGATGCGGCGCCGACGTTTGCGGGATTGGCGGGGCGGGTGAAGACCTACCTGCAAGACTTTTTCTAAGAGAGACAACAGAGAGGCAACAGAGAAACAACAGAGAGACAACAGACAGGGGAACGGGGGACCGGGGCAGCCTGCGCTCCAATCGCCGCAGTCGCGGGCCGCGCACGTGCTTCGCAGCGACCACGCGGCAACTCCGGCGCGCTTGCGACGCCGGAGGTGCCGGCCGCGCGGACGACGCGTGAACTGGCGCTGCTGATCGAAGGTCCGTAACCTCTGGTGATGGCGGCCGGTTCCATGGCGTGACCGCACGACGTCGAGCGCGAAGTTCATCCGAACCGCCCTCATCCACCGCGACAATGCACCGTCTCCAGCGTCTCACACTCCTTGCCACGGCGGCGACGGCCATCGCGACGGCCATCGCGACGGCAGCCGCGACGTCGGTGCGCGTCTCTCCGCCAGCCACGGTGCCTGACGGACCGGCGTACCTGCGGCTTCCGGCCATCGCTTTGATTGTGGTCCGTCCGGACACCGTATGGTTCTGCGGCAAGATCGAGGCTGGGGACGCTCGTTCAGAGTATTATTTCGTCCGTCGCACGCGCGTGTGGAGGCGTGTCCTCGGACCGTCAGCGGCTCGCTGCATGGTCCAGGGCGCACCGGGAGCGCCGAGGTCGGACACGATTCAGGGCGCCGACTTTCAGGTCGTGCGCATCGACTCGACGCAACTCGACCGCGCGGGGCGCGGGACTGGCCGGACCTACCTTCGCCTCATCGACCGCGCGTTCGGGCGACAGACGGACGTGTTGCCCCGACTGGATCCCGAGACGCGGCACGCGTTCCTCGCGAAGTACGGTGAAGCGACCGGCCTGAATTTTGCCGACGCCAGTGCGATCGCCGCGAACGACACGCTCCTCTGGATTGGACTGGCCGGCGGATTCCCCGAGGGCGAGGGCGCCGTCGGAGGGATCTTCAAGGTGAGCCGCCCCACCGGTCGCTACGAGTTGCTGCTCGACACGCTCCTGGAGGACGCCACGGTCAGCGCGCTGGTGGACGGCGGCCGATGGCTATGGGTCGGAACGCAAGTCCCTGGCGAATACGGCTGGGGTGGCGACGTCGGGCTGCTGCGCTTCGACGTACGAACGCGTGCGTGGCGCTCGTATCAGGAACGCACATCGCCGCTGCCGGACCCGGTGATCGGTGCCGTGGCGTCGGACGGCCAACTCCTCGCGATTGCGACGTCGCGGGGGCTCGCCGTCGCCGAGTTGCGCACGGACTCCGACGCGGCGCTTCCCGCCGGCCGTGACGAGGCGATCGGCGAATGGGATGTGCGGTACTTCATCCCGTCATTCGAGCGGGACTCGCTCGTGTTCGACATCGGCACGAAGGAGCAGTACCAGCGCCAGGCTGCCGACGAGGCCCGGTACACGTTTGTGCAGCGCCTCGCCCTCGTGGGTCAGGAGCGGCCGCTGTTCGACGCGCTGGCCCGTGTCCGGCCCGATTCGCTGGCGCAGTGGATTGACGACTGGACACAGTGGGATCACATCGGGGCGAAGTTCGCGGACCCGGCGCTGCTGCCGATGCTCTTTGGCATCGCCTCCCGTGGTGAAGGAGCGCTGCTCGTCGCAGGCGCCATCGGGGCGCTGGGAGAGAAGGCGCCCGCCGCGGCCGTGGACTCGATGCGCCAGGCGTTCCTCGCGGCCGTCAGCCCCGGCGCGAGTGCCTACTACAACGCGCCGTTCCGCTCCGCATACGGTCGGGCGCTCGCGCAGGCGGGGGATTCCACTCCGATTCGTTGGGCGCGCGCTGTGCTGCAGCGCGCGCTGTCCCGCAGCCCAGCGACCCGCGACAGCGCACGGCGCGGTGAACTGTACAACAGCGAACTGCCGGCCGCGACCGAGATACTCGCTGCAGTGCGCGATCGCACCGGGCTTGGACTCATCATCAGCGCCGTCCCGATCGCGAGCTGGGAGGAGGGAATGGCGCTCGTGAATGCGCTGGCCGCGTACGATGACCCGAATGCGTGGCGTGCCATGGTGGGTTTCGCGCGTGCCTTCCGGCTGCTGCGCGGCCAGGCGGTTCGCGTCCTGACCGTCTCGGCGATGCGCGATCCCGCGGTGTCGGACGCCGTCGTGCAGTTTGTCCGTGAAGAGCTGCGAGGCGGCCCGAATGACGCTCCCATGGCCGTCCTCCATGGCGTCGGCGTGTTGCGCCTGCACGAGCTGACGCCCGACTTGGTGCGGTTGCTCCTCCGTGAGCCCTCATCGTGGCCGTCGACGTTTCTCGGGACGATGACGATCCGTGCGCTGGTGAGTCTCACGGGTCGCGCCGACGCGCCGGTGTTCGCCGGGGAGTCGCCCCCGCGCTCGGCGGTCGAGTGGTGGGCGCGGCTGGCGGCGCAGCCTGGTGGGCTCCCGCAAGTGTCGTCAGAACAGGGTCGGCGCGCCGAGGAGGAATGGGACAGGCGCCTGGCGGCGGCGCGCCCAACCCCGTAGCTGCCCTGCCTGTTCGTGTTGTTCCCGGCACATCACAAATATTTCGCGACGCGCCACCACGTGGATTCGCCAGGATTGCCTTTTCCGCAAGTCGTTCGTCCACTCATTGGTGCGATACGCGCCGACGCGTATATTTCCGCGTCCGATCTTGCGCCCCCTGAACATCGCGACGGAGTCGACCTCGCATGCCACTGAACTTCGAACTCGAGCAGGCTACACCGGCGAGCGGTGCCCGCATGAAGGTGGTGGGCGTGGGCGGCGGCGGCGGCAACGCCGTCAACCGCATGATCGAGGAACTGCTCGAAGGGGTTGAGTTCATCTCCGTCAACACCGACGCGCAGGCGCTGCTCAACTCGAAATCCGACGTCAAGATCCAGATCGGCAAGAAGCTCACCCGCGGGCTCGGCGCCGGGGCGCGTCCCGAGATCGGCCGTCAGGCCATCGAGGAGAATCGCGACGAAGTGGCGCGCGTGATGTCCAACAGCGACCTCGTCTTCGTCACCTGCGGCATGGGCGGCGGCACCGGCACCGGCGCGGCCCCGGTGGTCGCAGAACTGGCGCGCGAGGCGGGCTCGCTGGTGGTCGGCATCGTCACCAAGCCGTTCCTCTTTGAAGGCCGCAAGCGCATGCGCCAGGCCGAAGAGGGCATCGAGGAGCTCCGCAAGTACGTCGACACGATGATCGTCGTCCCCAACGAGCGCCTGCTCGCCGTGGTCGGCAAGAACATCCCCTTCCAGGACGCGTTGAAAAAGGCCGATGAAGTGCTGCTGCGCGCCACGGAAGGCATCTCGGGCCTCGTGACGAAGTGCGGCATCATCAACGTGGACTTCGCCGACGTGCGCACCGTCATGAAGGACGGCGGCGCCGCCATCATGGGTACCGGCGTCGGCTCGGGTGAGAACCGCGCGGTCGAGGCGGCGCAGATCGCCCTCTCGAGCCCGCTCCTCGACAACGTTTCCATCGCCGGCGCCACCGGCGTGCTGGTCAACATCACGGGCGGCGACGGCGAGCTCAGCTTCACCGACTTCACCACGGTCGGCCAGATCGTGCAGGAAGCGGTGGGCGAGGAATCGAACATCATCATTGGTGCCGGCGTCGAGCCTGCCATGGTGGGCCAGGTGCGCGTCACGGTGGTCGCCACGGGCTTCGAGCGCGCCAACGCGACGCAGCCGCGCATCCCGGGCCGCGCTGGCGCCACGCCCGTCATCCCGATCTCGGAAGCGGGCACGCGCCCGCGTCCGGTCATCGGCGGCGCCTATCAGGGCGGGTCGGCCGTGCCCGCCCAGCGCGCCCGTCCGGCGGCTGAACCGCGCCGCATCGAGGATCTCAGCGACATGGAGATCCCGACGTTCATCCGGAGACAGATGGATTGACGCGGGTTGCCTGGCGAGCTGCCATCCTCGTGGTGGTGGTGGCCGGCGCCGCGCTGGCGCTGAAGTATCTCCCGCGCCTCGAACGCCCGGGACGCACCCCGGCCGGCCGGCTCGGCCTTGATCGCTGGCATGCGAGCGATACCCTCGGACGAGGGGAGTCGCTTGCGGCGCTTCTGGGGCGGCGCGGCATGGAGGCCGCGGACGCGGCCGCTGCCATCCAGTCGCTCGACGGCCTCATTGACGATCGTCGCATCCCCGCCGGCATGCCGGTGGAGGTGCACGGCGACTCGACGAACCGTCGCCCCACCGACGTCGCGCTGTTGCTCTCGGAAGACAAGCTCCTGCGGCTTCGCCGCCAGGGCGACCGGTGGACGGCCGTCGAGGAGACGATCCCGTGGGTGACCGACACCCTCGTCGTGCGCGGCGTCGTCACCTCCACGCTCTACGATGCCCTCGAGGAGGGAAGCGCGCCGTTTCTGAGCAAGGGAGCGCGCTCCGAGCTTGCGTGGGAGTTGGCCGACATCTACGAGTACCGCGTGGACATGTCGCGCGACCTGCAGCAGGGCGACAGCGTGCGCGTGGTCTTCGAGCGTTCCACCAATCCGTCCCAGGTCAATCGGATCGGCCGCATCCTCGCCGCCGGTCTCGAGCGCGGCGGGCAGGAGCTGCAGGCCATCCGCTTCGTCCACGCCGACGGAAAGGCCGAGTTCTTCGACGCGAGCGGCAAGTCGCTGCGCGCGGCGTTCCTGCGCGCGCCACTCTCGTTCCGCCGCATCTCGAGCGTCTTCGGACGGCGAAAGCACCCCGTCCTTGGCATCTGGCGCGCCCATCGGGGCACGGACTACGCCGCCGCGTCGGGCACCCCGGTGCGCACCATCGGCGACGGCGTCGTGATCTTCGCGGGGCACAAGGGCGGCTACGGCAATGTCCTGGAGATCCGTCACCGCAACGGCTTCGTGTCGCGCTACGGGCACCTGCGCGGCTTCGTGAAGAGAATCCGCCGTGGGCACCCGGTCACGCAGGGGGAGACCGTGGCGTACGTCGGCGCCACCGGGCTGGCCACCGGGCCGCACCTGCATTTCGAGGTGCTCGTCAACGGCGTGCAGCGCGATCCGCGCAATGCGCTCCGGCAGTCGGCGGGCGTCGCGCTCACCGGAAAGGAGCGCACGCGGTTCGACGACGTCGGGCGCGGGGCGCTTGCCGTGCTCGCCAAGCCGTCGGGGCCGCTGCGGTAAGGCGCTCGCGGCGCCGCCTCCGCGCCGCGGTGCTCCCTGAGCGCTGCGTCGCCGCGCTACGTTTATCAACGATGATTCCCTGGCTCATTGCCTGCGCGGCTGGCGTCGCCGCGGCCGTCGGGCTCTACGGCGTTCGTCCGCCACGCGGCACGTATCACCGCGCGCTCGCGGCGCTCAGGGCGCTGGCCGTGCTCGTCGCGGTGGCGCTGCTGCTCGACGCGCCAATCGGCACGGGCGCACCAACTGCACCAATGGCGGCGCTCGACGCGTCGGCGAGCTGGGGGCAGGGCGGGGCGACGCGCTACGCCGAAGCGCAGGGGCGCGTGAAGGCCGTGGGCGGCCAACTCGTGCTCTTCGGCGACTCGCTGCGCGCCGGTGCGCCGCCCGAGTCGCCGACGGATGGCGCATCGCGCGTCGGACCGGCGGTCGATCGCGCGGCGGCACTCGGCCGGCCGCTCACCGTGATCACGGACGGACAAATCGACGACCCGGAGACGCTTGCCGCGCTGCCGGCGGGGTCGAAGGTCGAGGTGCTGCCGGCGCCGGACGCGGTGGATGCCGCGGTGCGATCGCTCGAGCTGCCCACGAGCGCGGCCCCAGGGGACTCGGTGGAGCTTCGTGCGCTCGTGGTCAGTGCGGGCGTTCCCGTGCCGGCGACGACCGGGGCCGTGCGGCTGGCAGATGGATCCGTGCTGGCGACCGCCCCGCTCGGCGCGCTCTCCCCATGGAGCGAGCGGGAATGGCGCGTGCGCCTGCGGGTGCCCGAGCGCCGCGACGCGATGGTGGTGCACGTGGTGGTCACGGCGCCGGGTGATGCCGAGCGCCGCAACGACACGCTCTCCACCGTGCTCGACGTGCGTGGCAGCCCGGCGGCCGTCTTCGTGTCGACGGCGCCCGACCAGGACGCGCGGTTTGCGCTCGACCTCATGCGCGGCGCGCTCGCGTTCGGCGTGCGCGGCTTCCTGCGCGTGGCGCCGGGACAATGGCGCGAGGACGGCACGCTTGCCCGCGTGGAGGAGTCGGCGGTGCGTGACGTGCTCGCGCGTGCGCCGCTGGCGGTGCTGCACGGCGACACGGCGTTGTTCGGTGCGCCCCGCCCCCTGACGCGCGGCGCGCTCGCGCTCGTGGCGCCGCCGCGCGGCGACGACGGCGAGTATTTCACCGAGCGTGCCGGGGTGTCGCCGCTCTCGCCCGCGCTGAGCGGCGTGCCGTGGGATTCCCTCGCGCCCATCGGCGTTGGACCCGCGCCCCTCGGCATGTCCTGGAGCGCGCTCAGCGCGCGTCGTGCACGACGCTTCGACGACCGCGTGGTGATCGCGGGGTACGACGGGCCGCGCCGCATCGCCGTGCTCCCGGTACGCGGGCTCTGGCGCTGGCAATTCCGCGGCGGCCGCTCCGCCGACGCGTTCGCCGCCGTCTGGGGTGGCGTGCTGGACTGGCTTGCCGAGGGGCGCACGGACGAACGCGCGGTGTTTGCCGCCACGCCGTGGCTGCGCGAAGGCGAGCCGGTGACGTGGCGCCGGGGTGCGGTCGGCGATTCGGTGATCACGCTGCGTCTGCGCCGCGATGGCTCGGCGAGCGAAGACAGCGTGACGCTGCACTTCAGCGACGCCTTCGGCGCGGCGTCATCGGCACCGCTGGCTGCGGGCACGTGGCGCGCCACCGTGCCGGGCGGCGCGTCGGTGTTCGTGGTGAACGCGTCCGCCGAATGGGTGCCGCGGCGCTCCATTGCGTCGCGCGCCACGGTGACGGGCCCGCCCGCTGCCGGCATGCGAGCCGGCATGCGCAGCGGCTGGTGGTGGTACGCGCTCGTGCTCGTCCTGCTCTGCGCCGAGTGGTGGATGCGGCGGCGTGTGGGACTCCGCTAGCCGCGCGATGGCTGCCGGTTCCGGCTAGGGCCGCAGCTGCTTTCCCCGCGTCCACTTGTCGAACACTTCGATCACCGGCAACGCGTTCCCGGCGTCGTCGAACATGCCGCGCCCGCGGATGGGGCTGTGTTCCACGGCCGGTTCCCACCACATCACGCCCTTGCCCAGGCCATGTGGCGTGGCGAGGACGAGCTGGTGGATCGTCTCGAGGAATTCCCGCTGCCCCTCGGGCGACTCGGCGAACGGCGCCGGCTTGCCGATGTACTCGCCCGGCCGAAAGTTGTACGCCACCTCGACCATGATGATCGGCTTGCGGTATGCTTCCGCCATGAACGCGAGGTTGTCCCGCAGGTCGAGCAGCGTCCCGTGCCACCACGGGTAGTACGACTGCCCGATGACGTCGAATGGCACGCCGCGCCGGATCGCGTTGTCCAACCACCACTTGGTCTTCGCGACGTCACCGCCCTTGTCGATGTGGAGCATGATGAGCGGCCGCGCCTCGGTGCCGCGGCCCGCATCAACCCCGCGGATCCCGGCCTTCAGGAGTTCGGCGAGCGTGTCCCACTGGTCGGGGAGCCTGCCGGCCGGGAACATCATGCCCGGCGCGATCTCGTTGCCGATCTGCACCATGTCGGGCAGCGCACCGCCTTCGCGCAGCGCCGTGATCGTTTCGCGCGTGTAGGTCTCCACGGCCGTGATGAGGACCGGGGTGGACAACTGCTCCCATGCCTTCGGCATGAACTGCTTGTCGCCGTCGGCCCACGTGTCGGAATAGTGGTAGTCGAGCAGGAACTTGTAGCCCATGGCCTTGGCCCGCTTGGCGAGGGCGAGCGTGTACGCGAGGTCGTTGGGCAGCGGCCATGGGCTGTTGGCGACCGTGTGGAAGAGCCGCAGCCGAATCCAGTTGTAGCCGTGATCGCGGAAGATCTGCAGGCCCGGCTTCTCCACGCCGCCGTCGCGGAACCGCGTGCCATGCGCCTCGGCCTGCGCAAGGAATGACAGGTCGGCGCCGATCACGTATGGCAGGTCGAGTGCCGCTGCGGAGGCTGCCGCATTCGGTGACGGCTGGGGGGCGTTCGGGGCGGATTGTGCGTTCGCCGGAAGGGTCAGGGCAGCGGCCGCGACACCGACGATGGCGGCGTGGAGTGAGAGACGCATCGATTCGACTCGCGCGAGGGGGGGAGGTACGTGCCTGGGGTTCCGTACGTCGCGTGAGAGTATAAGTCGTGAGGCCGCAAGCGCCAGCGCAACAGCGCCAGCGCGACGCCTGTCGGGGACGCCTGTCGGGGAGTCTCGCCGCGCACGTGCAACTCGCGCCGACTCAACTTGAGGTTGCGCCTGACACACGCCTGTTGCGCCGCGCCCTAGGTTGGCTTGTACCGGCACCTCCGGCATTGGTGCCGTTGGCCCTGGGCCAGGGAGTGGTACATGGTGCGCGAAGAACCGCATCCCGCCATGGATCCCGTGCGCGAGATCCTCGAGATGCACGAGCGTGACCTGGGCGAGCTGCTGCAGGTCCTCATCGAGGTGCAACATGCCTTGCACTGCGTTCCCGACGAGGCGGTGGCGCTGATCTCCGACCACCTGCGTGTCACGCGCGGGCACATCCGGGGTGTCATCGGCTTTTATTCGTTTCTGAGCGACACCTACCTCGGCGAGTACGTCGTCTACATCAGCGACAACATCACCGACCGCATGCTGGGGAGCGACGGCCTCGCCATCTACCTCTGCAACCGGCTCGGCGTCACGCTTGGCAAGACGCGCGCCGACGGACGTGCGAGTGTGCATTTCACCTCCTGCACGGGCATGTGCGACCAGGGCCCGGCGGCCCTCGTCAACGGGCTGCCGCTCACCCGCCTGACGCGCGTGCGCATGGATGAGATCGCCAAGCTCATCAACGCGCGCACGCCGGTGGACCAGTGGCCGGCGGAGTACTTCCGCGTGGAGGACAACTTCCGCCGCTCCGACGTCATGTTCCGTCGCACGCCGGAGCCGGGAGCCGCGCTGAAGGCGGCGATGCGGCGCGGCGGCGACGAGACGCTCAAGGACATCCAGTACGAGGAGGCGGTGGACCCGTCGTCGGGGCACGCCTGGCGGCGCGGCGCCGACGAGACGCTCAAGGAGCTCTATCGCTCCGACCTGCGCGGACGCGGCGGCGCCGGCTTCAAGGCGGCCATCAAGTGGGAGACCTGCCGCGACATCTCCGCGCCCGAGCGCTACGTGGTCTGCAACGCCGACGAAGGCGAGCCGGGGACGTTCAAGGACCGCGTCCTGCTCACGAGCTACACCGACATGGTCTTCGAGGGGATGACCCTGTGCGGCTACGTCGTCGGGTCGTCGCGCGGCATCCTGTACATCCGCCAGGAGTACTGGTACCTGAGGCCTCACCTCGAGGCCGTGCTGGCGCGCCGGCGCGACAGCGCTCTGCTCGGCCGCAACATCCTCGGCACGGGCTTTGCCTTCGACATCGATATCCACTGGGGGGCCGGCGCCTACATCTGTGGCATGGAGTCGGCGCTCATCGAGTCCCTCGAAGGGCGCCGCGGCAAGCCGCGCAAGCGCTGGCCGCTCCCCGTGGTCGCGGGGCTCAACAACCGCCCGACCGTGGTGAACAACGTCGAGACCTTCGCCGCCGCCGCGATGATCGCGCTCAAGGGGGGCGCCTGGTTCGCCGGCCACGGCACCACGCATTCTTCCGGCACCAAGCTGTTCTGCGTGTCGGGGGATTGCGACCGCCCGGGCATCTATGAGTACCCGTTCGGCGTCAGCGTGCGCGAGGTGCTGCGCGACTGTGGCGGTCTCGAGGCGCAGGCGGTGCAGATCAGCGGCCCGTCGGGAACGACCATCACGCGGCTGGAGTTCGACCGGATCCTCGCCTTCGAGGATCTCTCCACGGTCGGCACGTTCATGGTCTTTGGTCCCACGCGCGACATGTTCGACGTGGTGCGGAACTTCACGCACTTCTTCCGCCACGAGAGCTGCGGCCTGTGCACGCCGTGCCGGGTCGGCACCAGCCTGCTGGCCAGTCTCGTGGACAAGGTGGCGGCCGGCAAGGGAAGCCCGATGGACGTCGAGCAGGTGCAGAAGATCAGCCAGATCATGAAGACGACGGCGCACTGCGGGCTGGGCCAGACCGCGCCGAATCACCTGTTGGACAGCCTCGTGAAGTTCCGCGGCGATTGGGACAAGCGGATGGTCACGACGGAGTTCGTGCCGGCGTTCGATCTCGATGCCGCGCTGGGCGAGGCCCGCGCCCTGACCGGCCGCGACGACGCGCTGGCGCACCTGTGAGGAGCCTGCCATGAGTCCCGACATCCGCAAGACGTTTCACCTGGACGGCGTCGAGATCCCGTTCCGGGAGGGGCAGACCGTGTTTGACGCGGCGATGGCGGCCGGCATCTACATCCCGCACCTCTGCCACAACCCGGACTTCGAGCCCCACAGCAGCTGTCGGCTGTGCACCGTCATCGTCAATGGCCGGCCGTTCGCGTCATGCACCCAGCCCGCGGTTGCCGGCCAGGACGTGAAGAGCGACACGCCCGAGCTCAATGACATGCGGCGCTCGCTGACCGAGATGCTGCTGGTCGAGGGCAACCACTACTGCCCCGCCTGCGAGAAGAGCGGCAACTGCCGCCTGCAGGCCACCGCCTACGCGCTGGGCGTGCAGTACAACCACTATCCGCAGTTCTTCCCGCACCGCGACGTGGATGCGTCGCACCCCGAGATCATCCTCGACCGCGACCGCTGCATCCTCTGCGGGCTCTGCGTGCGCATCAGCCGGCGCGTGGACAGGAAGAACGTCTTTGCGATGACCGGGCGGGGGATCACCACGACGATCGTCATCGACTCGCCGTCCGGCCTCCTGGTCGATAGCCGGGTGTCGCGCGACGACGAGGCGGTGCAGCACTGCCCGGTCGGGGCGTTGATGATGAAGGGTGAGGCGTTCAAGGTCCCCATCGGCGAGCGGCGCTACGACACGTCCCCCATTTCCGAGGACTCGGTGGCGAAGTTCCAGGCCCGCGAGGTGCGACTCCATGGCTAGAAAGCGCAAGATCGCCACCTGTTCGCTCGCCGGCTGCTTCGGCTGCCACATGTCGCTGCTCGACACCGACGAGCGCCTGCTCGAGCTGCTCGAACTCGCCGATTTCGACCGCAGCCCCATCAACGACATCAAGGAAATCCGCGGCATGGTCGACATCGGGCTGATCGAGGGCGGGGTGTGCAACGTCGAGAACGTGCACCTGCTCCATCACTTCCGCGACCACTGCCGCGTGCTCGTGTCGATGGGTGAATGCGCCATCACCGGCGGCATTCCCTCGATGCGTAATCATCATACCCTCAAGGCCTGCCTCGAGGAGTCGTACATCCGCGGGGTTGGCGTCGAGAACGCCCATATTCCCGACGATCCCGAACTGCCGCTGCTGCTCAACAAGGTCTACCCGCTGCACGAAGTGGTGCAGGTGGACTACCACGTGCCCGGATGCCCGCCGTCGGCGGACACGCTGTGGCACGTCCTCAGCGCATTGGTCACCGGGCGCGACCCGCGCCTGCCGACGACGCTGCTGCGCTATGACTGACCGGAGACGAGCGTGACGCACCTGCTGGAAACCGCCGCACATCCCCGCGCCCTGCGCCGCGTGGCCATCGAGCCGCTGACTCGCGTGGAAGGGCACGGCAAGGTGACCCTGCTCCTCGACGAACAGAACCGCGTGCACCAGGCCCGGTTGCACATCGTCGAGTTCCGCGGCTTCGAGAAGTTCATCCAGGGCCGGCCGTACTGGGAAGTTCCCGTGCTCGTGCAGCGGCTGTGCGGCATCTGTCCGGTGAGCCACCACCTGGCGGCCGGCAAGGCCGTGGACATGCTCGTCGGCGCGCGCACCCTCACGCCCACGGCGGAGAAGGTGCGCCGGCTGATGCACCAGGGGCAGATGTTGCAGTCACATGCGCTGCATTTCTTCCACCTCGCCAGCCCGGACCTGCTCTTCGGCTTCGACTCGGAACCCGCGCGCCGGAACATCGTGGGCGTGATCGCCGAACATCCGGAACTCGCGTTGCAGGGCGTGAAGCTGCGCAAGTACGGACAGGAGGTCATCAAGGCCATCGCCGGCAAGCGCATTCACGGCACCGCGTGCATCCCCGGCGGCATGAACAAGGCGCTCAGCGAAGCGGAGCGCGATGTCCTGCGCCGCGACATCGGGCAGATGGTCGCCTGGAGCCAGGGGGCGGTGGCGCTCTGCCGCCGCGTCCTCGACGCGAGTCCGCACGCCCCGATCTTCGGCGTCTTCCCGTCGAACTTCATGAGCCTCATCCGGGCCGACGGCGCGCTCGACTTCTACGACGGCGGGCTGCGCGCCAAGGACGCGCAGGGGAACCTGATCTTTGATCACGTGGACTACACGCACTACAACCGGCACATCCACGAGGAAGTGAAGTCGTGGTCGTACATGAAGTTCCCGTTCATCATCAGCCTCGGTGACGCGGATGGCTGGTATCGCGTGGGGCCGCTCGCGCGCATGAACACCGCCGACTTCCTCGACACGCCGCTGGCGGAGGAGGCGCGGCGGGCCTTCCGCGCGGCGGCGAACGACGGCATGCAGCACGCCACGCTGGCCTACCACTGGGCGCGACTCATCGAGATGCTGCACGCGGCCGAGGGCATCGAGCGCCTGCTCGACGATCCGGATATCACCGGCACCGATCTCGTGGCGAAGGGTGAGCGCGCGCTCGAGGGCGTGGGGGTGATCGAAGCGCCGCGCGGCACGCTCTTCCACCACTACAAGGTGGACGAGAACGACGTCGTCGTGCGCGCCAACCTCATCGTGAGCACCACCAACAACAACCAGGCCATGAACGAGGCCGTGCGCACCGTCGCCGCGAGCTACCTCGACGGCCAGAAGCTCACGGAAGGGCTGCTCAACCACATCGAGGTGGCGGTGCGCGCCTTCGATCCCTGCCTGTCGTGCGCCACGCATGCGCTGGGGCGCATGCCGCTCCAGGTGGAACTCGTGGACGCCGCGGGGCAGGTGATTGACCGGATGGTCAAGGGGGCGGACGGCGTCTTCGCGGAGGGGCGCGACGCGCCATGACCGCCCGCGTCGTCCTGCTGGGCTGCGGCAACCCGAGTCGCGGCGACGACGCGCTGGGTCCCGACCTGCTCTCGCGCGCCGGCGCCTGGCTCATCGGGCGCCCTGACCTCGACGTGCGCATCGTGGAGGACTTCCAGCTCCAGGTGGAGCATGCGCTCGACGTCGCCGATGCCGACCTCGTGCTGTTCGTGGATGCCGACGCCACGGCCACGACGCCGTTCTGCCTCCGGCGCACCAAGTCGTCGCGCGACGATTCCTACACCACGCACGAACTCAGCCCCGAGGCGGTGCTGCACGTCGCCCGTGAGGTCACCGGACGCGATCCGCCGCCGGCGTGGGTTCTCGGCGTGCGCGGCGAGAGCTTCGAACTGGGCGCGCCAGTGAGCGTCGCCGCCCGGGGCCACCTCGATCTGGCGTGGGACGAACTGCGCACGCTGCTCGACGATCCCTGCGCCAGCGCGTGGGACGCCCGCGCCGCGGGGTGGTGAGCCGCTCGCCGCGCGGAGCGCTATATTGGGCGGATTCCCGTTCCGCCTGACGCCCTCGGAGGCTTCCCGATGATGGTCAATGCCGGACTCAACGTCCTGTTCCAGGTGCAGTCGGCGGCGGATCGGCTCGATGCCGCGCGCGCCGGGCTCGACATCCCGCTTGGCGAGCGCCTCATCGGCTTCCTCGGCATCGCCACCATGATGGTGCTGGCCTGGCTCCTCTCGCACAACCGCAAGGCCATCAACTGGCGGTTGATCTTCACCGGACTCGGCCTGCAGTTCCTCTTCGGTATCATCGTCCTCAAGACGACCGCCGGCCGCGCGGTCTTCCAGTGGATAGGCGACCTCGTCACGGCGCTGCTGGGCTTTCAGGAGCAGGGCGCCCGTTTCGTATTCGGAAACCTCGTGCAGCACACCGTGCCGGTGGTCGGCGGCGGCGCGACGGCCGGCACGGTGGCCCAGACGGGCGCGTTCTTCGCCTTCAATGTGCTCCCGACGATCATCTTCTTCTCCGCGCTGATGTCGGTGTTGTACTACCTCGGCATCATGCAGCTGATCGTGAATTCGCTCGCGTGGGTGATGCAGCGGACGCTGCGCACATCGGGCGCCGAGACGCTCTCCGCGTCGGGCAACATCTTCCTCGGACAGACCGAGGCGCCGCTGCTCATCAAGCCCTTCGTTGGCAAGATGACGCAGTCCGAACTCAACACGGTCATGGTGGGCGGGTTCGCCACGGTCGCGGGAGGCGTGCTCGCCGCCTACGTCGGCATGCTCTCCGGCACGCTGCCGGGCATCGCGGCGCACCTGCTGGCGGCGAGCGTCATGAACGCGCCCGCAGGCCTCTACCTGTCCAAGATGATCCTTCCCGAAACCGAGACCCCTGAGACGGCGGCGGGGATCAAGTCGGCCATCGTCGAGGACGCCGCGGCTGCCAAATATCCGCGGTGGCAGTTCTGGCGTCGCGCGGCCGTCACCACCGACCACGGCGTCATCGAGGCGGCGGCCAACGGCGCGGCGCAGGGCGTGCAGCTCGCCATCAACGTGGCGGCGATGCTCATGGCCTTCGTCGCACTCGTCGCGTTGCTCAACGCGATGCTCGGGTGGGGCGGGGCGCTGGTGGGCATCGACGGACTGAGCCTGCAGATGATCCTCGGCTGGCTGCTGCGACCGCTGGCGTGGGTCATGGGGGTGCCGTGGGCCGACACCGCCTACGTCGGCAGCCTCATCGGCATCAAGACCACGCTCAACGAGTTCGTCGCCTACGCGCAGTTTGCCAGCGACCTCGGCACCACTCAGGTGCTGCAGCCGCGCAGC
>PNKL01000006.1 GCA_013822425.1 Gemmatimonas sp.
GCTGACCCGTGAACGTTAGGTCGCCTGGGAATCAATGGAGGCAGTTGTGACGATTACACCGACGAACGCTGCACTCGTGCTTGTCGAATTTCAGAATCAATGGACGCTTCCCGACTTCTATCACGCCCTTATTGGCCGGGAGATGCAACGGCTTCGGGTGATGGAAAACGCTCAAGCCGTCACCAGCGCTGCTCGCAAAGCGGGTATGCCGGTGATCCATGCACCGCTCGTCGTTGATCCACAAAAGAAGCGTGGCCTGTTTGCGCATCTCACCCAAGGTATGGTTTTCCGCGCCGGAACCTCGGCCGCAGAAATCGACGCGCGTGTATTTGATCGGCATGACCTCATTGCGAAGGGACGCACGGCTTTTGACGCATTCGTTGACAGCGACCTCGAAACCCTTATGCGTTCGACCGGGCGCTCTGTCTTTCTCTTTGGCGGCTTCGCCACCGATCAATGCGTGGTGCGTACGATCCGCACGGCGCTACGGAAAGAGCTGGATGCTTGGCTGATTCGAAGATTGCGCAGCCACCTTCGCGTCGTTTCTTCATCGTTGCGCATCGCGTCAACTTCCCGGACGCACTGTCAGGACGGGAGAGATTCTTGCGCAGGTCGAAGTGGCGACCCAACCCGCGCTTCGAGGCGGAGCCGCTACGTCGGCGCTCCCCGCCGCCTTCGCTCGCCGCTCAAGCGTCACGTTAGAGCAACAAAATCTGCCAGAGGTGTACGATGGGTAGCTTCTCGAGCAGCACCGGGTTTTGGCAGGTCGTCATGACCGTTGGCCCGCTCTCGGCCGGCGCACTCGGGGCGGGCGTCATCCGTCGGTATCCGCGGCGCTTCGGCTGGGTCTTCGGCGCCTACACGATGCTTGCTGTCGCACTTGCCATCGCTCCCTTCGTTCTGGCTGGCGCCGCGGACGCGCCACGCGCAGTACTGGAACCAGTGCTCCGTCAAGCGAAATTCGCGGTCACCCTTGGCGCCTTCGTGCTACTCGATGCTGCGGGGCTCTGGTCCCGCCGCACTCGCCCGCCCGCGCTCTAACCCGACTATATGAGAGCGCGAAACATCGCCGCGTGAGCGGTGATTGGCGCACCATTGAAGGACGGTGCGCAGCGCGGCAGCGACAGCCCTGGAAAGCGCTGCGCAGGTAACGCCGCGGACGGTCGACTGGACTGCGGCTGCCGACGACCTGCAATGGCTCCTTGGCGGTACAAACACGTCGGCGTTCGCGCAGGTCGCCAGCGTGCTGGTGAGGACGGAAGTGAGTCCCGCGTTGGCACCGCGGCTGCTCGCCGGCAATGGTGAACTCCTTCTGGCGCACGCACGCGCCGTCTCCGAGCAGGCGCACGGACCGGCGTGGAGCCTGCTGCGCGGCCTGAGCGGGCGTGACGCCAGGGGAGATGTGAGCATCTGGCAGGCATGGCTGCGCGATCTCCAGTAGTCCCGGGACCATGGCCGTGCAGCAGCGGCCCAGCCAGCGTTGGTGCCGACGGCCGTGTTCCGGAAGCACTCGCGGCGACCGATACGTGCGTGCAAGACGGACTGGTGTCCGGTGCCGCCTCTCTTGGAGCTGTGCGGCAACAGAACACCGTTTGGTGGACGGTCCAATCGACGGCGGATTGGCGGCGGCCTCGACTACCTGAATGAGTGACGGAGGCTCTCGATGATCCGAAGGCTGGCGACCGTGATGGCCCCGGCAGGGCTCGTGGCGTGCGAGCAGCTCCCCCGGCGACCCATCGCTAGCGGGTGAACGCACGTCGCGGATTCCGTCATCGTTCGTCATTATTGATCGCCTCCCCTGCCGCACTGTCACGTGTCTGGAACACCTCATGATCCTCGGCCTGCGTACTGTCATCTACCACGTGCCGGACCTGCAGCGCGCGAAGGCATGGTACAGCTCCGCCTTCGACGTTCAACCGTACTTCGATGAGCCGTTCTACGTCGGCTTCAGCATTGGCGGCTTCGAACTGGGATTGGATCCGGACACCACCGACACTGCCCCAGGAACCGGAGGCGTGGTCGCCTATTGGGGTGTCGCGGATCTCGACGCCGCTGTCCAGCACTTCAGCCATGCCGGCGCGAGCCTGGCGGTTCCCATACAGGACGTTGGGGGTGGCATTCGTGTGGCGACGGTCGCCGATCCGTTCGGCAATCGGGTCGGTCTCATAGAGAATCCCCACTTTGGCGCGGCCTAGTCGTCGTGGCGTGCGGAGCGGCGCCGTGGACGCGGGTCCGGAACCGTCGGATGCGCCGGACGGCGGGATGCGCCAGATGGCGGGATGCGCCAGTATTAGCTACGCTCCAACGTCCTGAATTCGCGACTTCGCGCGACTTATCCAGAATGTAGGAGTGCATTCGTGGCAGACGACCCCGGACTCCAACGCCAGTTGCTTGCGCATCTCCTGCGCAAGTCCGGCGTCGTGAACACGGACGAGTTGCTCTTCGACCCCGTGACGGCGCTCCCGGGACTTCCGATCTTCGTTCGCCAGGTCCAGGAGGCGCTGGAAAGCCGCAAGGAAGTCGGCATCCTCACAGTCAACATTGCCCGGTTCTCGCGGCTCGAGGACGTCTACGGCTGGGAGCTGTTCGACGAAATCGTGCGGGGCGTGGCGGGTTGCCTGAAGGAGATCAAGGACGAGTCGCTGCGCAAGGAAGATGCGCTGGCCGAACTGACCCTGAACGGCAATGTGTTCATCCTGATGCTGTCACCGGCCCGAACGCAGCGGCGGTTTCGGTTCAAGGACCTTCTGCTGATCAAGGCGCGTATTGCGGAGCGACTCGACGCCCACGTGGCCAAGTCGCTGCATCCGGACCTCGTCTACCGGTTCAACTACTTCATCGGCTCGACGATGATGAAGAAAGATCTAGCGGTGCGGCTGGAGCGGCTGGTGCATCGCACCATTGACGAAGCGCTCGGCGACGCGACGGCCGAACAGGAAGCGCTCGCACGCCAACGGACGCGGAAGCTGCGGGCGATCGTGACCGACAGGCGCATCCGAACGCTCTACCAGCCAATCGTCGACGTGCGCACCGGTCGTCCGATCGGGTTCGAAGCGCTGAGTCGCGGGCCCGCCGGCGAGTACGAGACGCCGGACGTCCTGTTTCGGATCGCCTACGAATCGGATCTGGTGCTGAAGCTGGATGCGGTATGCCGCGAGCAGGCCGTGCGCGGCCTGCGCCAACTGGAAGATCACGAACTGCTGTTCGTCAACATGGAGCCGAGTTCGATCTTCGATCCGAAGTTGATGGACTCCATTCCGGCGAATCGGGTAGGGCAGGTCGTGTTCGAGATCACCGAGCATGCCGCGATCGCCGACTTCCAGACCTTCCGCCAGGCCGCCCACCTGGTGAAACAGCGCGGCTTCAAGCTGGCGATGGACGACGTGGGGTCCGCGTACTCCGGGCTGCGCATCATCTCCACAATCGAACCGCACTTCATCAAGCTCGACATGGACCTGACCCGGGAAGCGCATCGCAACCGGGTGAAGATGGAACTCCTCAAGGCGATTACCGGCTTCAGCGCCGACGCCGGTATTCCGATGATCGTCGAGGGCATCGAGACCGAGGAAGAACTGGACACCGTAATCCAGCTCGGTGTGCACCTCGTGCAGGGCTATCTCGTGGGGCGACCTTCAACCACGCCGAACCGGGTGAACGCGCGCCGGATGCCGCTGACGACCAGCGTGACGTAGGGCTCCGCTTCCGCTGGTGCGGGTGATCGAGGGCCGGAGCAGTTGGCGCAGCCGCGCGCTCAGTGCGCTGCTGCGGCTGACATCCCGTGAGCCCCTGCTGCAGGACACCGACATCTCCGCGCTGCGGCGGCGCTACGAAGATTTCGAAGCGCGCCATTTCCCTGCCGAGAAGTGGGTAGCGCGGGAGTGGACGAACTGCAACGGCGTCATTGCCGAGTGGATCAGCGTGCCGGAAAGCCGTCCGGGGCGGGTGGTGCTCTACCTGCATGGCGGGTCGTTCGCTTTCCGTTTTCCGAATACGTACGCGATGTTTGCGGCGCGGTTATGCCGGCGGTTCGCGGCACGGGCACTCATTCCCGACTACCGGCTAGCGCCGGAGCATCCCTTTCCGGCCGCCCCCGATGACTGTCATGCCGTGTACCGTTGGCTGCTCGCCACGGGGCATGATTCCCGCGACCTCATCCTGGTCGGCGATTCGGCCGGCGGAAACCTGGCACTGGTGACGCTCGGTCGTGCGCGCCAGGCGGGGGAGCCGCTGCCGGCTTGCGCGGTGTTGCTGTCACCGGCTGTCGACTGCACGCTGACCAGCCCCAGCATGGTGGACAACGAGGAGCGTGATCCTGTGCTGCACTTGCGCAGCCTCCTGGTGCTTCGCCACCACTATGTACCATCGCCGCATTTGCACATGCATCCCGAAGTGTCGCCGATCTTTGCCGACTTCACCGGATATCCGCCGCTCTTCCTGCAGGCGGGCAGCTCGGAGATGATGCGCGACGAGGCGATCCGGACCGCACAGCGGGCCAACGCTGCAGGCGTTCACGTCGAGCTCGAACTGTGGCCCGAAACCCCGCACGTCTTCCAGGTGGCCTCGTTCCTTCCCGAATCGGTGCAAGCGCTCGATCACATCGAGCGTTTCGTACTCGCGCATACGGGATGGAAGACAACCAGCTCGGCTCAGTAGCCGTCGCCGTGTCGCGGTCTTCGCCGGCGGGTGTAGTTTCGAAGTCATGATGCGACTACTCCTCGCCCTCTTCCCCGCCGTCGGCATGCTCGCGGCGGCACCGCTCGCCGCCCGAGCGCCCGCGACCACACGCGGGACCCTCTATATCGTCGGTGGCGGACCACAGCCCGCCGCGCTGGTGCAGGAGTTCGTGGATCTGGCCGGCAGCCGAGGCACGGCGCGCATCGCCGTCTTCGCAATGGCAAGTGCGTCGAGGGAGCGCAGCGGGGAGGCGAAGGCGGACGACCTGCGCGCGCTCGGCGCCGAAGCTCGCAGCGTCTGGATCAACCCGCGAGCCGGCGCTGACCGACTCCATGGCGCGCCTGCTGGATGGCGTGACGGGCGTCTGGTTCGGCGGCGGCGACCAGAATCGGCTCGCCGACGTCCTGCGCGGCACGCCGACCGAGCGCGCCATACGCGCGCTACCGGGTTCAGCCTGATCGACGCGGGCTCGACATTCGATCCGCGGACCGGCACGGCAGTGCTCGGGGCGCCGCCACGATGAGCGCGGCACGGCGGATCCCGAACTTCGTCGTGTTTCTTCGCGGCGTAAACGTCGGCAAGGGCAATCGCGTGCCGATGGCCGAATTCCGCGCGCTGCTCGAGGCGCAAGGATTCACGGACGTGCGTACCCTGTTGAACAGTGGGAACGCGGTGTTTCACAGCAGAGGGCGCTCGGCGACCGCGCACGCCAAGACGATCAGCGCGGCACTGCAGGAGCGACTGGGGGTACAGGTGCATGTCGTCGTGAAGACGGCATCCGACTTCCTTGCGGTCGTCGCGGAGAACACCATCGCGCCCGCCGCGGATCAGCACTCCCGATTCCTCGTGGCCTTCGCGCAGGAACACTCGGCAATTGAAGCGCTATCGACGCTGCTCCCGCTGGTGCGAGCGCCTGAACGACTGCTGATTGGCACGCACGCCGCCTACCTGCACTGCGCGCGCGGCATCCTGGAGAGCCAGGCAGCCAGCGCACTGCTCGGAAAGGCAGGGCGCGCGGTGACCACGAGAAACTGGGCCACCGTTCTCACACTCGAGAAGCTCCTGCGTGGCGGCCTGACCTGATGTCCGGCTCACATCGAGCCGCCACTGGATGGTGACGGCAGCACCGAGGGGCGCCGTGAAGTCTCGCGGCACCCCTCAGCGTTACCGGGACGACCGCTCTCGGTTACGGTTTCACGTACTCGTCGTACTCGGGCTGGTACATCTGCGCCTGCACATGGGCGGCAATGTCCTGCGGGCGCGGCATCTTGGTGAGCTTGCGCGTGAACACGACTTCCGCGACAGCCGTCGCGATCGTCGCCGACACTTCGCGAATACGCTGCAGATCGGGATAGACGCTCCCCGCGGCGAGGTCTTCCTCCTTCACCATCGTGGCCAGCGTCTTGGCGGCCACGAAGAACATTTCGTCCGTGACATGCATGGACTCGCTGGCGATCACGCCGAGGCCGACGCCGGGGAAGATGTAGGAGTTGTTGCCCTGCCCGGTCAGATGGGTCCCGCCGTTGAGCGTGAACGGCGGGAACGGGCTGCCACTGGCGAAAATGGCACGTCCGTCGGTCCACGTGTACGCCTGCTCCGCCGTGCACTCGGCCTTCGACGTCGGGTTGGAGAGCGCAAAGATGACCGGGCGCTCGTTGAGACGGCCCATCGCCCGTACCACGTGTTCCGTGAACGTCTGCGGCATGCCGGAGACGCCGATGAGCGCCGTCGGCTTGAGCGCCTCGACCGCAGCCCGCAGGTCGGGCATTGGCGCATGGTCGTGTGCATACGGCAGCTTGTGCTCGGCAAGGTCCGTCCGGCTCTTGACCACAAGGCCCTTGGAGTCGACGAGCCAGCAGCGCTCACGCGCCTCGGCCTGGCTCAGGCCTTCCGCCATCAGCCCGGTGACGATCAAATCGCAGATTCCGACGCCCGCCTCGCCTGCGCCGAGGAAGAGGAACTTCTTGTCGGTCAGCTTGCCGCCGGTGAGTCGCAGGGTGCCATACAGGCCGGCGAGCGTGACGCCGGCCGTGCCCTGGATGTCGTCGTTGAACGTGCAGACCGTGTCGCGGTACTTGTGCAGCAGGCGGAAGGCGTTGGTGTTGCCGAAGTCCTCGAACTGGATGCAGGCCTTCGGAAAGACCTCCTGCACCGAGTTCACGAATTCATCGACCAGCTCATCGTACGCCGGGCCGCGCAGGCGTTCTTGCGCGAGGCCGATGTACAGCGGGTCATCCCGCAGCGCCTGGTTGTTGGTGCCGACATCGAGCATCACGGGCAGGCACTGGCTGGGCGGAATGCCGGCGCACGCCGTGTAGAGCGAGAGCTTGCCGACCGGAATGCCCATGCCACACGAGCCGAGATCACCTAGGCCGAGGATGCGCTCGCCGTCGGTGACGACGATCATGCGAATATCGGGGCGGGGCCAGTTGCGGAGAATCTCCTTTATTCGGCCGCGATCCTGGCTGGAGATGAAGAGTCCCTGTGGACGCCGGAAGATCAGCGCGTACTTCTGGCAGGCAAGGCCAACCGTCGGGGTGTAAATGATGGGCATCATCTCGTTGAGATTGTCCATCACCACACGATAGAAGAGCGCCGAGTTGCGCTCCTGGAGCGAGATCAGGTAGGTGTACCTGTCGAGGTCTGTCGCCTTGCGGCGGACATTGCCCAGCGTCCGCTCGACCTGCTGGGCTTGGGTGGTGACCTTGGGCGGCAGCAACCCGCGCAGTCCCAGCGCGTCGCGCTCGGCCTCGGTGAAGCTGGTGCCCTTGTTCAGCAGCGGCTCGTGCAGGATGTCGACGCCACGCCGGCCCTGCAGGTCGGTATTTTTCGTCACGGCAGTGTCTCCTAAACGACGTTAGACCAGCGTGTGCTGATCGTGCTGAATCTACAGCGCCACGGGCGGGCTCCTGTCGGGGAATTGCTTCAGAATACTTCCGTTACTTCCGACAAGACGGGCGGGAATATGAGGGAGATACGCTGGCCACCCTCGAGCACAAGAGCATGGCCAACGCCGAGGTGGAGGTGCAGGTGACGTTCTGCGCGTGGGATGCCGAGACCAAGGCGTCGTCGCGCTACCGCTTCGGCAGCCAACTCCTTCCCCAGAAGCCCTCGGGCGTCTCCTTCAGCTTTGCGAGTCCCGCGCGCATGATCGCCGCCTCGGCCTCGCGCTGCGCGAAGTTCAACACATCCTCCTCGTTCACCGACAGCACCTGCCGGTCGCGCATCAGGACGCGCCCGTTGACGAGCACGGTGCTCACATCGTTGCCATTGGCGAAGTACGCCACGCGGTAGAGCGGCATGTTCATCGGGACCATGTGCGGCCGGAAGAGGTCGACAAGAATGATGTCGGCTTTCTTTCCGGGTTCGAGCGACCCGACGTCCCTCTCCATCCCCAGCGCGCGTGCCGCGTCAATGGTTACCATCTCCAGCACCTTCCCGGCCGGCAGCACGCTGGGATCGCGGAACGCCGTGCGGTGATACCGCATTGCCTGGAACATGTGGCGGAACATGTCGTAGCTGCGGTCGGGCGCCACACCGTCAGAGCCGAGCATCACGGTGGCCCCCGCCTCAAGCAGTTCGACGAGCGTGAAGCGTTCGCGCATGGCGGCGACGGCGCTCGGGTCGTCGGTGTCCATCCCGAGGGTCTTCACGAGGCCGTGGCCCGCGTGCCCGTGACCATCAATGAGGCCGGGCATCACCACCTTCCGATGGGCATTGATCGTCTCTCGCGACGTGAACCTGGCCGCCATCTCCCTTGCAGAGCCCACGGCGATGATGCGGTCCCCCTGGATCGCGACAGTCCCATCCTCGAGGACCCGACGAGTGGAATCCATCGTGATGAAGGAGTGAGGCTACGCTTTGAAATGACAGGAACGGAGCATCCAGGCGCTGGACGCGCGGCCTCGCCGGCGTTGCGCTGGTCTTCGGCGTCGCGACCGTGGCGGCTGGTGCACGCGTGCTTGCGGGGCGTGACACCGGGTACGTCGTCTTCCGGCCTCTCCTGATCTTCAACACCGCGATGGGTGTCGCCTACGCGGCTGCCGCCGTGCTGATCTGGCGCAATCTTGCACGAGGCCGCCGTGCTGCGGGCGTGATACTGGCGCTCAACCTCGCGATGCTTGGGCTTGTCGGCCACCTGTTTTGGACGAGCGACGCGGTGGCTGTCGATAGTGTACGCGCCATGGCCTTCCGCAGCGCGGTCTGGCTCGTGATCTTTGGCGTGCTCGTGTGGATCGGTCGCCGACAGGAGCTGTCGAAGTAGCGGCCTCGGACGGGCGTCTGCACCGATGATCACCGGCGTTCATACGGCACCCTCCCAGCGCAGTCATGACACCGACGCTCACCGCGCTCCTGCTGTTTCTCGCCCTGCAACTCGGAATCGGCGTCTGGATCTCGCGGCGGATCGCCTCCGAGGGCGACTACCTGGTTGCGGGTCGCAAGCTCGGCTACACGCTCGCGACGTTCTCGATCTTCGCAACCTGGTTCGGCGCCGAGACGGTCATCGGTTCGTCGGCCTCCATCTACGGCGAAGGAATCTCGCTCGCGTCGGCCGAGCCGTTCGGGTACGGACTCTGCCTGATCCTCATGGGAGCCTTCCTCGCGAAGCCGTTGTGGGATCGCGGGCTGACGACGCTAGCCGACCTCTTCCGGCAGCGTTTCAGCACCGGCGTCGAACGGCTCGGGGCGGTGTTGCTGATCCCGAGCTCGGTACTCTGGGCCGCGGCCCAGGTGCGCGCCTTCGGGCAGGTAATCGCGAGCGCCAGCACCGTGAACGTGGAACTGGCGATCCTGCTCGCCGCGTTCTTCACGGTGGGTTACACGGCCTTTGGCGGCCTGCTGGCCGATGCGGTCACCGACGTGCTGCAGGGCGCTATCCTCACCGTCGGGCTCTCCGTGATGTTCATCGCCGTGGTCATCAAGGTGGGCGGGCCGGTTGAGGCGGTGTCGCTGATCGCGGAGAGCGGCCGGATCAACCTCACCCCATCAGCCGTCGGTCCCTGGTACGAGACGCTCGAAGCGTGGGCGATCCCCGTCTGCGGCTCGCTCGCAGGCACTGAGGTGATCAGCCGCGTAATCGCGACGCGCACGCGCACCATCGCCCAGCGTTCCGCATTCACCGCCGGTGCGCTCTACATCACGATCGGCAGCATCCCGGTGATCATTGCGCTCCTCGGGCGGCATCTCGTCGGGACCATCGCCGACCCGGAGCAGCTGCTCCCGACCATCGCGCGCGATGCGCTGCCCACCGTGCTGTTCGCGGTCTTCGCCGGCGGGCTCGTCTCCGCCATCCTCTCAACGGTGGACTCAACATTACTGGTGGCCTCGGGCCTGCTCTCGCACAACCTGATCGTGCCGCTCGCCCGGATCACCGATGAACGGGTGAAGGTGCGCGTAGCGCGCGGCGGCGTCGTCCTGTTTGGGTTGATCGCGTATGCGCTTGCCCTCAACGCCGAGGGGGTGTTCGCCCTGGTGGAGCAGGCCTCTGCGTTCGGCAGCGCGGGAATCCTCGTCACGGTGCTGTTCGCGCTCTTCACGCCATGGGGCTCGTCGCGCACCGCAGCGATGACGCTCCTCGGCGGAATCACCGTGTACCTCGTCGCGACGGCAGCAGGGCTGGCGACTCCGTTCCTTGCCTCGCTGGGCGTGTCGCTCCTCCTATGGGGGAGTGGCTGCGCACTGGACGTCGCCATGGCGAGACCGCAGCGGTAGGATCGCCGGCCGGCCGGAGCAGGACCACGGGTGGGGTCGGTCGGTTCGTCTGTCACCGGTTCGTCTTGCGCGATCTCCCTCGGTCTCCTATGCTGGTGCTGCCCCAACCCAGAGGAGCACTCGTGGCACAAGCCCCCAAGTGGTTTCGCCCCGTTGGCATCGTCGCACTGCTGTGGAACCTGCTCGGATGCGCCGCTTATCTGGCCGATGTGATGATGACGCCTGAGGCCGTCGCCCAGTTGACCGCGGCCCAGCAGGCGATGTACGCGGCGCGCCCCTCGTGGGCGGTGGCCGCGACCGCCGTGGCTGTCTGGTTTGGGGCCGCCGGAAGCCTTGGCCTCCTGCTGCGCAAGCGCTGGGCGACGCCATTGTTCATCACGTCGCTGGCGGCGCTGATCGTGCAGGACGTGTGGCTTTTCCTGCTGAGCGGCGTGGCGCAGGTCGACCCGGTCGCCGTGGTGCTGCAGGCGCTGGTGCTGCTGATCGCCATCGGCCTGGTGCTGCTGGGCCGCAAGGCCGCAGCGCAGGGGTGGATCGCCTAGCGCGTTCGCGCGCGCAGACGCCCGTGCTGCACCGCCCGTGCTGCACCGCCCGTGCTACGGACAGGTACCTGACCTCCTGCGAGAGAAAGAACCCTCCGAGCGTTACCACTCGGAGGGTTCCTGTCATCCGTTCCCCCTGATGACCGCAGGGTCCGGCCGGCCCAGCGTTCAGGCCGGTCGAATATCCTGACTTAGAACTTGAACGTCAGCCTGGTGTAGACGATGCTCGCATCGTACTTCCCATCGTTCGGCTTCGTGAAAATGTTCATGTTCGACGGCATCAGCTTGCTGGTGGCGCTGAACGCATCCCTGAAGTCGTATTGCTCGTACTGATAGCCGGCCGAGATCGCCCAGGCCTTCGTCATGGTCCAGCCGAGCTGCGCCGAAACCGTCGTCATCTCGGAATCGTCCCAGTCGGTGATGTCGGCGGCATTGCCCTGGCCCGCCGGAATCAGCGTGGTGCGGCCGGGGTTGTAGAAGCTGCCGGTTGCGTTGGCCGTGATGTCCAGGAGGCCGTCAACCTTCTGGTTCATGGCGTTCAGCGTCAGCGTCCCCTTGTCCGGCACCACCTGGAACGTCACGCTGGCGCCGTACGTGTTGGTCTCGTCGGAGCCGGCGAGGTTATTCAGGTTGTTGATCTTGAGCGGGTTGACCGTTGCCGTCGCCGAGTTGGTCGTGGCCCACTGGTTGGTGGTGGCGTTCTTCTCGTACGTGTAGTAGGCGCCGAGTTCGAGACGCGCGTTAGCTGACCAGTTGATCTCGCCGGTGTAACTACCGTACGACATGTCGAGCAGGCCGCTCGGCGTATTGGGCGTGGCAACGGCGCCAGCGATCGGCACGCCGCCGGACACTGCGATGCGGTCCGGGCGGTCGGTGAAGTCGACCTGACGGCGGAAGTAGGCGAGGCTCAGCTCGAGATTATCCATCGGCGTCAGTTCAATGTTGACGCCCGTACGGGTGTTCTCGAACGCGGCTTCGTCTGCCAGGAAACCATAGACCGTGCGTCCGTCGGCTGTGCGCTTGCTCACGTCGTACGTGCCGCGCAGGCCGAGCCAGTCGTTGAAGCGGTAGATCGCGGTGAGTCCCATCCCGCTTTCCGTCCCCTTCTCCGCCTCGCGGCTCGTCCGCTCCAGCTGACCGCCGCGCACCTGGCCCTCAATCGTCAGCGCCTTGAAGTCATACGTGGCGGAGGCGGAATAACGCGTCGACTTCGTATCGTAGATGTTGGCCGTCACCTGGCCGAACGGGACGTCGGCGTTGGCGGTGACCGTGGTCCAGACTGAGTTGCTGCCGGAGACGTCGCCGGTGATCACGTACTTGTTCGACTTGTCCTTCAGGTCGTACACGCGGTACTGCGCGCGGAGGGTAAGCCCCTCGAGCGGCCGCGAGGCAAACGACAGGTTGAACATCGTCGTGTTGACCTTGCCGCCGTACGATTGCTGCTGCAGGGCGTTGTAGCTCGACGCATTCAGCCCGGCCGGCGTGTTGAGCGCGGTGTTGGCCGTATACGGATAGAACGGCGCGTCCTGCGTCCGCGTGCCCATCGACACGCTGGCATTGATGCGGGTCTGCTTCTTGAGCTTGAGCAGGAGCCCGGCCCTCGCCGTGCTGGCTTCGTTGTCCGGCGCCAACACAAACCGTTCACGGGACAGCCCCCCGATCGCGACGGGTGATGCGATATACGTCGCGTCAGTCGCCTGGAACGGGTAGTCGACCATCACCGTCTCGGCCCGGTTGTCATACAGGTTCCGGTTGAACGACGCATAGGCATTGCCCCACGCGAAGTTCTTGCCGGCACGGATGCCGATGTCGTGGATGATCTCGTCCATCGGGCTCAGGAACTCGATGGACGGAGCCACCCGTTCGCGGAAGTTCACGCTGCCGAGGCCGCGGTAGCCTTCCTTGATCTCGTTCTTGTACGTCAGCGACACGTCGAACGGCAGGCGTTCGCCGAAGTTCAGTTCGACATTGCCCGTTTTCCGGATGCCGGAGTTGTCGATGAGGTTCGTCGACGCGAAGACCGGCGACAGCAACGCGTTGTAGAAGTCGTACGTGCGCGTCGACGTCGGGAGCCGCGTGTCAACCGCCGTCTGCAGCGCCTGCTGCAGATTGTTGGCCATCGTCCACACACCCGGCTGTGACTCGTTGTAGATCAGGCGGGCGTCGTTCCCCATGTTGTGGGGAATCTGGTTGTAGTCGAACTTCACGCCGAACCCGAACGCCTTCGCCCAGCCGAAATAGCGCTGGTCAGTCTGCTGGACGTTCTGCCCGGTCAGGTTGAAGTCGACGTTGCCGCCCGCCGACCACAGGTTCACGAAGGGAATGGAGGCCCCCTTCGGCACTTCGCGGTATTCCGTGAATTTCGACGACTCGATGTCCTCCGTCCCCAGCGCACGGAGCGTCATCTCGCCGCCGCCGGTGATGGCCGGCGCCTTCTGTGCCGACACGGTGGTCGCCGCCATGAGCAAGCCCATGGCGACGAATGCTGAAACCTTCGTTGCGCGTGTCATGGGGTTACCTCGTGAAGAAGGCGCCCGAGGGCGAGTTGGAGCCGTGGATGTTGATGTGACAGTTCAGGCAAGCACGTCCGACGAACCGCGAGTTCACCGTCGGATAGCCCGAGGGAGCGCCCGTCGGTGCGACCGGCACGCCCTTTTCCGTCGAGTAGTTGTCGCCAGAGCCGAAGTGGCCGGAGCCCGTCAGGTGGCAGTTGTAGCACAGAGTCGGCGCCTTTTGCGTCAGCAGCCGCTTGTGGTTCGAGCCGTGTACGTCGTGGCACGAGACGCAGTCTTCGCGCACCGGGGCATGCTCAAACAGGAACGGGCCGCGCTTCTCCGTGTGGCACTGGTAGCAGAGCTCGGTCACCGTCTCGGCCTTGATCATCTTGGGCCGGGTGCCTTCGTGCGGGTTGTGACAGCTCACGCAACCCATCTTGCCCTCGCGCACCGGGTGGTGCGACGTGCGGTTCATCTTCGCACGCTCGGCCTTGTGGCACGAGTAGCACAGCTCCAAGTCCCGCGTGGTCTTCAGTTGGCCGGCGGCCGACTTCGGATTGTGCACGCTATGGCATGAGCTGCAGGCGACGTTGCGCCGCGCATGCATGCTGCTCATGAAACTCTCCTGCTTGGCCTTTTCGTGGCACGACAGGCAGGTCGCATTGAGGTCGGCGGCCTTCACGTTCTTCAGCGATGGCACCGGACCATCCTTGCCTTCCGACTGCGCCTTGAAGTGCTCCGCCACGTTGTTGTGGCACTTCGCGCAGCTCTGCTCGACCCGCGCGTGGCCTGACTTGCCGAACGCCGGGCTGAGGGCCTTGTCATGGCAGGACTCGCAGTCCGACACGCTCCACGAAGCCTGGCCCTGAGCAGCGGTTGGTGCGAATACCGCCGCGGCCACGAGCACGCTACCCACAAGCCAGGCCGTCGGCTTCATGGAGAGAATGCCACTACGTCGTACTCTGGGAAATGTCATGGCACCCTCCTGAGGTGCACGCACTTGATAGAGAAGCTGCTGCCGCCCGCCAACGTGGTGCTTTCACTGCCGGGAGGCAGCGGGGCACCGGGAAATGTGGGATTCAGCGACCCTGCCATCTGTCAGGCTCCATACGCAACGTGTTGGGGGGCTTACGGATACAACTACTCAGGGTATTCCCTACGCGATAATACGAACCCGTATTTCCAAGTTGAGGTCAGCACGCGATCCGGTGGTGTTTCGCGCCAGCCAGACACCTCGAAGTGCATACGGGGCAGATGTTTGTGCATGGCTGACGGACTGCGATTCTGGAACGAGCCAGCGCGTCGCCTGGCCGTGGTTGGAGGCGGTGATTCATCTTTGATGACGAGCGATTCTTTCTTAATGACTGCGCGAGACGACCGCATGGCGGCTCGACGCGACGCGAAATGACACCGGGGACATCGCTTTGCGCACCGTGATCATTGGAGCCACGGGACACATCGGAAGCTGGCTCGTGCCGCGGCTCGTGCGCGACGGCCACGAGGTTGTCGCCGTCTCGCGTGGTGAACGCCGGCCATACCGCGACGCGCACGAATGGTCATCGGTGGAACAGGTGACGCTCGATCGCGCCGCTGCCGAGCACGACGGATCATTCGGCCGTGCCATCGCGGCGCTCAAGGGCGATGCGGTGGTTGATCTGATCTGTTTCACGAGCGAGTCGGTAGCGCATCTTGTGGACGCCCTGCGTGGCCGCGTCGGGTTGTACTGCACCCCGGACACATTACGGGACCGGGGTGGCCGCCCATCAATCCTGCCGGCCATCGCGACACGCGCGTCTTCGACGCGCTCGCGCGAGGCAAACCGGTCGCGCTCCCTGACGATGGGTCAGCGACCCTCCAGCACGTCCACGCCGATGACGTGGCGCAGGCGTTTGTGCTTGCCCTCGCACACCCGGCACGCGCGATCGGTGAAGCGTTTCACGTGGCGGCAGCGGAGCCCGTGACCATGCGTGCCTACGCGGAAGCGACAGCCGCCTGGTTCGGGCAGGAGGCGCGCCTGGAGTTGCTGCCGTGGGAGGAGTGGCGGCGCACCGTGGGCGAGCGCGATGCGGCTATCACACGCGACCACATTCTGCACTCGCCGCATGCGAGCATCCAAAAGGCGCGCATCGCCCTGGCTTTCGCGCCGCGATACAGCGCAATCGCCGCGGCACGCGACGCGGTGGCGGCCATGTATCCTTCGCTGAGGCGGGCGTACGACTGACGTCTTCCACGGAGTCTCCGTGTTCCCATTCCGTCCCATCGGCTTCGTACGCAGCCCATACGGCGACGCCGCACAGATTCCCAAGGGCCCCGGCGCCGAGCACCAGGCCGAGGGCGAGCTCGAGCTGCTCCCGGAGTTCGAAACCGGTCTCGCCGACATTGAGGGCTTCTCGCACCTGTACGTGCTCTGGGTCTTTGACCGCGTGGACGGCTACGATCTCCTCTCGACTCCACCCACGGATGACCGAGCCCACGGGGTCTTCTCGACGCGCTCGCCGCGGCGCCCGAATCCCATCGGACTGACTGTCGTGCGGCTGATCAGGCGAGATGGCGCGCGGCTCGTCGTCCGGGGGGTCGATATGCTCGATGGCACGCCGCTACTCGATATTAAGCCCTATCTCAGCAGCATCCCCGCCGAAGAGATCCGGCGGGGGTGGATGGCCGACGCCGAAGCCCGGCGCCGTGCCGGCGCCTGATCGGCGGTCCACGCCGTGGGTTCAGAAGCGCGACAGCAACTGGGCCAATCGCTCCGACCGTTCCGCCAGGGCGACCTTTTCCTGCATGAGCTTCTGGACGACGCTGTTTGTCTCCGTGCTTCCGCGCACCGCCGTGAACTCCGCGGTGCGTTCGTCTTCGGTCATGCCGAGGCCGAACCCGATGCGCGCGAACGCGGCGAACTCCTTCTTCGAATCGTCGACGATCGCCGAATGCAGTGCGCCCGTCGCCTCGTCATAGGCCGCCAGCATCTCCTGCGCCTGCTCGCGCGACATCGCATCGGGGGCGTATCCGTTCTCAAGTGCGAACGCGGCGCAGACATACGACCACTCGTCCTGCGCAAACTCGCCGGCGATCACGGAGAGCCGATCGCCCAGTTCCTGAAGCGACCCGACGGATCCGGCGATAATCTCGTCTTCCAGCGCCTGCAACCGCTCAACCGGCATCAGAAGGCCGCCGACATCCGTCCATGAGAACGGATCGCGCAGCATGGCGCCCGGCCGCAGTGCCTTCTGCACACCATCCCAGGACGTCTCCGATGAGGAGGCTTGGATGCGCTCCAGCACCTTGCCGTTGAGGTATCGCGTCACGCCCTGCGCATAGTACCGGGCGCACTTGCGGAGCAGGAGCCGCTTGATGAACACGCCGCCGTACTGAACGGACGCCTTGTCCTTTGGCGTTGACTCGTGCAGGCGCAGCAGGACGGCGCGTCCCGCCCGCATCTTTTCCACCGTGAACGGCGTGAAGACGCCGAATGAAATGAGGTCGCGCCGTACCGTCGCCCTCCGTCCGTCCCGCCTGGGCCACTTCTCGCCGTCACGCACCGTCCCGACGGACAAGAGGTTCATGCCGGGAATGATGGCGGACTGTCCCTCGGATTCGTGGATGTAGGCAAACGGCAGGTCGGGCGTGTTGATGTTGGTGTAGTGCTTGCCGATGATCACGCTGAACGGGCCGACGTGCGTCTCGTGCAGCACGTACGAAAACGACCCGGTCTTGGTGCCGCGTTCGAACACGCCCTGATGGACGGGGCCGAGCTTGTACATGTGGTTGCTCTGGTTCGTGCCGGACCCGGCGTTGTAGAACGAGAAACCGGCGGCGATGAGCAGCGTGGACTTGTGGTGCGTGACGGTGAACGGCCCGGCGAAGATTGAAACAGCCTCGCCGTGAAACCCCTCGCAGTTCGCAAAGAACAGGGAACTCTCCGCCGAGAACTGCTTGTCGATGCGGCAGGCCTGCCCGACAAAGGCCTTTTCAAGCAGTGCGCCGCCGGTGACGCTTGCGCCCTCGGCGACAATGAAGTGCCTCGCCTGCACCGCCTCGCCCACCACCGTGGGATGTTCGGCGCAGCTGAGGATGGTCCCGGTGTCGAGCAGGGCCGTGCCGCGAACCACGGCATGCGGGCCGATGAGTACATTGCGGATGACGCCGCAATGGAGCACGCGGGCGTTGGCGCCCACCACGCCGCGCTCGCGACGGGCCGTGGTAACGGCGTTGTCCACCATCCGGGCGAGCGCTCGGCGAAGGTCCTCGGAGTGCCCGCGGAAGACCTGCAGGTACGCCGACTGCGCCGACAATTCGGGAACAAGGCGGACCACGCGTCCGCCACCTTCGTTGACCGTTTCCACTTCGGTGCCGGCCCCAAACGTCGAACCGGCATCAGCCGTGAGCGCGGCAACGTCCTGGATCACGGTGCCATCGCCGATGTCGTACCGCGCCACCACGGACCCGACCCGCGCGATGCGGACCTGCGCGCCGATGGCGCAGTCGGACACGATTGCGTCGTAGATGCCGCAGGGCAGGTCGAGGCCGTCGACGGAAACGGCAGCGTCATTCGCACCGACCGACACCACGCCGCGGAAGTGGGCATTGCGGAGACGGGTCAGGTCGGCGCGGCCATCCAGCGAGACGCTCGACCAGTCCTCGGCCGTACAGCCTTGCGCCGCCAGTTGTGCGATCTGCGCCTGCGTTGGGGAGGGCATCAGGGATCCTCGGGGTGTATCTGGGGGGTCAGAGCTTCGGCAGCGCGAGGTGCTCGCCTTCGATGTCCTTGAAGTACTTCACCGTCCCCACCTTGAGCTCGTGCGTGGACTCCTCGTCGCATACGATCATGCCGTGCCGATGCAACTGCAACTGCGAGACCGTCCACATGTGGTTGACGCCTTCCTCCACCACCTTCTGCAGGGCGCGTGCCTTGCCATGGCCGCTGACGAGAATGATCACCTCCTGCGCATCCATGACCGTGCCGACGCCGACGGTGAGCGCGGTCTTGGGGACCTTGTTCGGGTCGTTGCCAAAGAACCGGGCATTGGCGATGCGCGTGTCGTGCGTGAGCGTCTTGATGCGCGTCCGCGACGACAGCGACGAGCCAGGCTCGTTGAAGGCGATGTGGCCGTCGGCGCCGATGCCGCCCAGGAAGAGCTGGATGCCGCCCGCCTTCCGGATGCGCTCCTCGTAGTCGTCGCACTCCTCTTCCAGGTCCTTCGCATTCCCGTTCAGGATGTTGACGTTCTCGTGCGGAATGTCCACGTGACTGAACAGGTGATGCCACATGAAGTGGTGGTAGCTCTCGGGGTGCGTCTCGGGCAACCCCACGTACTCGTCCATGTTGAAGGTAATGACGTGCTTGAACGAGACCTTTCCCTGCCTGTGCAGGCTCACCATGTGCTGATAGGTGCCGATGGGCGAGGAGCCGGTGGGAAGGCCGAGCACGAAGGGCTTGCCCTTCGTCAGCGCGGCGGCGTTGATCCTGGCGGCGATGGTGTGGGCGGTCCACTTGCTCATCGCTTCATAAGTATCGTGGATGATTATGCGCATGGGAGAAGAGAGAGAAAACAGAGAGACAACAGAGAGACAACAGAGAAACAACAGAGGGTTATGGGGCGGCGACCAGGATTCGGGCATCCGTCACCGCGCAGCCATCACCTCGGCTGCGCACAATGAGGGGGTTGATGTCGAGCTCCTGAATCTGCGGGCAATCCACGACAAGCTGCGAGAGCCGCTGCAGGCATTCCTCCACCGCGTCGGTGTCGCGGTGCGGGCGGCCACGTGCGCCGGTGAGGATGGGGAACGCCTTCACTTCGTGCATCATGCCGCGAATGTGCTCCAGCGGGATCGGGGCGATGCGAAAGGCCACGTCGCGGAAGATCTCGACGAAGAGCCCGCCAAGGCCGAACATCACGACGGCACCGAAGGCGGGGTCGCGCTTGACCCCGAGGATGACCTCGTCGCCTGCGCCCGCCATGCGCTGCACAAAGACGCCGTGCACCCTGGCGTCGGGCTGGTGCGTGTTCACGTTGGCGAGAATTGTCGCGTACGCCGCCGCGACGGCTGTCGGCGTGTCCACGCCAAGCATGACCGCGCCGACATCGAACTTGTGCACGACATCGTCCGATTCAACCTTCATCGCCACGGGGAATCCGATCTCTGCTGCGACGCGCGCGGCCTGCTCGGCGGACCGGGCGACGGCGCTGCCCAGGACCGGCAGGCGGTACGCCTCGAGCACCCTCATGGCATCGGAGGGCGTCAGGTAGGTGCGGCCCGCGGCGATGGCCGCGTCGAGCAGCCCACGGGCGGCGGCGGTGTCGACGTCCGCGAACTGCGCGGCCGGCGTGAGCTGCCGGTCCTTCTCGGTGCGGAAGTCGTGCGCGCGGGCGAACGCCCGGCACATGGACTCGGGGAGGATGTAGTGCGGGATATTGCGGCGCTGGAGGATGGCGATACCCGACGCCACGTCGGTCTCGCCCATGAAGGAGCAGTAGGTCGGCTTCTCGTACGCGGCGGCGACGTTGCAGACCTCGGCGGCGATCGTATCGATATCGGTCATGGACTGCGGCGTCAGGATCACGAGCGCGCCGTCCACGTTCTCGTCCTCCAGCGCGCTGCCCATCGCCACGCGATAGCGATCGGCCCGCGCATCACCGATGACATCCACCGGGTTCCTGATGTTCGCCGTGACCGGCAGGGAGCGCTTGAAGATGTCGTGCGTGCGGTCGGAGAAGGCGGCGAGTTCGAGGTGCTCGTGAATGGCGGCGTCGGTCGTGAGCACGCCCGGGCCGCCGGCGTTGGTGATGATGGCGACGCGGCGCCCCCTGGGGAGCGGCTGGTAGGCCAGCGCGATCGCGTTGTTGAACATCTCCTCGATCGTCTGGCAGCGGATGACGCCTGCCTGCCGGAGCGCGGCGTCCACGATCTCGTCGCTGGCGGCGAGCGATCCCGTGTGGGAGGCGGCCGCCGAGGCGCCCTGCGAGGTGCGCCCCGACTTGAGGACGAGGACCGGCTTGCCCGCCTCGTGGATGACCTTGCGGGCGGCGTCCACGAACGCGGCGCCGTGGGTCATCTCCTCGAGGTACATCAGGATGACCTTCGTGGCCGGGTCATCCTTGAGCGACAACATCAGGTCGATATCGCTGATGTCCGCCTTGTTGCCGAACGAGACGAACTTCGAGAAACCGATGTTCTTGGCGTGCGCGTAGTCGAGGACAGCGGTGCAGAGCGCGCCGCTCTGCGACAGGAAGCCGATGCTCCCCTCCGTCGGCATGCGGCGGGCGAACGAGGCGTTGAGGTGGACGTTCGGGGCGGTGTTGATGACGCCGAGGCAGTTGGGCCCGATGAACGAGATGCCGTACTTCCGGGCGATGTCCTTGATCTCCTGCTCCCGTTGCAGGCCGGCAGGGCCGACTTCGCGGAAGCCCGCGCTGATGATGATGACGCCCTTCACGCCCTTCTGGCCGCACTGCTCCATCGCCAGCTTCACGACGCTGCTGGGGAAGACAATGACGGCGAGGTCGACGGGGTCCGGAATGTCGAGGATGTACTTGTACGCCTTGACGCCGGCGATCGACCTCGCGCTGGGGCTGACCGGGTAGATGGTCCCCTGGAAGTCGTCCTTCAGGATGTTGTGGAAGATGTCGAACGGCACGGTGCCGGGAACGCGCGTCGTACCGACGACCGCGACAGATTGCGGAGAAAAGATCGGCTCGAGCGGACTGCGGCCCGGGCCTGCGGAATCGGCCATGAGGTCTCCAACGGGGGCCGCGCGTGGGACTACTTCACGTACTGTGCGATGAAGTCGACCGCCCCTTCGACCGTCTGGACCTCACGGGCCTTGTCTGCGTCCATGTCGATGTCGAACGCTTCCTCGAAGCCGGCGACGAGTTCGACGCTCTTCAGCGAGTCAGCGCCCAGATCGAAAACGAAATTCGACGCGGGGAGCACCTCGGCGGGATCGATCCCCAGCACACTGGCCACCACGCTGGTGACGCGTTTCTGGATCTCGCTGCGGTCCATGCAAGTCTCCTGGGCTGCCAACAGGTCCGCCGGCGGTGGGCGGGGTGAGGACGGTTGAATCAGGGGTGCGGGCCGTCAGTCGAATTCTGGAGCGTGCCGGTCGCAGAAGCAACGTCATGCGATCCGGCGGCGGCGAACCTGGTGTGCCGGGCGGCCCGCCGTGTGTGCGCCCGTCCCGCGGCTCGACCGACTACGATGCTTGCGCGAGGGGCTGGGGGCTTCCGTTGGGCAACTGCTCCAGCGCCCATTGCATCGAGTCCAGGTAGGAAGAAGCCAATCGTGCCGGATCAATCGCCAGCCGCACCGCGGCTTCGGCCGCGCCCTGCCAGAGCCCCAGTTCGTAGTATTCGACAAGCGCGAGCGGATCCGCGTAGACGCCGGATCGATCGAGCAACGCATCCTTGAGCTCGGAGGAAAGGCCGACGGAGTCGAGGATATCGGACATTGGAATCCGAAACACCGCGTCCATGAGCGAGAACAGTCCCAACAGGAACAGCGAGCCCTTGTCCAGCCTATTGGCCGGGGAAGCCATCGACTCGCAGAAACGCGCCCGATGGACAGACCGCCCTATCAGTTCATTGGTTGGACCGCATGCCCCCGTGCGCGACGCCGCCGCGGCGAGGCCGAGCCAGCGCACGAGGTGTGTGCGACCGACAAGGCGAAGCGCATGCGCAATGGACGTGATGCCAGGGCTGCCGAGGGCGGCCGAATTGACAATCCGGAGCAGTTGGTAGGTGATGCCCGGATCGGAGGAGATCGTAGCCTCCAGTTCTTGCTCCGGAGAATTCGGGTCGCGCGCCAGCGCAAGCAATCGAAGCGCCGTCATTGTCGACGCGGGGAGGGCGGTGGCCGGCAGCGGTTCCGGGCGACTGAAATACGGTCCCTGAAACGTGTCGAATCCGGCGGTGAGGCAGCCCCGATACATCGCGGCGTCGAGGACGTAGTCGGCCGCCACTTTCTTGCCCATCGCCTTGAGCGTCTTCAGCATCGGCGTCAGCGCGGGGATCGTCTGGCAACGAAGGTCAAGGCGGACCATGGACGCCGGCTTGAGCAGCCGGTAGAGAGCTGCCTCGCTCTCCTCCGGAAGCGCGAAGTTGTCGAGGGCGACGCGAATGCCCTGCGCGGCGGTCTTCGTCACGGCCGCGATCACCTCGTCATCGATCGCGATATCCGCCGGCACGAGCACCGTCAGCACCGGGGCGTGCGTTGCCGTGAAGACCTCGTCAATGAGCTGCTCCCGCGTCGCCGGCACCCATGCGGTCAGGCCGGAGCGCAACAGCTCGAATGAGCCATTCAGGTAGCTGGCGACGAATGGATCGCTTCCGTCATCCGACGGCCGAAGGCGCAGCTCGTACGCCACGGCTCTGTCCGCGCGATCGAACACCGGCTGGCGCGTGACGCAGATGTCAGACATGGCCGAATCGCCTTGGCGTGATGATCAAGAGCATCGGCGGCACCCGCTGCGCCTGGTGCGCAATCTGCCCGCGTCTCCTCATGGCGTGGCCGTTGCGCTCAACGTCACCGGTGAAAGCGTGGATACCGTGACAATCGCGCTGTTCGCCCCCGGCAGCAGTCCAACCGTCCACTTGACCGTCGCTTCGCCGAGCGAATTCGTGACGATGCTCTGCGGCGAGAACGCGCCACCACCCGCCGTCACCTGAAAGGCCACGGGCACGCCGACCATCGCGACATTGCCGGCCGCCAGCACGCGAACGACGATGGCGTTCTGGAGCGCCAGCCCGACTTTCGCGGTCTGGTTGTTCCCCTGTGCAATGATGATCTCGGACGGTACGAGTCCGGTCGCGCGGATGGTCACGGGCTCAACGCCCGGCGCCGACGCGATCAGCGTCTGGTTGACCGCCCGCGGACCCAGCGTCCACTTGGCCTTCACTTCCCCTCGCGCATCGGTGGTGGCCGACGCCGGCGTGACGATGCCCCCACCTTCGCCGATGGCGAGCGTCACGGAGATGTCGGGCATGCCGAGCCCGCTCTTGTCAGTCACCCGGAGCACGATCGGCGTGGGAAGGTCCAGGCCGGCCTGCCCGGCTTGGGTGTTGCCTTGCACGATGGTGAGCGCGTCGGGCACCACGGGCGCCACGGGCAGCTCCTTCTTGCAGCCCGACAGGGCGAGCGTCGCGCTCGTGATGAGCATCACGCGGTGAACGAAGCGAAGCGCGGGCAGGGAATCCATCGGAAAGTCTCGCCTCGTGCGGTACAGTCGTGAGCGCGCCGTCGCCGTGGAAGGCGCTAGATGCGGCCGAGCACTGCGGCTTCAGCGCCCTCGACAGCGGAGAGTTCCTCCGGGGTCATGGACGAGGGCTCGTCATCGCGAAGCAGCGAACCGACGGGCGTCGTCCGTCGACGCAACGCCCCGAGTTCACTCATGACCAGCCGCAGCACGGCCTCGGAGTTGTACAGCGCGTCCGCAGCACGTTGTCCGGACATGGCATCAACTCGCAACGGAAGGCGCGGGTGACAGCAACGCGTCAATCTTTTCCTTGAGAACGGCCGGCGTGAACGGTTTGACGATGTAGTAGTTCACCTCCGACTCCAACGCGGTGATGATGTCCTCGCGCACCGAACGCGCCGTGACCATCAGGATCGGAAGCGCCTTGCCGCCTGGACGTGAGCGAATGGCCTTGGCAAGGTCGATCCCTCCCATGTTCGGCATGTTCCAGTCGGTGATGATGAACCCGATGGCGCCATTGGAGGCATCGAACTTGTCGAGTGCCTCCTTGCCGTCGCCGGCCTCGACGACATCCGTCACCCCGATGCGCTGCAAGGAGTTGACGACGATCCGCCGCATGGTTGCGGAATCATCCACCACGAGGTACTTCATCGCCGCTGCCTCCGTTGGGAATGTGCCGGGAACTACAGATCACCGCTCAGCAGGATGCGCCTGGCGACCGCGTCGATGACGTTGGCCTGATCATACGCTCCCTGCAGAATGCGCTGACGCACCTCGTCAATCCGTTCCGGCGTCAGCGCCGCGCTGCGCGCCAGGGCGCGACCCTCCTGCGACACCTCCACGCCATCGCTCCGTGGCACGGCCACGGAAGCCGCGGGCACGGATGCCCTCGGTGCGGAATCGGCTCGTCCGGCCTGCACCGGCGCCTTGCCCTCTGGAACACCTCGTACTCCACCAGCGACATCACCATTGATAGTCATAGGGTAGCGCCTCCTTCATGAAGAATCGGTTGCCGTGCGCCGAAACTTGAGGGAGTGCTATCGCCGCACATCAAGTGTCGTCCCAGAGGGGGTCTTGCCGGGCACGGGCGTCGCCTGTGCACGACCCATCGCCTCCGCAGCGACTGCGGCCTGAAGCGCGGCGGCAGCCTCATTGCGCAGGCCGGCAAGGTGGGCTCGCGTGGTCGAGGCCGAGGCCGCATGCCGCTCGACGTCCGCCACGGCTCTGGCGAGCAGGTCGTCCACGTTCAACGAACCGTCCACCGGCTCCGGCGAGACCGCCGGAAGGGCGACGACGGCATCCGGGGGCGGCACACCGTCGAACGAAGCGCGAAGGAGCGCGGCCCAGTAATGCTGCGGGGGCGTCCGGCGGTCCATGGGCGAGGTCACGGGAGTAGCCGCAGCCACGGCCACCCGGGCCCGTCGTAGTCCGCCGCGACGCACTCAACGATGTCCAGGTGCGTGGCCTCGATAGCGACCCGGCTGCGAGCCACCTCCAAACGGTTGAGCAACTCGCGGGCGAAGTCCGACATCATCGGATGCATGACCGCCGATTCCGGCGCGCAATCCGTGTCCAGGTCCGGCGGCACGACGTCGAGGTAGTCCGACGCGCTCCTGCCGACCGTCACGTCAAGCCCTTCGCGCTCGAACGGCTCGCCGTCGCCAGGCAAACCGGCTTGGGCAGGGACGACGGGCAACGGCAACCGCCGCCGCGCCGTTTCGCGCGGCACGAGGGCTACCGGGGGAGGATGCAGGTTCTTCACGCCTTCTAGTGTCGGAACGACATGCCGGAGACTTGACGGGGGAAGTCGCCAACGGCTCTGGCACGGTTTCTGCGACCATTCGGCCCGCAGGTGCTGGCGACCCATGCCGAGGGGATCAAATGCGCATCACGAACAACCGGGCCACCCAGAACGCCATTGCCTCGATTGCGGCCGCCCGCGAACGCATGGACATCGCCCAGGCGAAGCTGACGTCGGGGCGGAAGGTCCAGTCGGCCTCGGAGGACCCTGCGGCGTCGACCAGCGTGATGCAGAATGACGCCCAACTCCGCGCCATCGACCAGTATCAACGGAACGTCGGCGCGGCGAGCCAGCGCCTCGGGCTCGAAGAGGGCGCGCTCGACCAGCTGACGGCGCTGCTGGTTCGTGCCCGTGAAATCAGCGTCTCCGAAGCCACGGACACCGCATCACCGGCCAGTCGGCGGGCGGCCGGCGCCGAAGTCAATCAGCTGCTTGCCCAGGCAGTCCAGTTGGCGAACACCAAGCGGGGTGATGAGTACCTCTTCGGGGGCACCACCTCGTTGACCGCGCCATACGCCGTCGGCGCCGGAGCGGCCGCATACACCTTCTCCGTGGCGAATCCGGCGCCCACTGGGCCGCGTCAGATCGAAATCGGGGCTGGCACGCTGATCACGTCGAACCATGACGGCACGCAGGTCTTCGGCACGGCCGCCGGTGGCCCGCTCAAGGCACTCCAGGATCTTGCCGCGGCCCTGCAGACCGGGACAACCGCTGCGGTATCGAACCTCATGCCGACGTTCGTGACCGAGATCGCAAATGTCCAGACGCTACTCGGGGAAACTGGGGCGCGTGCCAGCCAGCTTCAGATCACCGAGTCGAACCTCACGGCGCTCAAGAACCAGATCGTCGCGTTCAACTCTGATCTTCAGGATGTGGACATGGAAGCCGTCATTACCGAACTCGCGGGACGTCAGACGGCGTATCAGGCCGCGATGGCCGCAACGGCCCGGATGTCGTCGCTCTCGCTCGCGGACTACCTCCGATGACCGCGACGGCTGACCCGGCCGGCCTCCCGGCGGCCCTCTCCACGCCCCGGGGCGTGACCGTGACCAGTGACCTGCTTGGCACGCTGCATGTCACCGAAGACCAGGTAATCGTGTTCGAGGCCGGCATCGCCGGGTTCAGGCAGTGCACGCGGTGGATACTCATCGACGGTGAGCGGCAGGGGACAGCTTGGCTGCAATCAGTCGACCAGGGCTCCCTGGCGTTCCTGCTCGTCGACCCGTTCTCGTTCTTCGACGGCTATTCGGTGGATCTCTCGCCGCACGACGCCCGGCGGGTGCAGGCGGAGAACGCCGCGCAGCTCGCCGTGTTTGCCATCGTGACCATTCCTGCGAGGCGCACGGACGTCCCCACGGCCAACTTGCAGGGGCCGATCGTGATCAACGTGGCCCGGCGCCGCGCCGCCCAGATTGTGCTCAGCGACGGTCCGTGGGGTGTCCGCCAACCCTTCCAACTGCTCCCGCTCGAGACCGCCGACTGAGCAACCCAGCCCCCGTAAGGCCCTCATACCGGGAAGAACCTGCCGGGTATCCGGCGAAACATACCCCCGGTGCCGCGCTGCCAGGAGTGCGCCATTCTAATGAAAGTCAAGCAGAAGAAGCCCGAGACCGCGCGCGCCAGCGTGCCGGTGGTCAACGCCATTCCGGGCAAGGAGCGGTTCGACGCGGCCGTCCGCCTGCATCTTGCAGGCAATCACGACGCGGCGCTTGCGGCGTACGATGACGTGATTGCGCGGTGGCCCGCGTACGCGGAGGCGCACCACAACGCCGGCACGATTCGCGCGCAGCGTGGCGAGTTCGATCACGCGATCGCCCACCTGCGCCATGCGATTTCCCAGCGCGCCACCTACGCCGAGGCGCACCACAGCCTTGGCCTCACGCTGCACCTCGCCGGTTCGCTTCGCGAGGCGATCCCGTCGTTCCGCCGTGCGGTGGAACTCAACCCGGCGTCGCTCGACTGGTGGACCGACCTGGCGATGGCGCTCACCGCGGAGGGTTTCGTTGCTGAGGGGCTGGCCGCGAACGACCGAGCGCTGGCGCTCGCCCCTGACAGTGCGCAGGCCCGGGCAAACCGTGCCGTTCCGCTCCGGGGACTCCAGCGGCTGCAGGAGGCGATCGAGGCATGCCGCGCATCCCTCGCCCTACGGCCCGATCATGTGGCGACCCTGGTCAACCTCGGCATGATCCAGCGCGAGGCCGGCGATTTTGAGGGGGCCCGGCAGAGCCTTGACCGCGTACTGACGCTGGAACCCGGCCACCACAAGGCCCGTGCGAACATCGTGGCGCTGCTGCTCCAGACCAACTGCCATGCGGAAGCCCGCGACATGGCGGATGCGCTCCTCGCGGAGTTTCCCGAATCGACGGACGCCTGGTCGCTGCTCGGCGTCTGCGCCCAGGAGGCGGGGGAGTACGCCATTGCAGAGCAATGCCAGCGCGAGGCACTGGCCCGGTCGCCCGACGACGCCGTGGTGCAGTGGAACATCGCCCAGCTCACCCTGCTTCGTGGCGACTTCGAGGAGGGCTTCCGGCAGTTTGAGTCGCGCAAAAAGCTGGACATCTTCATGCGCTACAACCACGACGCACCCGAGTGGGACGGTGCACCGCTCGACGGGCGCACGCTGCTGGTGCACACGGAGCAGGGGTTCGGCGATTCGATCCAGTTTGTGCGCTACCTGCCGCTGCTCAAGGCGTATGGTGCTGGGCGCGTGATCCTGGACGAGTGTCCGCCCGAACTGGCCGCGCTGCTCCGATCGGCGCCCGGGGTCGACGAGCTGGTCGTACGTGGCGACCCGCCGCCGCCCTTCGACCTGCACACCTATCTCCTGAGTCTCCCGGGCCTGCTCGGCACGACGCTCGACACCGTGCCGTGCGAGGTGCCCTATCTGGCCGCGCCTGATCGCCCGATCGCGGCGGCGATCCGCCAGCATGGCCATGGCCTGCGCGTCGGGCTGGTGTGGGGCGGCAATCCGGCACAGCATCGCGACCGGATGCGCTCCGTGGGTCTGGCGCCGCTGGCGCCGATCCTCGGCACACCGGGGGTAACGTTCTTCTCGCTGCAGAAGGGGGGGGCAGCGGAGCAGCTCGAGCGTGCCGGCGATTGCGGGATCGTCAACCTGGACCGCGCGCTCGGTGACTTCGCCGACACCGCCGCCGCCGTCGCCGCGCTGGACCTGGTGATCACGGTGGACACGTCCGTGGCCCACCTTGCCGGGGCGTTGGGACGGCCGGTGTGGGTGCTCCTGCCGCATGTCGCATGCTGGCGATACCTGCTGAATCGTGAGGACTCGGTCTGGTATCCCACGATGCGGATCTTCCGTCAGAATGCGCCGAACGCGTGGGGACCCCCCATTGAAGCCGCCGCCGGTGCGCTCGTCAGCGCGGTGCTCGACCGGACGATGCTCGCCACGCGCCTGAGGTCGCGAAACGACGCGGTGCCGCCGGCGCCGCGGAGCCGGTCCCCGCAGGCCGACCAGGCGCGCGTGCGCCCACATGACGTGAGGCGACGTCCCATCGAGATCGACTGGCCCATCGGACTCACGTCTGGCTGGGGGACGTACGGCCTGCATCTCGCGCTGGCGCTGCGGCAGTCGGAACGTGCGTTTCCGGTGTTGGCGGCAGCGCCCACGCTGCAGGGTGCGAGTCCACTCGTCGAGCGCGCGGTGCAGGCGATGGTGCGCGCCCTGCCCGCCGAAGACGCCACCGACGCCATTCACCTCACGGCACTGGGCAACCATGTTCTTGGCGCGACCCCGGACGAGCAACCACGCCGCGGCCGCCGCGTCGGCGTGATCTTCTTCGAGGACACGTCATTCGACGAGTCGGCGCAGGCGCGCGCGCGCGCGTACGAAGTGCTGATTGCCGGCTCGTCGTGGAACGCCGAGATGCTCAAGGATGCCGGGATTCGCAACGTACGGCTCGTCCTGCAGGGGATCGACCCGTCAATTTTCCATCCCGCGCCGCGCACGGGCATCTTCGGCGACCGCTTTCTGGTCTTCTCGGGCGGAAAGCTCGAGTTCCGCAAGGGGCAGGACATCGTGGTGGAGGCGTTTCGCCGCTTCCACGCCACGCACCCGGACGCGATGCTGGTGACCGCGTGGCACAATCACTGGCCCGAGACAATGGCTGGCATCGATGCGATGGGGTACGTGCGCGGCTTTCCGGCGGTGCGCGGCGGCCGCTGCGAGATCACGCCCTGGCTGGTGGCCAACGGCGTGGCGAAGGACGCCGTGCTTGACCTCGGGCTGCAGCCGCATGCCGTGCTGGCCCAGGTGCTGCGGGAGATGGACGTGGCCGTGTTCACGAACCGGAGCGAAGGGGGCACGAACCTCGTGGCGATGGAAGCGATGGCGTGCGGCGTGCCCACCATCCTGTCGGCAAACACGGGGCACCTGAACCTGATCGGCCGCGACACATGCTTCACGCTTGAGCGGCAGCCGCCGGTGTCGGTGACGACGCCGGCATTCCGCGGGACGGTGCTATGGGGCGAGTCCGACCCCGAGGAAGTGGTGGCGCAACTCGAGCGTGCGTACGACGACCGTGCGGAGGCCGCCCGGCGCGGCGCCGAGGGCGCCAGGCTCCTTGCGCAGCTCCCGTGGGCGGCCCAGGCCGCCGAACTTCTGCGGCAGCTCGATGTCTGAGAGCGCCACCGTGCGCGATTTGACGAGCCACCGTGAGCCGATGGCCCTGACCCTCACGACGCCACGCGGCGATGTCCACCGCCTCGTCTATGCCTTCGATCGCACCAGTCCGGTGCAGCACGCCATGCGGACCCTGGTCGACGCGGGCGAGTTCTACGAACCGGAAACGACCATCCTGCTTGCCTCGGTGCTCAAGCCCGGCGACACGTTCGTGGACGTCGGCGCGCACGTGGGCTACTTCACGGTCCTCGCCGCCGCGCTCGTGGGTTCCGCCGGCCAGGTGGTGAGTTTCGAGCCCGAGCCCGGCAACTACGCGCAGCTGGTCGAGCACATCCGCCTGAACGGCTACTCACAGGTGCTGCCGATTCATTGTGCCGCGGGCGTCGTGGAGGGTGTGCGCGATCTGCACTGCAATGCGGACAACGATGGCGGGCATGCCCTCTGGGACGTGCGGCGCCATCCGTACAACCAGCGTTCGCGTGCGGCCCCGCGCACGCATGCCGTCTTCGTGTCGACGCTCGACCGCGTGCTCGGGAACGTCGCGACCGGGCGCATCAAGGCCATCAAGATCGACGTCGAGGGCAACGAGCACGACGTGCTCCGGGGCGCCAGGCAGATGCTCGAGCGGCATTGCGTGCCCTTCGTGATCGCGGAGGTGAACCGCATGGGGCTCGAGCAGGCCGGGTCGAGTCAGGCCGCTCTTCGCGCGTTCATGACCATGCTTGGCTACGAATGCTGGCTGCTGCAAACCGCCGAACCGCAGCTGGTGCGAGTCGAGGCCGGCCAGGAAGTCGTGACCACGGACGGTGACGGCGTGTTCAATCTGCTCTTTCGCCGCCCCGGGGCCGTCATCGGCTGATTCTTGCTTGCCCCGCTAAAGTCGGGAGCGGTCGGCTCGATACTGAACTCTGAGCCAGCGACACCAAGGCCGCTGGCCTCGGGGGAACGGAATCCTCCGCGTACCACCACCAAGGAGCAGGTCATGCGGATCAACACCAACGTGAGCGCCCTCGGAGCCGCTCGCAACCTCGGAACCGTGCAGAGCAGCATCGCAAAGTCGAGCGAGAAGCTGTCGTCCGGCTTCCGGATCAACCGTGCCTCCGACGACGCCGCCGGGCTTGGCGTCGCCAACACGTTCGCCAGCGACATTCGGGCGTACACGCAGGCGTCGTCCAACGCCGAGCAGGCGCAGGCGGTGTTCAACATCGCCGAAGGCGCCGCAGGATCGGTCGTGTCGCTGCTGCAGCGCATGAAGGAACTCGCGGTGCAGGCGGCGTCGGACACCGTCGACAGCAACGCCCGGGCCCGCGCGAACGACGAGTACGTCGCGCTCTACAACGAAATGGACCGGACGATCGACACGTCGAAGTTCCAGGGCAGCGTGATCATGGACGGTACGTTCGGCAAGACGGCCGGCGCGACGTCGGCGACGTTCGCGTCCGTCGGCATCTACTCCGTGACGCAGTCCTCGACGGCGACGGCCGGGACGTACACCCTGCAGTCGGCCAGTGCCACGCAGGTCAAGCTGATCAACGCCACGACGGCGCAGACGCTGACCGTGGGCCTCAGCGCCGGCACCAACAACTCGCTGAACTTCTCGGTCTTCGGCATCACGGTGAACACCGACAACGCGATCGCCATCGGCAATACGCAGCAGCTGACCGCGACGATTACGGCCGGCGCAGCCACTGGCAACGGCACGTTCCAGGTGGGTGCGTCGGGTTCGGGCGCGAGCGACACCATCGTCACCACCGCCTCGGACTTCGACCTGGCGACCTCGCAGGGCCTCGTCGCCGCGACCAGCGTGACCACGCTCGCCAATGCGTCCGCGGCCATCACCGTGCTGGACACGGCCATCAACACGTCGAGCAGCGTGCTTGGCAAGATCGGCGCCTACCAGAGCCGGGTCGGCTCGGCGCTCAACAACCTGAAGACGCTCATCCAGAACTACCAGGCGGCCGAGAGCGTGATCCGCGACGTCGACATGGCAACGGAAATGGTGAAGTTCTCGAAGAACCAGGTCCTTGCGCAGGCCGGCACGGCGGTGCTCGCGCAGGCGAACCAGGCAGGCCAGGGCATCCTGCAGTTGTTCCGGTAGTTGATGGGTTGGTGAGATCGTTGTTTCCGACGACCCCGGAGCCGGCATCGGCTCCGGGGCGTCGGCATGGCGGGACAACCAGGGAGGGGCGGCGTGACGGGTCCAATCGGTACGATCAGCGGCCTGAGCAGCGGCATCCAGTGGCGCGACCTGATCGACCAGATCATGAACGCCGAACGGGCACGCACGCTCGACCCGGTCACGGCGCGCCAGGCCCAGCTGAACAGGCAGTCGGCGGCCTGGACGACCTTCCGTGGCCTGGCGGACAAGGTGCGCACCACGGCGGCGGCGCTGCGCGAGCAGACGTCGTTCGATGCGCTGTCCGCCTCGGCCACGCGGAGCGGCACGACCAGCCGGGATCTCGTGTCGGCCACGGCGGCCACCGGAGCGTCTCCCGGCTCCTACGGCGTGGAAGTGCTGGCTGTCGCGCGCGCCGAGAAGCTGGGCGGCTACTTCGTATCCGACAGCTCAGCCGCGCTGGGCATCAGCGGCTCGTTCGCGCTGAACGGCGTTTCGATCACCATCGCCGCCGGCGACTCGCTGGTGGGCGTCCGTGACAAGATCAATGCCGCAAACACCGGGGCCGCCGCCAGCGGCGTCAGCGCCTCGATCATCTCGACGGCGGCCGGTGCGCATATCGTGCTCGCCAGCAGCGCCACGGGCGCGGCCGGCATTGACACGGTGGACGGCTCGACCGGCACGCTGCAGGCGCTCGGGTTCATCGACGCGACCACCACGGCGAACATCGCCGCGTCGGGCGCCACGCAAACGAACCGCATGGCGAGTGCGACGGTCGCGATCGGGGCATCCCTCGGGCTCACGATGCCGGCCGCCACGAGCATCAAGGTCGGCGGCGCGGTCGTTGCGGTCGACCTGTCGGTCGATTCGCTCACGACCATCGCCAACAAGATCAATACGGCGACGGGCAACGCCACGGCAGCCAACGTGCAGTCGGAGACGATTGGCGGGAAGACCTCGTACCGGCTCGTCACGAATGCTACGGTTGCGACCGACGCCAGCATCAACGCGGTTGACAGCGCGCGCGCCCTGGCGGTGCTTGGCTTCACCACGCCAGGGCACGCCGGTGTCACGCAGGTCCTCAAGAGCGCCAACACCTTTGTGGACGGCGGGACAGCGCTCAATGCGACCGGCGCGGCCCTGCTCACCGCACTCCAGACGAACGGCCAGTTGCTGGGCATCACGGCGACCGACACGGTCACGATCACGGGCACCCGCGGCGACGGAACAACATTCACGGGGACTGTGGCGGTTGGTGCCGGCACCACGCTGCAGAACCTGGTTGACGCGGTGACTGCGGCCGGCGCCGGTGCCCGCGCGGCCACGGCTTCGCTGTCGGGCGGCCGCATCGTGCTGACCGACGGGACCAGTGGCGATTCGCAGCTCGCGCTGTCGCTGACCGTCACCAAGGCAGGCGGTGCGACCACGAGCCTCGGCGCATTCGCCACGGGGAACGGTGGCACCACGGGCGTCAGTCGCCAGCTGGCGGCCGGCATGGATGCCCAACTTCGCGTCGACGGTCAACTCGTGACGCGGGCATCGAATACGGTGTCCGATGCCATTGCGGGCGTCACGCTGAACGTGCTGGCCGCCGAACCGGGCACGTCGGTCAACCTCTCGCTGGTCCGGGACGCCAACGTCATCGTACAGAAGGTCCAGGACTTCGTGGCCGCGTACAACGGCGTCAAGCAGTTCGTGGCGACCTACACCGGCGAGTCGGGAACGTTTGCGCGCAATGGCGCCCTCAGGGCCATGAGTGCGGCGCTCACCAGCGGACTCCTGGGCAGCGTCACGGGCCTCACGGGCACCTTTACGACCGCTGCGGCCGCTGGCCTGCAGCACGACAAGGCGGGCACGCTCTCGCTGGACGTGACGAAGTTCGCCGGCTTCCTGCAGACGGACTTCGCCGGCGTGAAGAAAATATTCTCGATGACCGGCACGCCGAGTGACTCGGAGGTGATGTTCATCACCGCGAGCGCTGCCGCGAAGCCGACGACGTCGCCCTATGCGGTGACGATCACGCAGGCGGCGACACAGGCGGCGGTCACCGGAGCGATCTGGGCGACGTACGCCACGGCCGGGGCACCCGACACCATGACGGTGACCGATGCGTCAACCGGGGCAGTGGGCGCCATCACGCTCGCCAATGGCGACGCGATCGCCACCACGGTGCAGAAGCTCAACTCGCTGTTCGCGACGACGAAGATGCAGCTGACGGCGACGGTGACCGGCGACAGCCGGGTGAAGATCACGGGGACGGGCTATGGCACGGGTGCCGGATTTACCGTGGCGTACACGCCCGGCGCCGGCGGCGACGGTACGGCAGCGCTCGGCATCTCCGCGCAGAGCTACACGGGCCTCGACGTCGCAGGGACGATCAACGGGGTAGCCGCGACCGGACTCGGCCAGTCGCTCACCGGCGCCGCAGGCGACGCCAGTGCCGGCATCGTGCTCCGGTACACGGGCACGACGGCGCGCGCCGCCGGCACGATTGCGTTGTCGGTCGGCGTTGGCGGTGCCCTCACCAGCGTGGCGACGGGCATTGCGGACGCGCTCACCGGCACCGCCACGCGTGCCGCCACCGACGCCACGGAGCAGGCCGTCAACCTGCGGGAACGCATTGCCGGGCTCCAGCGCCGCCTCGACATGCGGCGCGCCGCGCTTACCGCGCAGTTCCTGGCCATGGAATCGGCGCTCGCCAAGGCGCAGGCCGTGGGCGGCGCGCTCACGGCGCAGATCAACGGGCTTCAGAGAGACAAATGACGGGACGATACTGGGAGCAGACCAACCACCTGCACCCCGGGGAGTACCTCGCGTGACCGTTTCCTATTCTGCGCGCGCGTATCGTGAAGCGGACGTCCTGGCCGCGTCACCCAGCCGTCTCGTGGTCATCACGTATGACGGCATGATCTCGTCTCTCCTGCGGGCGCGGGCCGGCATCGTGGCCGGCAATCTCGAGGTCACGCTGCCCGCCCTCGACAAGGCACGGGCGTTCGTGGCTGAACTGCTGGCGGCCCTGGACCGCGGAAAGGGCGGTGAACTGGCCGGCAACCTGGCCAGCATCTACGTGTTCGTGCTCGTCGAATTGCAGACGATGACGAAGAGCCGCAACGTCCAGCGACTTGACACGCTCATCGAACTGATGCGGGAGCTGCGCGAGGCCTTCGCCACGATCGCGGAAGACGCGGCGAAGGAACCCTCGCGCAGCGCCGTCGCGTGATCTGCAGCCCGAAGGACGCCATCGACCGGCTTGGCGACCTGGCCAGCCTCTTCGAGCACGCCCGGCAGCATGCACAAAGCGACTCCGTCGCGCTGTCGGAGATGCTCGACCAGGCGCAACGCATGCTTGAGGACATCGCCCCGGCCGCGGCCGCCGCACGCAACACGCCGCACGAGGCGGCGGTGCTGCAGGCCGCGCTGCGGGCGAAGGACAGCCACTCGGCGCTCGTCGGCGAGATCGGTTTCGGGGTGGCCAAGCTTGCCGGTGAACTCCGGCAACTGACCGCCGGGGCGCAGGCCACCGACCGCTACCTGCCGGCGGCGACGGGCGTGCAGGTACGACCCATGAATCGGGTCGGCTGAGGATCGCCGGGGCGCCGCCGTCCCACCGGCCCGGCTGGATATCACGCCGCCGCGATTGCCCGCTGCCGCCGCCGGTACTTCTTCTTCGCGCGAGCGACCGCGTCCGCCGCACCGGCACGGAACGCCGCCGGCGAGAAACGCGTCATCGCCGTGTGACGCGCGGCATCTCCCATGGTGCGGGCCAGCGTGGCGTCAGCGAGCAACGCCTCGGCATACGCCCGGGCGTCGCCCGGCGAGGCGGCCAGAAACCCGTCGACGCCGTGCGTGAGTGGTGAGGTGGGGTGGGCATTCGACACCACCGGCAGCCCGGCCGCCATGGCCTCCACCATCGCCATGTTGTAGCCGTCCTCGAAGTGCGGATCAGCGGTGTGGACGAAAAAGCGGTGTTCCGCGAAGTGGCGCTTGAGTTCGTCCCAGTCGCGGGCGGGCTCGATTCCCATGTCCGGGTTTCTTCCCACAATCGTGACCGGAAGGGCGGCGAACGCTTCTTCATGGAACGACCAGTTGAGGAAGACCCGCTTTGCGCTGATATCGTTGGCAACGCGCAGCCCGGCGGCTCGCGTCTGCCGTGGGGTGAGGTAGTCCGACGGATCCGCGCTGAACAGCAAAGGCCGGCCGTTCACTCCCCATGACGCTCCCTTGGCGTTCGAAACCGCAACCGCGTGCGCGCCGATCATGCCGAGGTAGGCGCGCAAACGGTCAATCATGTCCTGCCGGTCAAACGTCGCGCCCTGCTGTGCCATACGCCCGTCGAGCACGTCGTGCACGATAAGCAGGTGGGGTGCCGCGATCGGCGCCGTGTCAAGCAGGTCAGTGATGTTGTGGCAGACGACCGCATCCCACGTTGACCCCGGAAGTGCAAGTGCATCAAACAGTTGGAGCGTTTGCGCACGAGGTGGCAACGGCCGCATCCGCGTGTCCCATCCAGCGACGGCCCGACCCGGCAAATCGACGACAATGTCGAGGTCGGCATCGAGGAGGCGGAGCTGGTAGATCCAGGCTTCATGGCAGTTGAGGACAAGCAGGCGCATGGGTTTTCGTCGGAACTTGCATGGAATTGGAGCCCGGCAACTGTTGCCGGGCACGATTCTGGCATCCATACTCCATGTGCAAGCTCCGGACCCGCAACCTGAAATCAGCCCCGTATCCTTCCGCTGAGCCATGGCCTCGATTCTGTACGTTGACGACGATGCATCGATTGGGCTGATCATAGAAGACACGCTCACGCGCGCCGGGCATCAGTCCGTGGGGGCGCGAAGCGTTCCCGAGGCCCTGCAGGTGCTGGCTCGTGGTGGGGTGGACCTGATCATCTCGGACTACCGCATGCCTGGACTGACGGGACTCGAGTTCATGAGCATCCTGGCCAACGACGGGTGCGATGTCCCGGTGATCATGCTCACCGGCTATGCGAGCATCGAACACGCGGTGGCCAGCATCAAGGCCGGCGCCATCGACTACATCGCCAAGCCGATCCGGCCGCAGCAGCTGGAACTGGCTGTCGACCAGGCGCTGGAGTACGTCCGGCTCCGCCGCGAGAACGAGGATCTTCGCCGCGAAGTGATGGAGTTCCGCAGCGAACGGCAGATCATCGGCGAGTCGACGGCAATGCGCCGGGTCCTCCAGACGGTGTCGATGGCCGCCCCCACACGGGCCACGGTTCTGCTGCAGGGGGAAAGCGGCACTGGCAAGGAACTGTTTGCGCGTGCCCTGCACAACCAGAGCGACCGGCGCGACAAGCCGTTCATTCAGCTCAATTGCGCGGCGCTGCCGGAGGGGCTTATCGAAAGTGCCCTCTTCGGCCACGAGCGGGGCGCCTTCACGGGAGCGGTGAAGCGGGTCGAGGGGGCGTTCGAACGCGCCCACGGGGGCACCCTCCTGCTCGACGAAGTCAGCGAAATGCGCCTGGACCTCCAGGCCAAGCTGCTCCGGGTACTGCAGGAACAGGAGTTCGATCGTGTTGGCGGGACGACACCGGTGCGCGTCGACGTGCGGATCATCGCGACGACCAATCGGGATCTCGCGAGCGACGTGGAGGCAGGAACGTTTCGGCGCGACCTCTACTACAGACTGGGCGTGATCCCCATCTGTATTCCGCCGCTCCGCGAGCGAGCGGACGACATTGCCGTCCTTGCCCAGCGCTTCGCCATCAAATTCGGGACCGAGCTTGGCAAGGAGGTCCAGGGATTGGCGCCGGCGGCGATCGAGCTGCTGCAATCGCAGTCGTGGCCGGGCAATGTGCGCGAGTTGCAGCACGCGGTCGAACGCGCGGTGATCTTCTCGAATCAGCCGATCATCCCGGCCTACGCCTTTGAGACGGCGCGGTACGGGCTCACGCCGGCATCCGGCGTCGGCGCCGTTCCGGCAATCGCGACGGGGCGGCCCACGCCGCCCGCAGTGATCTCGTTCCAGCCGCCGCTTCCGCTGCTTGGGTCAGGGGAGGCGGCGGAGGAGGCACCGTTCGATAAAGCAGTCGTTCGATACTCGTCCACCGACTTGCCGGCGACGCCGTTCGCGCCGGATGCGCCAACCCCGTACAGCCAGCCGAGAAACGCGCCGGCCAGCGGGGCGGGAGCGCAATCGGAGCTGGTGCTGACCACCTTCAGCGTGGCGGACGCGGAGAGCCTGCTCATCGCGCGCGCTCTGCAGGCAGCCGGCGGCAACCGCACGCGCGCGGCCGGCCTCCTGGGCATCAGTGTGCGCACCCTGCGCAACAAACTCAACTCGCCGGGCTAGCGCCGAAGCCGCGATCGGTTCCTGACCACCCCAACGCGTCCATTCCGTGTCCTCTGTCACCAACCAGCGTCACTCCGCAGGGAATTCGCCCGCATGGGTCCCATCGCGCGAGGCGCTCCCCGCCCTGCTCAACGCCCGGGGCCTCCTTGGCATCGGAGTCGAGGTGGGTGTCAAGCAGGGGTTGTTTTCGGAACACCTCCTGACGCACTGGCTGGGCCGTCAGCTCATCTCCATCGACCCGTGGGCCGAAGATGACGCCGTGGCCTACGTGGACATTGCGAATGTGCCGCAACCGCAGCATGAGGCCTACTTCGCGGAAACGAGGGAACGGCTGGCGCCATTCGGGTCGCGCAGCTCGATATGGCGCATGACGTCCGCCGAGGGAACGGCGCAGGTCGAAGATGCGACGCTGGACTTCGCATACATCGATGCCCGGCATGACTTCGCTTCGGTCATGGAGGACTGCGCCCTCTGGCTGCCGAAGATGCGTCCTGGCGGCATTCTGGCCGGCCACGACTACATTGACGGCGAATTCCCAGCCGGCGTCTTTGGCGTCAAGAGCGCCGTCGACAAGTTCTTTGCCGAACGCGGCATCCAGGTGCATCACACGCTCTTCGACCGGCCATGGCTGTCGTGGCTGACGGTGATTCCACCGGCGGACTGACCGTCGCCCAGTTGATCATGGCCGCATTTGCCGCGTGATTCGGCGCGGACCAGGCGACCACAGCATCAGGGCAATACGACCCGCCGGCAGGCGGCATGAGTTGCCGCCTGCCCCACCTCCCGCGCGCAGAACGTTGCTTCCGGCAGATTAGTCTCGTGTCGACTAACTCGTTCTGCCACATCGACTAACGACGTGTGGAACATCGCGGACGCCACCCCGGCGCAAATCGTGGCATTGTCGTTGCGTTAGTACATCGCGGAACGCTTCCCCAGCTCCGCATGCCGATGAACTTCATCAATCGCACGACCTCAGCCGCCCAACTGAAATCCAGCCTCGACATCAGCATCCAGCGCACGCGGGCAATCGCGGACCGTATCGCGCGCGCGTCGTTCGGTGTCCCCGCGGGTGACCCCGCGGGCCAACCGGTGTTCTCGATTCCCGGCGCAGGAGACGCCGCCGCTGCACGCAGCGACGGCCCCGTGGACCTGGAGAGCGAGATGGTGAGCCTGGCGGACGAACAGCTTCGCTACGAAGTGGCGGCCAAGCTGCTCGAGAAGACGTATGCCGGACTGCGGGCCGCCCTACAGGAGCGATAGACATGACCTCTCCAATCGGTTCACTCGAGCCACAGCCCACGGAGCGGCGGCTCTTCAAGACCCTCGGAATCGCCGCGAGCGGGCTCACGGCGCAGCGACTGCGCATGGACACGATCGCCCTGAACCTTGCCAACGCGGAAACCACGCGCACCGAAGCCGGTGGTCCCTATCGGCGTCGAGTGGTCGAAATGGAAGCCGGCGACGCACCGGGCAGCGGCGTTCAGGTGACTGGCATTGCCGAGGACCCCTCCGAGGGGCCGGTCGTGTACGAGCCGGGACACCCGGACGCGAATGCGGACGGCTACGTGCGCTACCCGAACGTCCGCATCACCGATGAGATGATGGACCTGATGGATGCGCGCCACCTCTTCGAGGCGAACGTGACGGTGTTCCAGGCGGCGAAAGCCATGCTGCGCCGCGCCATCGACATCTAGAGGACATCCGCATGAACATTCCCGTCGTCCGACCCCCGCTGGGTGATCTTCTCGCAACGCGCGAGCAGCCCGCCACTCGTCCTGCCGATTCGCAGCCGGCGCCACGCGGGCTGTCGGTGCATGGTGGCGTCGCGCCAGCGTCGGGCGCGCTGGTCGCATCCACCGCCCCGTCGCGAACCGGGTCGGGCCTGCCCGTGCAGGCGCCGACCGGAACTGATCCGGCGCTCTGGAGCATCCTCACCGCCGAGGAGCGCACCTTCTTCGCGCGCCAGGCCACGTCGGGGCCACTGACGTACTTCAAGGTGATGATGCCGGACAGCACCTCGCCCGGCATGGCGGCGTCGCGCGGCCGTCGCATCGACGTGCGGGCCTGACCGTGAGCGATCCCATCGGTGCGGCCGCGGGCCGCTTGAACGCCGCGCTCACGGCCATCCGTGACCAGGATGGCGACACGCGGGTGCGCCAGGTGCCGGTCTTCCCGACTGGTGCGGACGGAGCCGGCGGCGGGTCGTTTGGGGACTCGCTGACGCGCGCACTCAATGACGTGTCGGCGCGACAGGACACCGCCGCCGGCACCCTCGGCGCGTTCCTGCGTGGCGACAACGTCGAGTTGCACCAGGTGATGGCGGCGACGGCGGAGGCGCAGATATCCCTGCAGCTGCTCATCGAGGTTCGCAACAAGTTCGCCGAAGCCTACCGGACGCTCTCGACCATGCAGGGCTAGGGAATATGCTCAACGATCTGCTCGATCGAATTGGTGGCCTGCGCCGCATACTCATTGGCGGCGTGGGCCTTGGCGTGGCCATACTCATTCTCGTCAGCTCCCGCATGGCGTCGGCGCCGGTCTGGGTGCCGGCCATCACCAACGTGCCGCTGCAAAGCGCGTCGGACCTCACGACTCGCCTGGAGCGGGCGGGCATTCGGTTCAAGCTGGCTCGTGGCGGTGCGGAGATCTTGGTTGCGGAGCCAGACGTCGCGCGTGCGCGCGTGACCCTGGCCAAGGACGGGCTTCCCGGTGGGAGCCGCCCCGGCTTCGAACTGTTCGACCGCCCGTCCTGGGGATGGAACGATTTCACGCAGCGGGTGAACTTCCGTCGCGCAATCGAGGGAGAGCTCGAGCGCACGATCGGCGGAATGAGCGGCGTCGAACGGGCCGAGGTGCACCTGGCCATGGCCGAGCAGACCGCATTTCGCCGTCCGGACGACCCGCCGGTGACGGCCTCGGTACTGCTGGCGCTGAAGCAAGGCGGGGCTCCCAGTCCGGATATCGTTCGCGGCATCGGACAGCTGGTCTCGGCCAGCGTGGAAGGGCTCGCGCCAAAACACGTGAGCATCCATGACGAGACCGGGCGTCAGTGGTCCGAACCGAGCGACGATGCCTCGGGAGTGGGCCTCAGCAGTCGGCAGCTGCGCATGCAGCAGGACGTGGAGCGGTACCTCGCCAGGAAGGCCGAGGAACTCGTGACGCAGATGGTCGGCGCCAGCAACGCGCGCGTGCAGGTCGCGGCGAGCATCAACTTCGACAAGGTCGAGCGCACGACGCAGTCGGTGGACCCGGAAAAGCAGGCGCTCTCGTCCGAACAGAAGGCGGAGATTACGCCAGGCGCCCAGGGAGGCGCGGCGTCCACGAATGTCACGGCGAGCTACGACAACTCCAGAAGCACGGAGGTGTTCTCCGGCGCCATCGGCAGCATCCGGCGACTCACAGTGGCGGTGCTCGTGAACCAGGCGCGCGTGCCGTCCTCCGATCCCGCCGACACGCTGCCCCGGTTTGCGCCGCGCACGGCGGCGGAATTGGCGCAGATCGAGGCGCTGGTGCGCACCGCCGTGGGGATTGATACCACGCGTGGCGATGCCGTGTCCGTCGTGAGCTTGCCGTTCGAGATTCCGCGGGTGACCCGCGAACCGGCGGCACCGCCAACCCTGGGCGAGCGGGTGCAGGAGCTCCAGCGTCCGGTCCTGACCGGCGTCGGGTTGATACTCGCGTTCGCCCTTGCCCTGCTGGCGATCCGTGCGATGCGCGCCATGCCGCGACCGCAGGCGACGCTCGCGCTGGCCGGCGGCTCGGCGGGCGCGCCGCACACGGCCGCGCACGAGTTCCCCGCGCAGCTGAGTCATCGCGCGCCGGCGGCGCACATCCCTGCCACCCCGCCTCCGCCGCGCTACAACTTCCGCCCGGCGGACACGCAGGTGCGCGACAAGGTCATCACGACCGTGGATGAGAACCCGGACAACGCCGCACGTCTCGTGAAGGCCTGGATCAAGGAGGGCTGACGTGGCGCCGTCCACTGCGCTCGCACGGATCCGCGAGGAGCCGGAATTCAACGGACGCCAGAAGGCGGCCATCCTGTGCATGGCCCTCGGAGCCGAGCACGCCGCCAAGATCACGCAGCGCCTCTCGAACGACGAAGCGGAGCTGATCACGTTCGAGATCGCGAGGATGGAGCGCATCGCGCCCGACCGCGCCGAGAGCGTGCTACTCGAGTGGATCGAATCGACGGTCGCGTCGGAGGCACTCGCGACCGGCGGCGTCGACTACGCGCGCGATATCCTGGAGAAGGCGTTCAACGTCCAGAAAGCGCAGGGCATTCTCAAGCGCGTGGTCAGCCAGCTTGCCGACACCACCGGACTGCGCCGCCTGCGCAACGCCGACCCGCAGCAGATCGCGAACTTGCTGCGCAACGAGCATCCGCAGACGGTCGCGCTGATTCTCGCCCATCTGCCGTTCCCCCACGCAGCGGCCGTTCTCAAGGACACGGATCCGGTGGCGAGCGGCGAGATCGCCTTCCGCATGGCGCGCATGGAGAAGGTGTCGCCCGACATGCTGCTGCTGATCGAGAAGTCGCTTGGCGCCGACACTGAATTGGACTTCCAGCAGGGACTGGCGCACGCCGGCGGTCCCGCTGCCGTGGCGGCGATGCTCAACCTCCTCCAGGGTGCGCTCGAGAAGCAGATTCTCGAAAAGGTCGCCGAAATGGACCCCGCGCTGTCGGAGCAGATCAAGAACCTGATGTTCGTATTCGAGGACCTGCGCGGCGTCGGCGACCGGGAAATCCAGCGCCTGCTGCGGGAGATCGAGACCAAGACGCTCGCTCTCGCGCTCAAGGGCGCAAGCGCGGAAGTGCGCGAGCGCATCATGTCGCAGATGTCACAGCGCGCAGTAGCATCGCTGACGGACGAGATGGAGATGCTGGGCCCCACCCGAATGAAGGATGTCGAGACGGCGCAGGCCCAGATCGTGGCACAGGCGCGCGCGCTCGAGGATGCGGGCGAGATCGTGCTCAACGCAGCGGGCGATGATATCGTCGTCGGCTAGGGGTGCCATGGCGCCCGACGGCGACACCCCGGCGCGCGCCGATGCCTGGCGCCCGGCTGACCTGGCGTTCGTGCCCCCGCCGGGACGTGCGTCCGGCGCGCCCGACCCCGTCACCGATGCCTACACGCTCGGATTCGAGGAAGGGTTTCATGAGGGCGAGATGGCCGAGCAGGCCCGGCTGCAGGCGGCGCGGCGCGCGGCCGAGGAAGCGCTCGATGTCATCCGGGTGAACGAGGAGCGGTGGAGTGACTCGATCTCCGAGAACATCGTTGCTCTTGCCGTCGCCGTGGCGCGCCACGTCGTGGACCGGGAGCTGGCGCTCGATCCAGGCATTGTGGAACACATCGTCTCGAAGGCGATTGCGGCGTTCCCGATCGACCAGCCGGTGCGGGTCCGCGTGAACCCGAACGACCTCGCGGTGTTGGATGCCGCCGGCCTGACCGCGGGTGATGGCCTGGACGCGGAGCAGCGGCCAGCGCACTGGATCGCCGACGCCCAGATCAACACAGGCGGATGCGTGGTTGAGGGGCGCGACCGCATCGTGGACGGCCGCGTCGACACTGCCCTCGAACGTGTCTACCGTCGACTGGCCCATCAACATGCCTAGCGTGTTCGAACGAAAGATCGCCCAGATGCCGCGCTTGCCGCGGTACGGCCGCGTCGTGCGCATCACGGGGCTTGTGGTCGAGGTGGTCGGCATCAACGTCGGACTCGGCGAATTGTGCCGCGTGTCGTCGCTTGCCGACTCGCACTCGGCCCTTGGCGAGGTGTGCGGCTTCCACGAACGCGGCATCCTGCTGATGGCACTCGGGGAGCTTGAGGGGATTCACCCGGGAGCCATGGTGGTGCCCCTTGGGCGCACGTCGAGCGTCGATGTGGGGCCCGCCCTCCTCGGCCGCATACTCAACGGACTTGGCGAGCCGATCGACGGCGGTCCGCGGATCGCGTATACGGACCGCATGCCGCTCGCGGCCGAGCCGCCGAATCCGTTGCACCGTCAGGTGATCTCGCGGCCGCTGGAGACCGGAGTGCGCGTGATCGATGGGCTGCTGACGATTGGCCGGGGCCAGCGCATTGGCATCTTCGCCGGTTCCGGCGTCGGCAAGAGCACCGTGCTCGGCATGATCGCGCGCCATGCGGTGGCCGACGTCAACGTGATCGCCCTCCTGGGGGAGCGCGGCCGCGAGGTCAGAGACTTCATTACCAATTCACTGGGGCCCGAGGGCCTGGCGCGGTCGGTGGTCGTGGTCGCCACCGGCGATCAGTCGGCGGTCGTGCGTGCCCGCGGCGCGCTGGTGGCGACGGCGATTGCCGAGTATTTCCGCGATCAGGGCAAGCAGGTCGTACTCATGATGGACTCCATCACGCGCGTGGCGATGGCGTGGCGTGAGATCGGCCTCGCGGTGGGCGAACCGCCAACGACCAAGGGCTATCCGCCCTCCGTGTTCGCGGCACTGCCCCGCCTGCTCGAACGCGCGGGCAACGGGATGGGCGGTGGCATCACCGGGCTCTACACCGTGCTGGTGGACGGCGACGATTTCAATGAACCCGTGGCCGACGCCGCGCGCTCGACGCTCGACGGCCATATCGTGCTCACGCGCAAGCTCGCCAGCGCCGGCCACTATCCGTCGGTGGACATCCTGGAGAGCCGGAGCCGGGTGAAGGACCACGTGACAAGCGTCGCCGAGCAGCATGCCGCGCTGCGCGTGCTCCAGTGCGAGGCCAGCTTTCGGGAGAAGGAAGACCTCGTGCTCGTCGGCGCGTACCAATCCGGCACCGACCCGGTGCTGGATGCGGCGATCCGCCTGCGCGACCCCATCCGTGACTTCCTGCAACAGGACGCCAAGGAAGCCACACCCTATGCCGCCACGCAGCGGCAGCTCGCCGAATTGGCGTCGCGGATCGACGCGGCCGTTGGCCGGAGGGTCGCATGAGCACCGGACGCTTCACCTTCCGCCTGCAACGGTTGCTGGCGCTCCGCCAGATGGCCGAGAACGCCGCCTCCGTCACGCTGGGCTCGGCCCGGGCCGCAGCCAGCGCGATCCATGCCACCCAGACCGCGCTCTCCGCCCGTCGCGCCGTCGCGCGGGACACCGTATTTCCGTCGGCTGGCGCCACGCGCGGCGTGGCCGAGCTGACGCGCGCCGCGCTCCTCGTGGAGCGAATTGACGGGCACGTCGTGGAGGCCGACAAGGCGGCGCGTGGTGCGGACGAGCGGGTGCGCGACTCGCTGGCGCGCCTCGGTGAGCGTGTGCAGGCACGGCGCATGCTTGAACGGCTGCGCGAGCGCCACTTGGCGGAATGGACCCTCGGCGTCGAACGGCATGAACGTGAGGTCATGGACAGCCTGGCGCGCAGGCCGTCAGCTCCCGGCAGTGAGACGACCACCCCTACCAACGGCTGAACCATGCTGCGCATAGTCCTGCCCCTGCTCGTCGCCTTCGTCATCGCCGCCGGAGGTGCATCGGGCATCTACGTACTCCAGGCCGGGAAGGCCGTGGTGGTCGCGCCGGACTCCAGCGCCATCGTCGCAGACGACAGCAGCGACGCGCCGGGCGCAAGCGATGCGCCCGAGCCCAGTGGGTCCCCGGCGCCGTCACCGCCGCCCACCGCGTCCGTCGACCCGTCGGCGATGCCCTCGGCGATGCCGTCGGCCACGCGTCCGATGCCTGCGGTGGCTCCAGCAGCGCTGGCAGTTTCGGCAGCGCCGCCAGCTTCGGCGGCTGCAGCGGCTGCAGCGGCTGCAACGGCTGCAGCGGCTCCAGCGGCTAAAGCGGCTAAAGCGCCTCCAGCGTCGGCGACCGCGGCCGCTCCTGGGCCGCGTGCCGTGCGGACAACAGGTGCGACGTCCGTGAACGCGGCAGCGGAAACAGCTTCCTCGACGACCGCAGCTTCGCCGCCCGGAACCCGCATGATCTCCTCGCCCGGCGTGTTCATTGGCGGTCGCATTTCGAAAATCTTCACGGCAATGCCGGCCAAGCAGGCGGCCAAGGTGCTGGAGCAGATGGCGGATGCGGATGTTGTGGTGATCCTCGGCAGCGTCACCGACCGCAAGGCCGCCGAGATCCTGTCATTGCTGCCCCCGCAGCGGGCGGCGACCGTCAGCAAGTCGGTGCTGACGAACAAGGGGAGCGACAAATGACACCGCTCACGTCGATCGTTGCGCCTGCACAGGCCGCGTCGCCGTTTGCCACGCCTGGCGAGGCGGAGCAGACGCCCGCGTTGACCGCCACGCAGCAGGGGGCGTTCGCCCGCGAGTTCTCGCGGGCGCAGTCACTGGCGCGCCCGGAAGCGCCGACCGCGTCGGCGACGGAGGAGGCGGCGACGACGGATGAGTCAGGCGATGCCGCAAGCGACCTGGTGCAACGCGCTGACGCGGGCTCTGAGCGCGGGCCGATTCAGGCGCTTCGCGAGTTGCTGCAGCGCGTGGCGGACGATTCCGCTCGCTTTCAGGACGGGGCCGAAGCCGAGCCTGCGGCGTGGGCGGATGCGGCGACTGATGCGGCGACCGATGCGGCGACCAAGGCGGCGACCAAGGCGGCGCGAGAGCCGGCCGATGCCGAAGATATCGCGGCCGACCGGGCGAGCGCGGAGGGGGCGCTCCCTGCGTGGGACCGACGGGAAGCGGCGCGTCTCGCTTGGGAAGCGGGGCCTGTGGCGCCGCCGGCCGACCCGAGCGTCGTGATACGCGACCTCGGCGCATTGCAGCCGGAGTTTCGGGAGAAGGTGGAGCGCGTGGTGGCCCGGATGCAGGAAGAGCACGGACTGGATGTCTCGGTGGCCGAAACCTGGCGAGGCCAGCCACGGCAGGAGCACCTCTACGAACAGGGACGCGCCCGCGCCGGGGCGGTGGTCACATGGACCCGGAATTCGCGCCACACGGAAGGACGCGCGGCAGACCTCGTCGTGAACGGACCGGCGAGCGCCGACGGCTATCGCCTCCTTGGCCAAGTGGCTCGGCAGGAAGGGTTGAAGACCCTGGGCCCTCGCGACCCCGGACACGTGGAACTTGCAGCCGCGTCGCCTGACGGTCCGAGCGCACTGCCTGGCGCTCCCAAGGTGATGGAGCTGGGAATCGCCGGGGCTGCCACGCCTCCGGGTGCTGCGGCCGTCGCCCCGGTCGCGTCCGTGGCATCGGTAGCGACTGTCGCTGCGGTCGCGAGCGTCGCGGAAGTCGCCCCGATCGCCCCGGTCGCTCCGGCTCCTCTGGGCATCCGGTCGGCGGTCGGCGCGCCGGACAGCGACGCGCGGTCGTCGAGCCGCATTCGCCGGCCCTCCGACGGGCCATCCGTTCCACAGGAGCGTGGGGCGGCGGTCACCGCGGATGCCCCGCCTGCGGCGCACCACCGCGACACGCCGCCCGCATCGGGTGGCGCTCCGGAGACTTCGGCGCGCACGGGACGCTGGTTCCGTGAAGACCGTCGTCCCACGCCACTCACCCGAGAGGCGGCAGAGATTGCCTCTGGAGGTTCGCCATCTTCCGCCCGGACGGCCTATGCAGCCGCCACGCCTACCCCGTGGCCCGTTTCAACGGCGCCTGCCGCTGGCGGACCGCTTGGCATCGATACCACGGCACGGATCGCACAGGTCGTCGGACTCCAGGATGCACGCAGCGCGCTGCCGGTGTCGCACATGATGCTGCACCTCGACACGCCGGATGGCGGCGTGGATCGCGTGCGGGTCGCGCTTCGAGGGGCGCGCGTCGGCGCCACGATCGAACTCCACGACGGGGCGTCGGCGGCCGGACTGTCGCGACGGCTGCCGGAACTGATCACCGCGCTCGAAGCGCGCGGTCTCGAGTCCGGCCAACTGCGAGTGCAGCCCGCGACTGGGCACGATGGCACCACCCTGATGGACCTGGTCCGGGCAACCGTCGGCGACGCCTCGGCGGCCCGTGGCACGCTTTTCGCTAGTAGTGAAAGCCAGTTCTCACGATCACGCGACAATGAGCCGGGTGGGCACACCCAGCAGGAGTCGCCTCGACACCGCTCCCGCCGGGAGCAGAAGGACCCGACCCGATGACTGCATCGATTGCCGCGCCGGCCGCATCTGCCGCCACCAGCGGATACCTCCCGACTTCGGGAACCGCCGCCTTGGGCGGCGCGATGGGAAAGGATGCGTTCATGAGACTGCTGATCACGCAAATGACGAATCAGAACCCGCTCAATCCGCAGGATGGCACCCAGATGGCATCGCAGCTCGCGCAGTTTTCGGCGCTCGAGCAGATGACGAACATGAATGCGACCCTCCGGGACCAGGCCGCCGCAAACGCGGCGCTCGCTGGCGCGGTGAACAACGCGTCGGCCATGACCCTGCTCGGCAGGGAGGTGACGGTGGCCAGCGACCAGATCGCCGGCGGCGCGACAGGCACGACGTCGGTTGCAGCCGAGATAGGGACCGGAGGAGGGAATCTCACGGTGCGCATCGTGGACGCGAACGGTGCGACGTTGACGACAAAACTCGTCGGCCGGGTTGGCAGTGGCCGCACGGACGTTGCCATCGGCGACCTCACGAGCAAGCTCCCCGCCGGCACGTATCAGGTGGTGTTCGACCTCGCCGCGGGCACGGCCGGGGTGACGCATCCAACACCGCTCGTCACGGCGACGGTGGATGGCGTTCGTTTCGGCCCGAACGGAGTCGACATCACCAGCGGATCTCTCTCGTTCCCCATCGGCTCCATCGTCTCCGTCCGCTAAGCGACGGCCACCAGATTCCCCAGGAGTAGACACCATGCTGCGTTCACTGTTCGCTGGCGTTTCCGGCCTCCGAAATCACCAGATTCGAATGGACGTCATCGGCAACAACATCTCCAACGTGAACACCGTCGCGTTCAAGTCCGGGCGCGTCACATTCAAGGAGGGCTTTGCGCAGTTGCTGCAGGGAGGCAGTCGTCCACCGGGAAACCAGGGCGGCATCAACCCGATCCAGGTTGGCCTGGGCATGCAGATCGGCTCCGTCGACACGCTGATGTCGCAGGGCAACCTCGAGACGACCGGGCTCAGCACGGACGTGGCCATCCAGGGCGGGTCGTTCTTCGTTGCTCGCAAGGGCGGACAGAGCTATTACACGCGCTCCGGCAACTTCCAGGTGGACGCGCAGGGCCAGCTCGTGTCGCCGACGAATGGCTTCATCGTGCAGGGCCGGACCGCCGTAAACGGCGTCCTGCAGAACTCCATCACCGACATCGTGCTGCCCTTCGGCCAGAAGACGGCCGCCCAGCCGACGACCTCAATGAAGCTGGCCGGCAACGTGGACTCGTCAGCGCCGATCTTCGATACGGCCGACCCGGACGGTGCGGGGCCCGGAGTCGCGGGCTTCAATGCGGACACACGGGGCCTCACCGCCAACAAGGACGCGTGGACGTCGACGGCCATCACGACCTACGATTCGCTTGGCAACAAGTACGACCTGAAGATCTTCCTCTACAAGTCGGCCGCGAATACGTGGAACTGGGAGGTGGATCCCCAGAGCCTCGTCGCAGCCGGTGTTCCCGCCAGCGGGGCCGGCGCGCCGACCGGCAGCGGCACATTCACGTTTGGCACCGACGGCACGCTCAGTTCGTCGGCGATCCAGACGATCTCGTTCACCCCGCCCGGCGCCTCGACGGTGAGCATCGGCATCGACCCCGGCACCGGCGTGAACGGGCTGACGCAGTTCGCATCGACCAGCACGGCGGTCTTCCGGGACCAGAATGGCTATACCTCCGGCACGCTGCAGAACTTCTCCATTGACCGCACGGGCGTCATCACGGGGGCGTTCACCAATGGTGTCAACGTCACGCTTGCGCAGATCGTCCTGGCCGATTTCAACAACGCCGCCGGCTTGCTGCGCATCGGCGACAACATGTACCAGGAGTCGGGCAACTCCGGCGGCGCGGTGCTCGGCTACGCGCTGGCGGGCAGCCAGTCGACGCTCACCAGCGGCGCCCTGGAAATGTCGAACGTCGATCTCGCGTCGGAGTTCACGGCGATGATCGTGGCGCAGCGCGGCTTCCAGGCCAACAGCAAGGTGATCACCACCAGTGACGAGATGCTGCAGGAACTGGTGTCGCTGAAGCGGTAGCGCGCCACGCGTGGCTGGAGGGCGAGGCGGAGAGCCGGTCCTGCGGACCGGCTCTCCGCAATTCGGCGAGAGAGCGGCAGGTTCTGCCGTGCATGTCTGGCACGAGGCCTGCAATAGGGAGGGAGGAGCAGCCGCAGCTCACCCACGCAGCCCTCGAACATGACCGACGACGGCACGCCCGAAGCAGAAGACGCCGAACCCACCGCGCCAACGGCACGACGGTCCTACGTGACCGCGGTCGTCATCGCGATCGGGCTGCTCGGTGGCGGCGCGTTCGGGACGCTGCTTGGAGGGCCGCTTCTGGCGCACCGCTTCGCGAAGACGGCAAGCGCTGCCTCCGTGCCGCCTGCGGAGGAACCGTCCGGCAAGGCGGCCGCCGGGCAGGCGGCCGTCCCTCAGGCGGACGTGCTTGTGGACAACCTCGTCCTCAATCCAGCTGGCTCCGGCGGCCTGCGTTTTCTGCTCGTCACGGTCGGCCTTCGGCTGTCGAGCAGCGACAACGCACTCCTGATCAAGTCGCGCGACGCCGAAGTACGCGACCTGATCCTCCGTGTGCTCGGGAACAAGCGCGTCGACGAGCTGGCCGACATCGGGATGCGCGACGCGCTGAAGCGGGAGATCCAGACGGCCCTTGACGTGCTGCTCGGCGTTCGCGGGGTCAAGGGCGTGTATTTCCCGCAGTTCGTTCTCCAATAACCCTCGCACCCTCCACGTCGCCTCGTCCACTGATTCGCGCACCGACACGCCACCCCATGAGCACCGAAACGCTTTCCCAGTACGATATCGACCGGATGCTCGGCGGCGTTGCGCCGTCGGCGGAGACGGTGGCGGCGGCAGCAACGGCCGGAGCGGACGCGGACGTCCAGGTCTACGACTTTCGCCGCCCGCATCGCGTGTCGAAGGAACGCCTGCGGACGCTCGAGGCAATGTATGAACGCCTGGCCAAGTCGCTCGAGGCGTGGCTGATCAACCGGGTAAGGCGGCAGGTCACCCTCCGCATGCTGAGCGTCGAGCAGTTCAGTTTCGGCGAATTCACGCTCTCGCTGCCGACGCCGTGCGCCTCATACGGGTTCGACATTCGCAACGCGCGCGGCCGCAAGGGCGTGATCGACGTCGGACACGAGTTCGCCTATTTCATCGTCGACCGGCTGTTCGGCGGAAGCAGCAAGCAGCCGATCAGCCTGGACCGTGGATTGACGCCGATCGAGCGCCTTGCCGTGCGCGTCGTGGTCGAGCGACTCGCGACGCTCATCGAGGAAGTCTGGCATGACCACGTGCCGCTCGACCTTGAGCTGACGACCTTCGAGTCCTTTCCCGAGATGATCCTGGCGGCAAACCAGGACGACCCGGTGCTCGTGGCCAACATCGAGGCGTCGGTCGAGGACCAGTCGTCGCTCATCGTCATCTGCCTGCCATTCAGCGTTCTCGAGGCGTTTTTCTCGTCCGCGGACCGGCGGCGCGTGGTGGAGGTCGTGACCACGGAGCAGGAGCGGCGCCTGGCAAGGGAGACCGTCGAAGGGTCCTTGCGCAAGACGCATGTGGACGTCGCGGCCCAACTGCCCGCGTTCCGCGTGCCCATGCGCCATCTCCTCGGGCTCCCGGTCGGGGCCGTGCTCGCCACGGGACTGCCGACCGACACCTCGCTCGACCTCTACATCAACGGCACGCCGCGCTATCGCGTCACGCCCGGCCGCATCGGCCAGCAGCTCGCCGTTCGCGTGCTCGACGCCCACGAGTCCGGGCTAGCCACCGCGCCCCTTCCCTGAGTGCAAATCGAATGACCGACACCACCCTGCCATCATCAGGCGAGAACGCCGCCGCACCGGCCAGCTACCCCGAACTCGCGTCGGTCGGGGCCATGCCCTCGGAGGTCTCGCTGTCGATGCTGCTCGACCTGCCCCTGCCGGTGTCGATCGAGCTGGGGCGCACCCGCATGACGGTTCAGGAGATTCTCCGGCTCGGGCGCGGCTCGGTGGTCCAGCTGGAGCGCATGGCGGGTGAACCGATTGACATCTACGTGGGCGATCGACGCTTCGCCGAGGGCGAAGTGGTCGTCATCAACGAGCACTTCGGCATCCGCGTCACGCGCATCATCTCGCCGATCACCGCGGCGGAGATCGCGTCGTGACACACCCGGCGGGGTCTCCCTCGTGACGCTCGGATCGTTCCTTGGAGTGCTCGGCACGCTGGGGCTGGTGCTGGGACTCCTGCTGCTCACCCTCAAGCTGATCAGGCGCTATCTGCCGCACGCCGGCGGCACCGGCACCCAGGTGGGCATCGAGGTGGTGCAGCGCGTGGCCTTGGGCCCGCGCCAGGGTATCGCCGTGGTGCGCATCGGCGAGCAGCAGGTGGCGGTATCCGTCGGCGACGGCGGCGTGCATTTCATTGCCCACATCAACCCCCCGGACGATGACGCGCCGGCCGCAGCGCCCGCGCCGGCGGACCACGGCGTCGCCGCGTTGCCTGACTCCGGCCACTCCAGGTTCCATCGTCTGCTCGACGTTGCCATGCGCCTTTCCGTGGGGATCGGCCTGCTGTTCGCGGCAGGCTCGGTGAACCCGGCGGTCGCGCAGGCACCGCCACGGTCGGCGGCGACGGCGAGTCCGGCGGCTGCGGCGCGGCCGGCAGTCCCCGCGACCGCCGCACCGATCGCCCGAACGGACACCATGCTGACCCGGCTTGCCCCGCGCCTCGACCTTCGGGTCGGCAATGAGCAGGCCGGCGGCCTCCGCCTGTCGGGAACCGTGGGCATCGTGGTGATGATGGGCCTGCTGACGATGCTGCCCATGCTCGTGCTGATGATGACAGGCTTCACGCGCATCCTCATCGTGCTGCACTTCCTGCGGCAGGCGATCGGTGCGCAGAGCACACCGCCGGCCCAGCTTGTCGCCGGCCTCGCCCTGCTCCTCACGGGCTTCGTGATGGCGCCGACGCTGCGCGAGGTGAATCGCACGGCGCTCGAGCCCTGGATGGATGGCAGGATCGAGCAGGCGCAGATGCTCTCCCTTGGCGTGCAGCCGTTTCGGGCGTTCATGCTGCGACAGACGCGCACGCAGGACCTCGCGATGTCCATGAAACTGAGCCGGCTCGCGCCCGTCGCGCGCGCCGAGGACGTGCCGCTCGTCGTGCTCGTCACCGCGTTCGTCACCAGCGAGCTGCGCGTGGCGTTCCAGATGGGCTTCGCGCTCTTTCTCCCGTTCATCGTCATTGATGTCGTCGTCGCCTCGGTGCTGATGTCGATGGGCATGCTGATGCTGCCGCCGGCGATGATCTCGCTCCCGTTCAAGCTGCTGCTGTTCGTGCTGGTCGACGGGTGGGCGCTCCTCACCCAGAGCCTGATCCAGAGCTTCCGCTGATGTCCGACACGCTGATCGTCGACCTCGCCCGCAACGCCATGCTGATGGCCCTTGGCCTGGCCGCGCCGATGCTGTTCGTGGCGCTCGGGATCGGGCTGCTCGTCAGCCTCGTGCAGGCCGTCACGCAGATCCAGGAGCAGACGCTCGCGTTCGTGCCGAAGCTCATCGCGGTGGCGATGGTGTTTCTGGTCGGGCTTCCGTGGATGACGCAGGTGGCGATGAAGTACACCACCGAGCTGATTCGCAGCCTTCCGGGGCTCGCGTCCTGATGATCCAGCCGACGTTCGACCCGCTTGCACCGGGCTCTGCCGTCACGCTCGCATTGCTGGGCGCGCGCGTCGGCGGCGTGCTGCTGATCGCCCCGGTGTTCTCCGCCACGGTGGTGCCACGAGCCGTGAAGGTGGGGGTGCTCGTGGTGCTGACGGTGCTGCTCCAACCCGCGGCCCTCGCGAGCGTGCGGAACGTCCCGCAAATCACCCCCGCCACCCTGCTCTCCGAGACCGTCATTGGCCTGGCGATCGGGCTGGGCGCGGCCATCGTGGTGGCCGCCGCAGAAGCGGCGGGCGATGTGATGGCGATCCAGATCGGGTTGAGCGGCGCCGCCATTCTCGACCCGCTCGATTCGTCGCAGACGCCGGTGCTCGGCAGCTTCTCGCGCCTGTTCGCGATCGCGATTCTGCTGTCCCTCAACCTCCTCCCCGTGATGCTGGGCGCCATCGCCGACAGCGCGCAGGCGTTTCCGGTGGGCAGCCCCGTATCGCTGGCCAACGGCGTTGGAGTGATGGTGCAGACCGGCAGCGCACTGTTCATTCTCGGCGCCCGCTTCGCCGCGCCGGTGATCGCCGCCGTGCTCATTGCGAACGTCGCCATGGCCGTCCTTGGGCGCGCCGCCCCGCAGATCAACGTCCTGGCCGTGGCGTTTCCCGTGCAGATCTTGCTCGGGCTCCTCACGCTCGCCGCCGCGATCCCCGCCATGGGACACCTGATGGGTGGCTGGGCCGCGATCAGCGACGGCATGCTGGGTCAGGTCGTGCGCGCGCTCGCGCCGGCCGGCGCGCCCCTTGGTGTGCGGTAGGAGCGGGAACCATGGCCGAAAGCGCGCAGGAACGCACCGAAGCGCCGACCCCAAAGCGCCGGCAGGAAGCCAGGGACGAAGGACGTGTGCCGCACTCCGTCGAATTCGGCACGGCCGTGCTGTTCCTGGGCGCCGCCGCCGTGGTCAACGTGGCCGCACCAGCCGCCAGTGCGCGCATCATGGACCTGTTCGGCAACGGGCTTCGGCACATCGGCGATGCCGGCGGCTCCGCCGAAGCCGCGATCATGCGGCTGCAGGTGACCGGTCGCGACGTGCTCGGGGTCATCGTCATGCTCACCGGCGGGCTGGCGGCGGCCGCGCTTGGCGCGGGCGCGCTGCAGGGCCGCGGCGTGCTCACGATGAAGCCACTCATGCCGGACTGGTCGCGCATCAACCCCGTCTCCAACGCTGCCCGCCTCATCGGCGTGCGGGCGGTGGCCGACCTCGTCAAGTCGCTGCTGAAGGTGCTGATCGTGGGCTGGGCGGTCTGGCGCGCGCTGTCCCTTGCCTGGCCCGACGTCATCGACCTTGCGGGTCGGGGACCGGGCAGCCTGCTCGAGGCCATGCGGCACTACTCGGTGAAACTGCTCGTCACCGCCGGCGGTGTCTTCCTGGTGCTCGCCGCCGCCGACTATGCGTACCAGCTCTGGGAGTTCCAGAAGAGCCTGCGGATGAGCAAGGAGGACGTGCGCCAGGAGCTCAAGCAGCAGGATGGCGATCCGCTCCTCAAGGCCCGCATGCGGTCGGCGGCCCGGTCGCGCGTGCGCCGCCAGATGTTCCAGGACGTCGCGAAGGCCGATGTGGTGGTCGTGAACCCGACGCATATCGCGGTCGCGCTGCGGTACGATCCCGACAGGGCGCCAGCCCCGATCGTGCTCGCGATGGGGCAGCGGCGCATCGCCGAACGCATCAAGGCGCTCGCGCACCAGCACGGCGTCCCCGTGATCGAGAACCGTCCGCTTGCCCGGGCGCTGCTCGCGTCGGCGCGGGTGGGCTCGATCATCCCGGCCGCGCTGTACGCCGCCGTCGCCGAGGTGCTCGCGTTCATCGTGCGGCAGCGCGCGCTGGTCGGCCAGTGGCCACGCTGGATGGAGAGAGCAACCGCATGAGCGCCTTGTCTGCCCGCGCCCCGGCGTCGCGCGATGGCCGCCTTGCCGAAATGGCCGTCGCCGTCGCGATTGTCTTCGTCATCGCGCTTCTCGTCGTGCCGTTGCCGGCCTTCCTGCTCGACCTGTTCATCTCGCTCTCCATCGGCGTCTCGCTCGTCGTGCTCCTCGCGGCGCTGTACACCTCCGATCCGCTCGACTTCAGTTCGTTCCCGTCGCTGCTGCTGCTGCTGACGCTGTTCCGGCTGGCGCTGAACGTGAGTTCGACGCGCCTCATCCTGTCGGAGGGGCATGCCGGCGAGGTGATCCAGGCCTTCGGGCAGTTCGTCATCGGCGGCAACTACGCGGTTGGCCTGGTGCTGTTTCTGATCCTCGTTGGCATCAACTTCATCGTGATCACGAAAGGCGCGGGCCGCGTCGCCGAGGTGGCGGCGCGATTCACGCTCGACGCGATGCCGGGCAAGCAGATGGCGATCGACGCGGATCTCGGGGCCGGGCTGATTGACGAGGCCACGGCCCGCCAGCGCCGCACCGCGATCAGCCGCCAGGCGGACTTCTACGGTGCGATGGACGGCGCCTCGAAGTTCGTGAAGGGCGACGCCGTGGCCGGGCTGCTCATCACCGGCATCAACATCATCGGGGGCATCTTCATCGGCGTCGTGCAGCGGGGACTGCCGCTGGCACAGGCCGCGTCAACCTACACGGTGCTGACCGTGGGCGAGGGGCTGGTGGCGCAGATTCCGGCGCTCATCGTCTCCACCGCTGCCGGTCTCATGGTGACTCACGTCGCCGGGGGCGAGCGGCTCGGCTCGGTCCTCACTGAACAGCTCAGCGCGCAGCCGCGGTCGCTCTACATCGCCGGCGGTGTCCTTGGCACGTTCGCCCTCGTGCCGGGGCTCCCCTCGCTGCCATTCCTGCTGCTCGGTGCCGGCCTCGCCGGCCTGGCGCGCGTCTCCGCCGTCCTGCATGAACGCCGCGACGCTGCAGCGCTGCTCGCGGAACCCGAGCCGAGCCATGTGGCGTCGCCGCCGAACCCGATGCTCGACCTCCTCCAGCTCGATCCCATCGAGATCGAAGTCGGGTATGCGCTGATTCCGCTCGTGGAACAGGGGCAGGGCGGCGACCTCCTCGACCGGATCGGGCTCCTGCGCAAGCAGGCCGCGCTCGAGTTCGGGATTCTCATTCCCGCCATCCGGCTGCGCGACGACATTCGCCTGCCGGCCAGCGAATACGTCATCAAGCTCCGCGGATCGGAGGTGGCCCGCGCCAACGTGATGCCGCGCCACCTCCTGGCGCTCGACACCGGCGGCGTGCTGCAGCCGATCGACGGGGTTGAAGCCGCCGACCCGAGTTTCGGCATGCCGGCGCGCTGGATCGCCCCGGCGCGCCGCGCCGAAGCCGAAGCGGTTGGCTACGTCGTCGTGGAGCCGGCGACGATGATCGCCACGCACCTGATGGAGACGCTCAAGGCCAACGCCGCCGAGCTGCTCGGTCGCCAGGACGTGCAGGAGATGGTGGACACCATCAAGCGAACGCATCCGGTGCTGGTGGACGAGATCATCCCGGCACGCATCTCGCTCGGCACCCTGCACCGTGTGCTGCAGCGTCTGCTGCGCGAACGCGTCCCGATTCGCGATCTCGTGACCATTCTCGAAGCGCTTGGCGATGCCGCCGACCAGGTGAAGGATCCGGAGCAGTTGACGGAGCACGCGCGCCGCGCTCTTGGCCACGTCATCGCACACGGCTTCACCGACGAACACGGGACGCTGCGCGGCATCACGATCGGCGCGCGGCTCGAGGCGTCGCTCATGGGGCTGTTCGCGCCCCGTGCCGCGTCTCCCGGAACCGGTCTCATGACGCCCGATCTGCTCGCCGGGCTCCTCCGCGAGCTGCAGTCGCTGTCCACCGGCTCGGTGGATGCGCGCCCCGTGCCCCTGATCGTGCCGCCGGGTCTCCGCATCGGCATTCGACGCCTGGTCGAACCGGTCCTGCCGACGCTTCCGGTGCTTTCGCTCGCTGAACTGCCTCCGTTTGTGAACCTCAACGCCATCGCCACCTGGGAGATGCAACATGCGGCTTGAAGCCTTTCGCGGCCGGGACCTCGCAACGGTGTTCATGGAAGCCCGTTGCTCACTCGGCGATGACGCGATGATCCTGCATTCACGCACCGTGACCGATGGTGCGCGGCCGATGATCGAGGTGTTTGCGGCGGCGCCGAACGAGATCAGGCGCTTCCACCAGTTGCTCGCTCCCGAGCCGCCCGCCATCGCCAGCCGCCTGGCGGGGCGCGAGGGGGGGTCGTCCCAGTTCATGCTCGCGCTCGTGGGTCCCACCGGCGCCGGCAAGACCACCACGGCGGCAAAGTTGGCCGTGCATGCGGAAGCCTTCGGAGCCCGCTGCGTGGGGTTCCTCGCCCTCGACACCTATCGCGCCGGTGCGGTCGAGCAGTTGCAGGGGTACGCGGACGCCGCCGACCTGCCGCTCGAGGTCGTCTATGACGCCTCCGGCATTGCCGCCGCGCGCAAGCGGCTGTCCTCGTGCGATGTGGTCATCATCGACACGCCAGGCCGGGGACCGCGCGGCGCCGACCCGATCTGGCGCTGGGTCCTGCGCTCGATGCAACCCACCGAGACGCACCTGGTCGTTCCCGCGACGATGCGCGTCGACCTGGCCGCAGCGCTCACTCGCGAGTACTCCGCGGCCGGCGCCACGCATGCGATCCTCACCAAGCTCGACGAAGTACCGAACGACGCCATCGTCGCGCAACTCGCGGGACAGCTCGCACTTCCGATGCGCTGGGTCACCGATGGGCAGAACATCCCGGCCGACCTGCGCATCGCCGGCCCGCTGCTGGCCGAGACACTCGACGTCGCGCCACGTCAGATGGTGTTTGCGTGAGCGCGCGGGCGAGCACGCAAATGGAGGGGCTGCGCCACTTTGTCGCCGCCACCGGCCGAGGGCACTGGCGCGCGAACGACGATCGCGTCGTGGTCGTCGGCAGTGGCAAGGGCGGCAGCGGCACTTCCACGGTCGCGGCCCTGCTCGGCATTGCCTGCGCGGCCGAGGGGGACCACACGCTCCTGATCGACGGCGACGAACTCGTCGGCACACAGCACCGCCTGCTTGCCTTCGATGCGCCCCACGGCCTGGGCGACCTCTACAGCGGCACCCTCACCCCAGCCGACTGCGTCCACGATTTCGGCGACGGACTTTCGCTACTTCCTGGTGGCCCAGGCCCTAATGCCTGGGGCGCTCGTCACACGCACGTGCTCTCCGCCGGCGAACGGCGCGCGCTCTTCCGGCGGGTGTCACAACTGCATGGGGACTACGATGTCGTGATCGTGGACGCCGGTTCTCGGCTGGACAACGTGCTTACGGCGGGGGCGGCGGGCGCGCGTCGCTTCATTGTGGTGGGCGGGGACGGAACGGTCGCCATCGCGGCCAGTTACGCGCTGGTCAAGGCCATCCACCAGAAGTGGCCCAGCACGCCGGTGGACGTCATCGTGAACCGCGAGGACGACTGGCGTGGCCGGCACGTCTTCGATCAGCTCCAGGACGGAAGTTCGCGGTTTCTCGGGCGCAGCCTGGAGTACGCCGGCACGATTCCCGAGGATGGCAGTCTCCACGCGGCCGCTCTCAGCGGCCAGTCACTCAAGCTCATTGCCGACCACACCGTCGCCGGTCAGGCTGCCAGCGTGCTGGCACGGCGCTTGCTCCTACTGCTGGAGGACGGCGCAGACCCGACGGTCGCGCATGCCGGGCCCCACAGGAGATGATAACCCCATGAACAGCAAGGCACTCTGGACCCGCTACTTCAATGGCGACGCCGATGCGCGGCAGGAGTTGCTCACCGAACAACTCGCGCTCGTGCACTTTGTTGCCGGTCAGGTCGCCAGGGGACTCGGCGTCGATGTGGAATTCGACGAGCTGGTAAGCGCGGGCACCATCGGACTCATCAGCGCACTCGAGAACTTCGAGCCCGAGCGGGGGCTGGCGTTCAGCACATTTGCCACGCCTCGCATTCGAGGCGCCATCCTCGACGAATTGCGGCGCCAGGACCATGTGCCCCGTTCAGTCCGGCGGAAGGCGAGGGCCATCGCCGGCGCGCGCGAGGACCTCGCGCGCACCATCGCGGGACCGCCGTCCGACCGGGCCATCGCCGAGCACCTCGGGGTTGACTTGCCGACGCTCTGGGACTGGCAGGCGGACGTCGAGCATGCGGTGCGTGTTCCGCTCGACGACGACGGGACGGACCACGATGGTGCGCCCAGTCCCGCCATGCCGCTTACGAGCGGCACCGAAGATGAGGTCGAGGAGCGCCTGACCGGCGCCCAGGAGGCGCACCACCTCCGCGAGGCGCTGGCGAACATGAAGGAACAGGAACGTGTCGTCCTGTCGCTCTACTACTTCGAGGACCTCAAGCTGCACGAGATCGCCACCATCCTCGAACTGACGGAATCGCGAGTGTCGCAGATCCGTTCCAAGGCGCTCGCCAACCTGCGCAAGGTGCTTGCGCCACTTCGGAGGCATGTCGCATGACATCCACTGCACTGACGGTGTTGTTGAGCCTCGCGACGGTCATTCTCGGTGTCGTCTGCGCCACTTACGCAGCGCAGGTGTGCCGCGGGGCACACGAGGTCGCGCGATCGATGGGGAAGCGCGGCACTGACATCCGGCAGATCGTTCGCCGCACGAAGCTGCCGCAGGACGTGGTGTCGATGCTCCTCGCCAGACCCGCAGCCTCACGGCAGAACGTGCCAGCCTCGGCAGGAACTGCCCGACGGGCCGCAGCGGGACGCGGTCGAAGGCCCGCGACGCAGACCCCGTCCCTTCGCAGGACCGCCCCGGCCAAGGGGACATCCCGGGCACGCGAGGCGACCGGTGCGCTGCGTGGCACGGACGTTGCGGTTGCATAGCACCAGTTGAGGCGGGAAGTCCCACCACAGGGAGGCGGCAGATGGGGGCATTGATCCGGACGGGGGGACTCGAGGCCGCAGCTGCCGCGCTCCGCTACTGGGAGCAACGTCAGGAGGTGCTCGCGAACAACCTCGCGAACGTCAGCACCGATGGCTTCAAGGGTGAGCGTGCCTTCGCGCAGTTGCTGGGCGATGGCCGCACCCCAACGATCGGCACGGTGACCGATTTCACGAGCGGCCCGATGGCCGAGACCGGTGCCCCGCTTGACCTCGCCGTCGGTCGAGACGGCTTCTTCGTGGTGCAGACGCCAGCGGGTGAGCGGCTGAGCCGCGGCGGCGCGCTCCACCTCGACACACGGGGCCAGCTCGTGGACCAGTCAGGCAATGTCGTCCTCGGCGAAGCCGACCCCAAGGGTGGATCCCAAGGGCCAGTCGTCCTGCCCGCGCACGTCGGTTCCGTGGTGATTGACGAAGCCGGCGCCGTCGTGGCCGACGGACGGCAGGTCGCGCGGCTGCGGCTCGAGACCGTGCCGACCGGCAGCCGCCTGCAGCACGAAGCGGGCGGGCTCTTCGCCGCCCCCGGACCGCTGGTGCGCGTCGAGCTTGCGCAACGCACCATCCGCCAGGGTGTCCGCGAACAGAGCAATGTCAGCACGGTGCCGGCGCTGGTCGACATGATCGCCGTGCAACGCGCCTACTCCAGCGTGCAGAAGGTGCTCACCGCCATCGACTCGGCGCGCGGCATGGCGGTGACCGAACTCGGCAAGCCTGCCTGACCCACCGGCCCACCGCACCTCCGGAGCATTCCATGAATCCCGCCCTTCGTACCGCCGCCACCGGCATGGCCGCACAGCAGACGCGAACCGAGGTCATCGCGAACAACCTCGCCAACGTCAATACCACCGGATTCAAGCGCAGCCGCGCCGACTTCGTCGACCTGCTCTACCAGACCGTGCAGGGCGCGCAGACGGTCGGCACCGCCGACGCCACCACGGTGCCCTCGATCCAGGTCGGCCGCGGGACGCGACTGTCCGGCATCACCCGATTGCACTCGCAGGGCGCGCTGGAACAGACGCAACGCCCGCTCGACCTGGCCATCGACGGCGACGGGTTCTTTCAGGTGCAGCTCGCCAATGGCCAGTTGGCCTACACGCGCGACGGGTCGTTCCAGATTTCCGACCAGGGGACGATCGTCACGAGCGAGGGCCTCACGGTGCTGCCGGGCATCAAGGTGCCGGCCGACATCGCCGGGGTCTCGATCTCGGCCAACGGCATTGTCTCGGGATCCTCTTCGGCCAGCACCGGCCAGACGACGGAACTCGGGCGCATCGAACTGGCCCGCTTTGCCAACCCAGCGGGTCTCCAGGCGGTGGGGCAGAACCTCTATGTCGCGACCCCCGCCAGCGGCGACGCCGCCACGGGGTTCCCGCAGGATGACGGAATGGGGCGCCTGCAGCAGGGTTACCTGGAGAGCAGCAATGTCGAAATTGTCCAGGAGATGGTCGACATGATCACGGCGATGCGTGCCTACGAGATCAACTCGAAGGCCATCAAGAACAGCGAGTCGATGGCCGACATCGCGAACAACCTGGTGCGGTAACCGTGACGGCGCATGCGATTGGCCTCTGCTGGCTCCTCCTCCTCGCAACGGCCGTTCCGTCGGCACACGCGCAAGCGAGCGCGGCGACCGGCACGTCCGCCGCACCGCAGGCGACGCGCGACCTGGGGCGGGGGCATGTGCTGGCAGCCTCCGACATCAGGGCCGATGCTCCCGACCCGCAGGGCCCGCAATTGGTCGGATGGATCACTCGCCGAGTGGTCCGGGCCGGCGAGCCGCTTCGCGCGCCTGCCATTGCGCCGGCGCCGCTCGTGCGCGCCGGCACCCCAGTCACCGTGCAGTTCGTGACGGCCGGCCTGACGGTCGCGCGAGAAGGCACGGCACTGACGACGGGCGCCTTCGGCGACCGCGTGCACATCCGGCTCGACGAACACCGGTCGCTCGACGGCGTGGTCGCCGGTCCTTCCATGGTACGCATCCCATGAGAACAGGTTCTCTCGCCGCTCGGCAGCCCGTGCTCGGCCGCAAGACGGCGTGCAGCGTGCGCGCGTGCGCGTGGGCGGCGCTGGCGGTGTCCCTCCACGCGCCGGCGGTCATGGCCCAGGGACGCGGCGGGAGAGCCGCTGCCGCCTCGGTGGCAGACTCGCTGTCGCTGACCCCGCAGGGCCGCCAGTCGTGGACTTCGGACAAGATGCGCTTCCAGATCGGCGACATCGTGACGATCGTCATCAGCGAACGCACGCTGGCGTCGGCCAGGCTCACGGACAACAGCTCCGACGCGCGCCAGAAACAGATGGGGCTGGACATTGAACCGCCCGCAGGCCCGACCGGCCCGTCGAAGAGCATCGCGGCGACGGTGGACGTCAGCAGCGCAGGCGACTCCCGCAAGCGGGGCCAGGTCATGCGCCAGAACGACTTCCAGTCGCTCGTGAGCGCGAGGGTCGTCGCGATATCGCCCGGGGGGATGTTGAGAATTCGCGGTCACAAGCTCGTCAATGTCGACAAGAACCAGCAGGACGTCGTGATCAGCGGATGGGTTCGGCCCCAGGACATTGCCGTCGGCGACAACACGGTCGAATCGGCGCGCCTCGCCGATGCCGAAATCCAGTACGCGCAGAAGGGGGCCCTCGGGCGTCCGCGTGCCGGCATCATCTCCCGCCTGCTTGGTGCGCTGTGGCCATGACACGTCTCGGCGCCCGCGCGGCGCTCTCGCTGGTGTCGCTGCTCGCGATCGGCACGTCGCGCGCTCCGGCGCAGGATGCCCGGATACGCGACCTCGTGCTGACGGACGCGGCCCCGGCGACGCGGCTCATGGGCTTCGGCCTCGTGACCGGCCTCAACGGCACGGGCGACCGGGTCGCCGGCGCGTACGGGTCTCGTCACACCGTGCAATCCATCGTCAACTTGCTGCGCCGGTTCGACGTCGAAGTGCCGGCTGAAGTGCTGCGCACGCGCAACGTGGCGGCGGTGCTGGTCACCGCCGAGGTCTCGCCCTACCTCCGCCCTGGCGGACGGTTCGACGTGCACGTCTCCTCGCTGGGGGACGCGCAGTCGCTCGGCGGCGGGGTTCTCTGGATGACGCCACTCGTAGCCGAGGCTGGCGGCAAGTCGTTCGCCGCCGCGCAGGGCGCATTGCTTGGGGATGCGACCGACCGGCGGCGTTCCGGGCTTCCCCAGGGCCGCACCGCCGGGCGCATTCCGGACGGTGGTGTCCTGGAGGCGGAGTTGGCACGCCCGGCCGCCACGCTCGCCACCAAGCTCCTGCTTCGCGAACCCGACACGCAGACGGCGACGCGCATCGCCGAAGCCATCGACTCGGCGTTCGGCGGTCCCGGGAATGCGACCGTCGAGGATCCCGGCTCGATCACGCTCACGCTCAAGGACACCTCGACGAGCTTCCTTCGCGCACTTGCCAAGGTGCGCGAGCTGCGGATTCGCACGAGCCGCGCGGCGCGCATCGTCATCGACAGCCGTGACGGCACCATCGTCGCGGGCGGTGACCTGCTGGTCGGCGAGGCGGTCGTGAGCCATGGCGGCATCACGCTCAGCATCGGTGCGAGCGCCGACTCGGCCACGACGCCGGGCGACGTGCGTGTCGCCACCGGCACGAGCGTGCAGCGCGTGGCGTCCGCCCTCCATACCATGCGTGCGACACCTTCCGTGATCGCCGCCATCTTTGACGCCCTTCGCAACGTCGGCGCGCTTTCCGCCGAGGTGGTGGCACGATGACCCTGGTCCCCACGGTATCACAGCGTTCAGCTCCCGGTGCAATGCGGGCCGGGGCACCGGACGCCGATCCGTCCAATCGTCTCCGGGTGACCGCCGCGCGGCTCGAAGGAGTGTTCGTCGAGCAGCTGTTCAAGGCGATGCGCGAGACCGTTCCGCAGGAGGGAGTGTTCCACAGCGGCGGCGAAGAGATGTTCACGTCCCTGCTCGACCAGGAACTTGCCGGTCGCGCACCCGAGCAATGGCAGGACTCGCTCGGACAGGCCATCATGCGCGCGCTGCAGCCAGCGGGCGCACCGCCGGAGCCCCGCTGATGTCCTCCACACCGATCCTCGGGCAGGGGCCGACCGACCAGCATCCGACCGACGAGCAGCCGACCGGCCCGACGGCGCATCCTCCGCGCCTTGCCGACCGGCTCGCCGAGACCCTTCGGTCCGAGGCCGCGCTGCTCACGGAGCTGTCCGCCACCATGAAGCACCAGCGCGACGCCGTGGCGAGTGACGATCTCGACGGCATCGATGAGTCAGTCTTCGCGACGCACCGGGTGCTGACGACGCTCGGCGAGACGCGCCGTCGTCGTCGCCTGCTGGCCGAGCTGCTGGGCGAACACGGCGACCTCAGCCTGACCGCGCTCGAGCGTTACTTCCACGGCGCACCGCCCGCAAACGTGCGGGCGGCCACCGACGAGCTGTCGGAAGCGGCGCGCAACCTCCAGCGGCAGGTGGACCTGAACCGCCGGGTGCTGCGCCGGGCCATCGAAGCCAGCGACGCCTACGTGCGGTCGCTCTGCCACCTGCCACTGTCGGCGCCGGTCGGATATCCCGACGGCACGCAGACGACCGACAAGGGACTCGGCGGCCTCGGCGGAGCCATCGTGGACCGGAGAATCTGATGCCGTCTCTCGAAGGCCTGCTCAGCATCGCCCGCACCGCCATCGTCAGCCAGCGGGCGGCCATGAACGTCGCCGGCCAGAACATCGCCAATGCCGAGACGGAGGGCTACACGCGGCAGCGCGTGCAGCTGACGGCGACCACGCCGGAACGCAACGCGCTGGGCATATTCGGGACCGGCGTGGCCGTCACCACGGTGCTCCGGCAGCGCGAGGCGTTGCTTGATCAGCAGGTCCGCCAGCAGTCGGCTCCCGCCGCGGGATTTGCGGCGCGCAGCGCCCTGCTCGGCACCATTGAAGGCATCTTCGGCGAGCCCTCGTCGAACGGCCTCGCCAATGCGCTGGATGCGTTCTGGAACTCGTGGAGCGATCTCGCGACGGATCCCTCCAGCAGCACGGCCAAGATCGTCGTTCGGCAGAATGGCGCGGCGGTTGCGGCGACATTCAACCGCTACGCAAACCAGCTCGCCGACCTCGACACCCGCACGCGCTCCGGCATCGCCGGCATGATCGACAGCGTAAATGGCCTGGCGCGCCAGATCGCGGCGGTCAATGCCGAGATCCTGCCCGCCGAGGCCGGTGGAGGCATGGCGAACGACCTGCGCGACGCACGCGACCGGCTCATCGACCAACTCGGCCAGTTGGTGCCGGTGACTGTCATTGATCGGGCCAACGGCGGCAACCAGGTGATGCTCGGCGGCATGCCACTGGTCGACGGGTCCAGCGCGAGATCGCTCGTCCTCGGCAGTGGCGTGCCGTTGACGGTCTCCCTGACCGGGGACGGCGATATGCTGCGCTCGCTGGGCGGCGCACTCGGGGCGACGCTCGATGTCGTGAACACCGACCTGGCGACGGTCCGGGCCGGCCTCGACGCACTCGCGTCGGCGCTCATCGTCGAGGTCAACGCGCTGCATGCGACGGGGTGGTCGCCGCCGTCAGGCGGCGCCGGCAACTGGAATCCGGCGACGCCTCCGACGGGAAGCGGCATCGTGTTCTTCGACGCTGCCCCCGTGAACGCCACCGCCCGCACGATCCGCCTGTCGGCGCCCGTGGCGGCGAATGCAGCGGCCGTCGCCGCCGGCAGCGTGCGTGATGCCCCGGGCGACAATTCGGTCGCGCTCGCGCTCGCCGCGCTCCGCGACGCCGCTGCCTCCGCCCCGGGGTCCTCCTTTGGTGCCGGCTACCGGTCGCTCGTGGCCTCGGTGGCCAGCGGGACCGCGGCGGCACGGGATTCGGCCGACGTCTACCGCACGCTCGCCCAGCAGGCCACCGAGCGACGCCAGGCGGCGGGAGGCGTGAGCATCGACGAGGAGCTTGTCTCGCTGATGAGCCACCAGATGGCGTACGCGGCGGCGTCCAAGATCGTGCAGGCGGTCGACGAGATGATGCAGACGCTGCTCGAACTCAAGCGGTAGGCGGCGTTCATGCCACGCGTATGCTGATCCTCGGCCGCAAGGCAGGCGAGGCAATCCTCATTGACGGGGGCGTGCGCATCGTCGTCTTGAGCGTCGACCGCAAGGGGGTCCGACTCGGCATCGAAGCCCCGTCCGATGTGCGAATCGTCCGTGACGAGATCGTCGGTGAGGTCGCGGACGAGAATCGGCGGGCAACAGCCACTGGCCGGGAGTGGCTCAGCGCCGTTCCGGTGAGGGCGCGCGGGGGGGCCGCAGGTGCTGCGTGAGGGACCCGGGCCTCACGTGTGCTTGAGCGTACGCGCGCGCGCGAGTGTCCGCAGGCGCATCTCAAGCCGCAGCGCCCCGTCGGAGGTTCGTGACTCCGCCACGCTGACGGCCGCCCCCCGCGTCAGCCAGCCGATGGCCGCCAGCTCGGGCACGCCTCCGTTCGGGTCGTCTTCGGGCAGCGCCCAGGCCGGGGTCCGCGTCTCGACCACGATCGAGACCAACGCCGCATCGTGCGCGTAACTCAGGTGCAGCCCGCCGGCGCGGGTGCCGCCATCGATGCGAACCGCCGCCGCGCTGATCAGAAGGGCCAGGGCATGGACGAACGCCGATGGTACGAGAAGCACGGGAGGCGTGTCCGCGTCCCCCGACACCGTACAGGTCACCTCGCGGACGAGCGGATGGTGCGCGAACAGGGCCAGCGCGTCGGAGACCGCATCGGGCACCAGGATCGGCTCGGCCTGGGCCGCATCGTGGCGTTCCAGCAGCCGGTACAGGCGCAGCAGGTCATCGAGCTTGGCCATCTCGGCGGTGAGCTCCTCCACCTCGGCGGCATTCATCTGCCACCCTTCTCGCAGCAGCGAGATGATGGCAAGCCCCGACACCCGGTTGCTCAGCGCATGGTTGAGCCCGCACAGCAAGGCATCGGCCGTGCGCAGCCACGCCTCCACCGCCTGCACCGTCGGCACCGGTGTGGTTCCGAGAGGTTCGTCCACGCTTACTCCATGATCGGACGTCTTATCGAGTTTCCGCATCCGGACCCGATACTTGTGACACGCACAGACCTCGTCTCACTCCAGTATCGGACGTCGCGCCGTGTTCCTGATCCTCGGATTCATAATAGTGTTCGGGAGCATCGTTGGTGGCTATCTCATGCACCACGGGCAGATAGCGGTACTGCTCCAATGGAACGAATTCCTGATACTCGGTGGTGCCGGCATCGGTTCGATGATGATCGGCAACCCGCCGGGGACGCTGAAGCGCGTCGTGCGCCAGGTGCTCGACCTGCTCAAGCCCAATGTCTTCACCGAGCACGCGTATGCCGAACTGCTTCAGGTACTGTACGCCGTGTTTCAGACCGCTCGCCGGGACGGGCTGATGGGGCTCGAGGCGCACGTCGAGGAGCCCGCCTCCAGCACGCTCTTCCAGCGCTTCCCGATCTTCACGGGACACGCACCGGCGGTAGCCCTGCTCTGCGACACCGTCAAGGTGCTGCTGGCCGGTACGGTGGACGATCATCACCTCGCCGAAATTCTCGACACGGATCTCGACCAGCAGCATCACGAGGCGATGGCCGGCCCCACTGCGATCAGCAAGACGGGTGATGCGATGCCGGGATTCGGCATCGTGGCCGCCGTACTGGGCGTCATCATCACCATGGGATCGATTGGCGGGGCGGCGAGCGTCGTGGGCGAGAAGATTGCCGCGGCGCTCGTCGGTACGTTCCTGGGCATCCTGCTCGCCTACGGCGTGTTTGGGCCCGTGGCCCAGGCCATCGAGGGGCGGATCGCGTCGGAGCGCGCCTACATGCTGTGCATCAGGACGGCACTCCTCGCGTTTGCACGCGGCGACTCTCCAATGTCCGCCGTGGAATTTGCGCGACGCAACATCGAACCGGCGGAGCGGCCGTCCTTCGCGGCGCTCGAAGCGCTTGTTCGCAACAAGGCGGCCTGAGTGGCGAAGGACGACACGCGCCCGATCATCCTCAAGCGGCGGAAGAAGGCTGCGCACCAGCACCACGGCGGCTCGTGGAAAGTGGCGTACGCCGACTTCGTCACGGCGATGATGGCCTTCTTCATGGTCATGTGGATTCTCGGCATGGACGAGAACACGCGCAAGGCCGTCGAGGGGTACTTTACGGATCCGACCGGCTTCAAGAAGGGGTACGGCGCGGGGCAGAGTCCCGTCGCCATCGGATCGACTCCCCTGCAGATGAAGGAGGACCAGATCCGCATCATCATCCGCGGCGCCGAAAAGAAGGCGTTCTCGGATGCCGCCGGCCGCATCAAGCACGGGCTCGAGAGCCAGCGCACCCAGCTCGGCAGCGCGAAGTTCGAGGTCACGGTCACCGAGGAGGGGCTTCGCGTCGAGCTCATCGAGGGCGCGGCGGAGGGCCAGTTCTTCGAGTCCGGGTCCGCCACGGTCACGCCGGTGGCGCGCCTCGGGCTGACGATCATCGCACACGAACTCGCCGGCCTGCGGAATCCCGTCGTCGTGGAGGGGCATACGGATGCCGCGCCCTACCCCGGTGGAGTCGTCTATACGAACTGGGAACTCTCCGCCGACCGGGCCAATGCGGCCCGCCGGGTACTGGAGGAGACGGGCCTGCAGGCCGGCCGGGTCGCGGAGGTGCGCGGGTACGCCGACACGCAGCTCCGTCGCCCCGAAGCGCCGATGGCGGCCGAGAATCGCCGAATCTCGCTGCTGCTCCCGTTCAGCCGGGCCCCGGAGTCCAAGTCGGCGCCTGCAGACTCGAACCGCACCGTCGCCGTGAGCAAGTCACCCTGATGACCCGCCCGCCTGCACGGGCGGTGAGAACGCCGCATGACGCACTGCCGCGCCGGCGTCCCCTCCTCGACGATTGCGAGCGCTCGCGGGGACTTGCTAGAGCGCGAGTTGCCGCAGCGCCAGGTCAGCCGAGCCACTCTCCACGATCAGGGATGTGACGCGCTCCGGCGCCGCGCCCAGAGCGCTGACCGTCCACAGCCTCTCCGGAACCGGATCGCGATCGCCGAACGCGAGGCGGACGCAGAAGTCGCCGACATCCGGCGCGTGAAAGAAACGCTCCGCGACGCCGTGGTCCGTATCGTCCGGCCATTGCGCCCGCACGGTCGACGGAAGCGCGTTGCTGGCCTTGAAGCCCGACGCGCTCAGATTCAGCATGATCCGGCCAGCAACGGTATTGGTCAATTCGCCAAGCACGTCGTCGCCGCCGTTCTCGAAATCCGTTGGTTCACCAAGGATGCGGGACGCGAGCTGTGACGATACCGCCGCATCGCAGTACACCTCGATGAACAACGGCACGTCGACGTCGGTGATCGCCAACCGCAGACGGGCGACCACTGGATTCTTTCCGCGAATCACCTCCGATCGCCGTACCTCCTTCGCCTCGTGCCCAAGCATGACCCCCAGCGACTCCTCCATGGCGGATGACAACCAGGATGGCACTTCGGTGTGCAGCGATCGCTCGAGTCGTTCGAAGGTCGTGAGCGTCTTGAGCACATGCCGGTTGATCTGCGCCGTGAAGAGCGCGGGGACGAAGGAGCGCCGGAGCACCGCGTCGAAGTCCCGGACGGCGACCGTCGGTTCCGGCGCCTCGCTCGCCAGCAGGAGAATCTCGGGTGGTGGCACGTGCGCCGCCGCTGCCAGGCTTCTGATGACTCGGGTCATCCCGGATGCCTTGATCATCGACAGGTTGTCGGAGCAGATGACCGTACGGGGCTTCGGCTCGACGTCGGCGTAGGCGATCGCCGCTTCCATGCCATTGGTCGCCGTGATCACATCGAAGGTGCGTTCGAGAATCTGGCCCGCAAAGGCGAGAAAGTGCGGATCGCTGTCCGCCAGGAGCAGTCTGCTGCGGATCTCGAGGTTCGTGCGCGATCGCGTGGACGCATGTCGCGTGCGCAGCCAATTCACGCGATCGAAGAGATCCTTCGGGCGCGCGGGCTTCAGCAGGAAATCACTGACGCCGAGCCCGGACAGCCGCGCGAGATCGCCGCGATGCGTCGTGGCCGCGACGCACATGATGGGCAGGGATGCCTTGGCCGGCATATCGCGCACCGCCTCGATGAGCCCCAGTCCGTCGAGTACCGGAAGATCGAGCTCGGTGATCATCAGGTCGATGTCTTCGGATGCAATCAGGCGCAGTGCGTCGAGTCCGTTGACCGCGTACACGACGTGCGACACCAGTTTCCCCAGTACGCGGGTGAACATGAGTCGATTGGCATACGTCGGATCGGCGATGAGCAATCTCATGGCCAGAAGTATCGGCAACGGACGGTCCCGTCCGTAGTTGCAACCTCATGTGGTTACGTGGCGTAACAGCAGAGGAGCCCCTTCCCCCCGACCGCCGGGACGTATGACCGAGCCTGCTCGCACCAGCGCGGCGGGTTCACTGACTCAGGGCCGATGCGATGGCGGAGCCGAGCGCCTTGCTGGTGAAAGGCTTGCGCACGAACGCCCGGATGTTGGCCGATGGCGACTCGGCGTCGTCAATTCGGGAATACCCGGAAACCAGGATGATGGGCAGGTCGGGACGGAGTGCGGTGATCGCGCGCGCCAATTCGATGCCGCCCATTCCGGGCATGCTGTGGTCGGTGACAACGATGGCGAACCGGCTTGCATCGGCTTGCACGGCAGCGAGGGCGTCGAGGCCGCAACTGAGCGCCATCACCGTGAAGCCGTGCGACGTGAGCAGCCTGGATACCACCGTGCACACCAGGCTGTCGTCCTCGACCAGCAGGGCGAGACGCGCGGGCTGATCCACCAGTAGGGTCGGTTCGTGCAGTGCCATGTTCCGTAGCGATGGTCCAAGACGAGTTGCGGGGAGCAGCGGAATCTACTCCACGTTGCCGCCAGGCGCGCGTCGCCCGTTGCAGGCGGGATTGCCCGCCGGGCTAGTGATGCACCATCAGGTCCCGTGCCCACGCACTGGCCTCGGCATAGCATGGGGCGAGGTGATCGACGAGTTCCAGCCGGCTGCCCAGCTCGATGGCCGTGTCCCACTGCCCGCGGGAGTAGCTCGTCGCCAGTGCGAGAATCGGCGCGTGCGGCCCCGTGCCGGTCAGCAGCGCCGCCTCCACGTCCCCGGACACGCGCACCTGCTCCACCAGCGCGACCATGGGGACACCGAGGATGGCGTCAAAGGTCGACAGCAGGCCGGTCAGGAAGAGCGACCCGCTCGTCCCCTGCCGCCCGGCCTTCTCGGCGAGGACCTCGCAGAACCGCCCGCGTTCGATGGCCGTCAGCAACAGCTCCCGGCTCACGTCGTCTCCCCGGGGCGCTGACGTCGCGAAGAGGAGGGCGAGCCACCGGTAGAGGGGCTGCCGCCCGATCAGGCGGATGGCATGATGGAGGGACTCGATGCCGTTTCCCCCGCTGGCGGCGGAGTTCACGATCTTCAGCAGCTTGAGGCTCAGCCCGGGATCGGCGCGAAAGCCCCGCTCGATGTCGCTGTCCCGGGAGTTGGGGTCGCGCGTCACGTGCATCAGACGCGCGATGGCCGCCATCTGCCCCGGCAGGTCCTTGCGGGACACCGTTTCCGGGCGGCTGAAATAGTGCCCCTGGAAGAGTGAGAACCCGAGGCTTCGGCACAGCCCGTACATCGCCTTGTCCTCGACCTTCTCCGCCAGCAGCCGCACCGGGAGTCCCACCAGCCGGGCGACGCTCTCGCGAACCTGAGGCTCCGTTTCACCCAGCACGCTGAGCTTGACGACCTGTGCCTGCCGCACGATGGGATCGTACTGCTGGAGGTTCGCGACGAAGTCATCGAGGGCCAGGGTAAAGCCCCGCGCGCGCAATTCGCGGCAGGCCGTCGTCGTCTCCTCATCGCACGGCACCGTCTCGAGCAGCTCGATCACGTAGTCGCGCGGATTGAGCAGGTCGAAATCATGCCGGAGCAGCGACTCTCGTCCGAAGTTCACCCAGGCCTGCGTGCCGCCGGTCAGCGGCTGCAGCCAGACTCCGAGCAGGCTGTTCACCATGATGCTGCCGGTCATCACCGACGGGTCGTTCTCGCCGGCGCCGCCGGCGGCCAGGCTGGGGCGATACAGCAATTCGTACCCGACCAGCCGCCGGTCCCGGTCGAAGATCGGTTGGCGCGCGACGTAGACGTCGCTCACCTCAGTGGTCAGGGCGTCGGCCCCGGCGTGGTCGGCAATGGTGGACACGGTGGGAGTATCGACCCCCTCTACGGCCTTCTTGACCCGACGCCATCCTGACCCGGCGCACCGGCAACTTCGCCCGTCGGCAATTATCTCCGGGCAACGCGGCCTGCCGACACCTGCTGAAGGGTGCCGTTCAAGAAATCCGGGTGGCAGCCGACACTTTCGGAGTGTCCACTCAAAGGTTCCGTGCCGTTGAGCCGGGCAGTTCGCCACCAAAGACGTTCACTCTGGGAACTGTCATGATTAAGTCACTGGAAACCGACGACATCGTAAGGGAGTTCCTGGTCGAGAGCTATGAAGGGATCGACCAGCTCGATCGTGATCTCGTGATGCTCGAGCACTCGCAGTCCGACGTCGAGCTGCTGGCGCGCATCTTCCGCTGCGTGCACACGGTGAAGGGGACGTGCGGCTTTCTCGGCTTCTCCAAACTCGAGTCGGTCACGCATGTGGGCGAGAACCTGCTCTCCAAGCTGCGCGACGGTGCGCTGGCGGTGACGCCGGAACTCACGACCACTCTGCTGGCCCTGGTGGATGCCATTCGACAGATGCTGGGCAACATCGAGGCGACCGGCATGGAGGGAGACGCCGATTACGGAAGCCTGATTGCAGCGCTGACGCGGCTTCAAGAGGACAAGGCCGCGCCGCCAACCTCCCCAACCATGGCGGCCGGCACGCCCGTGGTCGAGCCTGCGGCGGCGCTGGTAGCCGCCAGCGAGACCCTGGACATCCAGGCCGATGGGAAGACTGGTCAAGTCACGGACAGCAGCATCCGGGTGGATGTCGGCCTGCTGGACAAGCTCATGACGGTGGTGGGCGAGCTGGTGCTCGCACGCAACCAGATCATGCAGCATGCCTCGGTCGCACCCCGGTCGGCGTCGCTCGCCGCCGCGTCGCAGCGCCTCAATCTCCTGACGACCGAGCTGCAGGAAGGCGTCATGAAGACCCGGATGCAGCCCATCGGCAACATCTGGAGCAAGTTCCCGCGCGTGGTGCGGGACTTGAGCTTCGCCTGCAACAAGCAGATCCGTCTTGAGATGGAGGGGCGAGAGACCGAGCTCGACAAGACGATCATCGAAGCCATCAAGGACCCGCTTATGCACATCGTGCGGAATTCCGTTGATCACGGCATCGAGGCAGCCCCGGATCGCATGGCGAAGGGCAAGCCGGCCGAGGGGCGGCTGCTGCTGCGCGCCTTCCATGAGGGCGGGCAGGTCAACATCGAGATCTCCGACGATGGCCGCGGCCTCGACCCGGAGCAGCTGAAGCAGAAGGCGGTGGAGAAGGGATTGATCTCGGCCGACCAGGCCGCGCGCCTGAGCGACCGCGAGGCGCTCAACCTCATCTTCGTCGCCGGCTTCTCCACCGCCGCCGCCGTGACCAACATCTCGGGACGCGGCGTCGGCATGGACGTCGTGAAGACCAACATCGAAAAGATCGGTGGCGTGGTGGACCTGCAGAGCACGCTGGGAGCGGGCACCACGCTCAAGATCAAGATCCCGCTGACGCTTGCCATCATTCCTGCGCTGATCATCACCTGCGCTGAAGGCCGCTACGCCATCCCGCAGGTGAACCTGGTCGAACTGGTGCGACGCGAGTCGCGCGATGGAGGCCATGGGGTGGAGCGGATTCACGGAGCGCCGGTCTACCGCCTGCGCGGGAACCTGCTGCCCCTCGTATTCCTGCGCGACGAACTCGGAGCAACCGGCGCCGCGCAAGACGTCGATGACGAACTCCTGAACATCGTCGTGCTGCAGGCCGACGGGCGCACCTTCGGGCTTGTCGTCGGCGACATCAATGACACCGAGGAAATCGTCGTCAAGCCGCTCAGCAAGCAGCTGCAGGGGGTGTCGGCATTCTCCGGCGCCACCATCATGGGTGACGGACGTGTGGCGCTGATCCTCGATACACTGGGGCTGGCCCAGCGCGCCAATGTCATCTCCGCGGAGCGCGAGCGCACCGTGGTTGACGCCGGCGTGGCGGCGCGCGACCACCACCGGGCACGCCAGACGCTGCTGGTCTGCGGCACGGGGGAAGGCCGGCGTGCGGCGATTCCCCTCTCCAGCGTGGCGCGGCTCGAGGAGTTCCAGCGCAGCCGGGTGGAGTGGGCCGGGCACTACGAGGCCGTGCAGTATCGCGGCCAGATCCTCCCGCTGCTCCAGCTCTCCTCGCTGCTCGGCTTCGGCGCCTCGCAGACGCCCGGAGTCACGGTGTCGGTGGTCGTCTACGGCGAGGAAGGACATCGGGTCGGCCTCGTGGTCGACCAGATTCTCGACATCGTCGAGGAGACCGTCGCCATCGAGCACACGGCGGCCCGCGAGGGCGTGCTGGGGTCCGCTGTGGTGCAGAAGCGCGTCACGGACGTACTCGACATCGCCGCCATCGTCCGGAATGCGGCGCCTTGGCTGTTGGAAGCCTCCCCCGAGCATGAGGTCGCGGCCTGATCATGTCCACGCTCCAGCAGTATTGCACCTTCACGCTCGACGGCTTCCTGGTGGGCGTCGAGGTCTCCCGGGTGCAGGAGATCATCCGGTATCACGAAATGACGCCGGTGCCGCTGGCGCATCGCGTGGTCCGCGGACTCATCAACCTGCGGGGCCAGATCGTCACCGCGCTGGACCTCCGCCGACGCCTCGACCTTCCCGAACGCGCCGCCGGTGCGTTCCCCACCAACGTCGTGGTGCGCACCGAGGATGGCGCGGTGAGCTTCCTCGTCGACGAGATCGGGGACGTGGTGGAGGTGGACGACTCGTCGTTCGAGCGGCCGCCCGAGACGCTGCGTGGTGTGGCCCGGCAACTGATCACCGGGGCGCACAAGCTGAGCGACCGGCTGCTGCTCGTGCTCGATGCCGAGCGTGCGGCCGGCCTTCGCGACGAGGGATGAGGCATCGGCCGGACGTCTCCGATGCAACGGTTCCTGGCCGCATCACGCCGCATGTGGCTCACGCAGGAGCGCAGCATGTTCAACGACGATCGGGCTCGAGAGCTTCGGGCTCTCAACAGATCTCCGCAGCGCAGTCCCAAACGAGAGAGGAGAACATGACCATGTTCAAGAACCTGAAGGTCGCCCCGAAGCTCATTGGGGGATTCGTCGCCGTGGCGGTGATCGCGTTGGCCATCGGATTCGTCGGGATGAAGGGCCTGAGCTCGATGGATGCCCAGCTCCACGAGGTCAGCGTGGTGCGGCTGCCGAGCGTCGCCGCGCTCGAGGAGCTCGCTGCAGCGCAGAGCGAAGTGGCCAGCGCCAACCGCGTGCTGCTCAACCCGCGCATGTCGGCCAGGGCGCTGCGCGAGGCCCAGTATGACGTGATCATGGCCGAGTACGCTTCAATGGACTCTGCGTGGAGCATCTACGAGCCGCTCCCGCAGTCGGCCAAGGGGGCCGCAATGTGGAAGGAGTTCGTGCCGCTCTTCAAGGACTGGAAGTCGAAGGCCGTTGCCTTCCTCTCGGTCATCCGGCAGAAGGATGACCTGCTCGCCGCCGGTGCGAGCCCGAGCGATCGCCGCATCGCCCAGATCGAAAACGAGGCGCTCGCTGCCGCGCCTGCCCTCGTGGCGGCGCAGGCCGCGTCGCGCAAGCTGCTCCGGGACCTCATCGAGGAGAACGTGTTCTTGGCCGAGGCGGCGAGGAAGGCGAGCACAGTGGCGCTCAAGCGCGCGAACATGCTCATGACGGGCTCCATGATCATCGGCACCATTCTCGCCTTGGTGCTGGGCGTGCTGATCGCCCGCTCGATTGCCCGTCCCCTGGGCGAGGCCGTCGCCGCGCTCGGTCGTGTGGCCGAGGGTGACCTGACGCCGCGCCTGAAGGTGAACTCGCAAGACGAGATCGGCCATATGGCCGTGGCGCTGAACACGGCGCTCGACAGCCTGAACTCGAGCATGGCGCAGATTGGCCAGAACGCGCACTCCCTGGCCGGCTCGGCGGAAGAGCTCTCCGCGGTCAGCCAGCAGATGGGCAGCAACGCCAACGAGACGTCGGCCCAGGCGGGCGTGGTGTCCGCGGCGGCTGAACAGGTGAGCAAGAACGTGCAGACGGTGGCGACGGGCACCGAGGAGATGAGCGCCAGCATCCGTGAGATCGCCAAGAATGCCACCGACGCGGCCAAGGTGGCCAACTCGGCGGTGACCGTGGCCGAGTCGACCAACGCGAGCATCGCCAAGCTGGGCGAGAGCAGCGCCGAGATCGGCAATGTCGTCAAGGTCATCACGTCCATCGCGCAGCAGACCAACCTGCTGGCGCTGAACGCGACCATCGAGGCGGCGCGCGCCGGTGAGGCCGGCAAGGGCTTCGCCGTGGTGGCCAACGAGGTGAAGGAGCTGGCCAAGGAGACGGCCAAGGCCACCGAGGACATCAGCCAGAAGATCGAGGTGATTCAGGGCGATACCCGCGCGGCGATCGAGGCGATTGCCCAGATCTCCGGGATCATTGCCCAGATCAACGACGCGCAGAACACGATCGCGAGTGCCGTGGAAGAGCAGACGGCCACGACGAACGAAATGGCGCGCAACGTGGAAGAGGCGGCGAAGGGGAGCTCGGAGATCGCCCAGAACATCACGGGCGTGGCCCAGGCCGCCGAGAGCACGTCGAGCGGCGCCGGCGACACGCTGACCGCCGCGGGCGAGTTGGCCCGCATGGCGGCCGAGCTGCAGGAGGTCGTCTCGCGCTTCAAGTACGAGGGGGACGGTGGCGCGTCGCAGGTGCGGTCGCCGTCGGCCGAAGTGCGCACGCTGGCGGTGGTGGGCAAGCGCCCGCAGGCCTCCGGCGGGCGTGGACGGGCCGCCGCGTAGCCTGGGCGGGAGCCCGGTAGGAAGGGGGCCTCCGTGCCTCCCCCCACCGGGCGCCTGCGTGCCCTCCGCATTCCCCCAACGCGAATTGTCGCATGCAACCACCGACCGGCCAGGAAGATGTCCGCAAGTCGAGTCGCGTCCCCCTGGCGCTCAGTGCCGATGTGCGCATTGACGGCGTGGTGCGCCGCTTCGCGGTGATCAATCTCAGCCTTGGGGGCGTTGCCGTGGCCACGGACGAATCGCTCCCGCCGGGAGCGGCCTGTCATGTGGCGCTGTTGCTCGACGGCGGCGAGGAATCCGTGACGTGCGAGCTGGAGGGCGTGGTGGTGCGCACCTGTGCCGGCGAGGCCGGCATTGCCTTTTCCGAAGTCGCGGGCCTCGAGAGTCTCGAACACCTGCATAACCTGCTGCTCTACAACGCGAGCGACCCGGAGCGCATGGTCCGAGAGTTTGAGAACTTTCTCGGACTGCGACGCAAGGATTGAGGGACCATGGAGCATTCTGCGGAAGGAGGCACCCGATGCGCGCGTTGATCGTCGATGATTCCCGGGCCGTTCGATCCGTGATCGGGCGGAGCGTGCGGGAACTTGGCTTTGCGGCCTTCGAAGCGGGCAACGGCCGCGATGCGCTGCAGGTGCTGGCGACCGAGGGCGCCATGGAACTGGCGCTCGTGGACTGGAACATGCCGGAGATGAGCGGCTACGACTTCGTCTGCGCGGTGCGCGCCAATGCCGCCCATAGCGCCATGCGCATCATCATGGTGACTTCCGAAAGCGAAATGCAGCGGGTGGTGTCGGCGCTGGAGGCCGGCGCCAACGAGTACCTGATGAAGCCGTTCACCGTGGACGCATTGCGCGACAAGCTGGTGCTCACCGGCGTCCTCGACAACTGACCATGGCGCGCATCCGGGTGCTTGTGGTGGACGACGCCGTGGTCGTCCGCAAGATCGTCACCGACGCGCTGGCGTCCGATCCCGACATCGAGGTCGTGGGCGCGGCGGCGAACGGGCGCATTGCGCTCGCCAAGCTCGTGCAGGTCAATCCCGACGTCGTGACGATGGACATCGAGATGCCCGAAATGAACGGGCTCGACGCGCTGCGCGAACTGCGCAAGACGCATCCCGTGCTACCGGTCATCATGTTCAGCACGCTGACCGAGCGGGGTGGCTCCGCGACGCTGGAGGCGCTGGCGCTGGGTGCCACCGACTACGTGACCAAGCCGGCCAACGTGGGGAGCGTGGCCGCGGCGCAGCAGCGGATCCGCGACGAGCTGATTCCCAAGATCAAGGCACTGTGCGGGCGGCGCGTGGGGCTGGTGCTGCCCAGGCTGGTGGCCACGGGTACTCCGGTCACGCTGGCGAGTGCGCGGGCCGCACGCGCCGCGGTCCGCCCGATCGCACCGCCGGACCAGCGCATCGACATCGTGGCCATCGGGGTCTCGACCGGTGGGCCGAACGCCCTGGCGACCATCCTGCCGAAGCTGCCGAGGGACTTCCCGGTGCCGATCGTGATCGTGCAGCACATGCCGCCGGTGTTCACGAGGCTGCTCGCCGACCGCCTGCGCACATCGTCGCAGCTTGACGTGCGAGAAGGGGTCGTGGGGGGGGTGGTGGAACCGGGGCGCGTCTGGATCGCACCCGGCGACCGCCACATGCTCGTGAAGCAGGGGCGCGATGGCATCACGCTGGCCCTCAACCAGAATCCTCCGGAGAACTCCTGCCGGCCTTCGGTCGATCCGTTGTTCCGGTCCGTCGGCGAGGTCTACGGGGCGCGGGTGTTGGGCGTGATCCTCACCGGCATGGGACAGGACGGCTTGCGTGGCAGTGAGGAACTCACGGACCTGGGCGCGTGCGTCATCGCCCAGGACCAGGCGACGTCCGTGGTCTGGGGCATGCCGGGTTTCGTGGCGAACGCCGGATTGGCGGAGCGCCTGGTTCCGCTGGAGGAGGTTGCAGGCGAGCTTGTTCGCCGCGGCATGAAGGGTCGCCGCGGCACGTCGTCGCCGACCACTTGGCCCGCGACCTTGTCGCCGTCCGGAGCATAAGGTCGTCTCATGCCCATTTCTCCCACCGACTTCGACTTCGTGCGCGCCATGGTGCGCAAGGAATCGGCCATCGCGCTCGATCCAGGCAAGGAATACCTGGTGGAGTCGCGCCTCACCACACTGGCGCGCCAGTTGGGGCTGGTAACCGCGGATCAGTTGATTGAAGAAGTGCGACGGAAGCCGGACAACGGCCTTCGCTACAAGATCGTCGAGGCCATGACGACGAACGAGACCTCGTTCTTCCGCGACGTGGCCCCGTTCGATGCGCTCCGCGAGCACGTGCTCCCGGACCTGATTGCCCGTCGCGCCGCGCAGAACTCCCTGCGCATCTGGTGCGGCGCCGCATCCACGGGCCAGGAACCATACAGCCTGGCGATGCTCATCCGCGAGCACTTCCCGGCGCTGGCGTCGTGGCGCGTGGAGATCGTGGCGACGGACATCTCGCGCGAGGTGCTGGACCGCGCGCGCACCGGCCGCTACAGCCAGCTCGAGGTGAATCGCGGACTGCCGGCGTCAATGCTCGTCAAGTACTTCGAGAAGGAAGGGATTGCCTGGCGGGTGAAGGCTCCGCTGCGCGACATGGTCACGTTCCGGGAGATGAACCTCATCGGCAGTTGGACGGGCGTGGACAACGCCGACATCGTCATGATGCGCAATGTGCTCATCTACTTCGACGTGACCATCAAGAAGCAGATCCTCGCCAACGTCCGCCGGGTCCTGCGCGCCGACGGGTACTTCATGCTTGGGAGCGCCGAGTCGACGATGAACATCGACGACAAGTACACGCGCGTACCTGTCGGACGGACGAGTTGCTACCAGCCCCTCGGGCTTTGAGGAGTCAGCCATGAAAGCGCTGCAGGAGGTTCTTGAGCCCACGATCATCGACATCTGGTCGTCCTTGTTTTCGCTCGAGGCAGTTGCCGAACCGACGGCGGACCTGACGGCGACCTATGTCGGATGCGTGCATCTCGCCGGTGTGGTTTCCGGTACGATCGTGGTCCAGTGCGATGCGTCGCTGGCTCGCCTGGTGGCGGCCCGCATGTTCGACGTGGCCCAGGACGAGGCGAGCGAAGACGACATCCGCGATGCGATCGGGGAAATCGCCAACATCGCCGCGGGGAACCTGAAGGCCGCGCTGTCGACACGGACCACCGTGTCGCTGCCGCTGGTGGTCCATGGTAGCGACTTCGGCACGCACCTGCCCAACAGCCGGCTGGTGGCCAGCCGCACGTTCTCCTGCGGGAACGATCGTTTCAGTGTGAGCGTGTACGAGCATGTTCCGCCGTCGAGCGGATAATGGACGAGGTGCTCGCTGGCGTGAATGGCAAGCTCCAGGGTACGCAAGGCGCGCTATTGGCGTCGTTCATCGTGAAGGTCTGAGGTGGTCGCCGCCGGCCGGAGCGTGCAGCCACTGCGCGCTCCCGCGCGCCTAACCCCCGCACTGGCGCGCCCGCGCCCGTTCTGCCCGACCGACGGCCGGGGCGAGCCCGGATAGTCGAACGGCAGCGGGCTACCACAGCCTCAGGACGCAGCGGAGAAGATGTTGTCGGCCATCGACTGTCGTTCCGCGGCGTGCTTGATCGTGGCACCGGGGGCGAAGGTCGCGTCGCTCGTCCGCGCAACCGACGCCTCCGGCATGGCCGCTGCCGTTCCGAGGTGCGCCGGATCCAGGGCTCTCGCCAGGTCCGCCATGCGCTGCTCCACCTCATCGAGGATGCTCGACGCGTACCGCAGTTGCTGCGTGGTGATGTCCTGAAACTGGAGGCAGGAAATGGACTGAAACAGCTCGTCACGCAGCCTGTTCCTGATTTCTGCCCCTGCCGCGCCCCTGGCCGGATCAAGCGCATCCAACTCGTCAACCATCGCCGTCGCCCGATCGAGCGAATCGAGGATTCCCGTGGCGGCAACCTCCGTAGCCGACGACACCTCGAGCAGCTTGGCCGACGTGTGCTGGAGTTTCTGCACGGCGGCGTGGTCCAGCGCGTCGCGACTCGCGCGAAGGCTGCGCAGGACGATCTGGATCTCGGCGTACGCCCGCAGCAGCACCGCCGGCAATTGCATCACCGCGGCGCCCGAAGGCGAACGGTTGTCGATCAAGGCATCGTCGCTCATGGCAACTCCTCGCCGTTCGCCGGCGCACAAGGCTGGGTGTCCCGCGCGCCGGCGGGTCCACATGACCTAATCATCGGCTCTCCACACGCGCGCTTGAGCGCGCGGCGGACACTCACGGCCGGCGTCCCGCTCGCGCCGCGTCGAGCTGCTCCACTTCCGCGTTGAGTTCCTTGAACGCCTCGGTCGCGCGGAGACGGGTGTACAGCTGTTCGCGGGCCTTGATCTGCTCCACGAGCTTCCGGTTGGCTTCGCCGACGGGCAGTTGCATCAGCACCCACGCCCGGTAGACGCCGCCGTCAATCTGGAACTTCTGGTCTCGGGCGTGACTGCCGACAAGCACCTGGCTGACCACGGCCTTGTATGTCTGCTCGTATTCATCCAGCAGCTGTGCGTCAGCCGCCACGCCGGTCTCCTCGACAAACCGCCGGGTCAGCGACCCGTACTTCACCTCGAGCTGGCTGGCGAGCCCGCTGCGCGCCTCCGCCTGCGCGCGATTGATGGCCACCTGCACGTCGTGCGAGGTGGCCGTTGCCGGCTGGTACAGGTGCTCCTTGTCGGCGGCCGGCGGCTTCTTGTACCAGCCCGGCATGCCGCGCAGCGTCGCCCGGGACGCCGTCGTCCCGTCCGTCGCGCTGCGTCCGCCACACGCTGCCGCCAGGCCCGCCAGTGCCACGATCACGATTATCCGCATTGGTCTCCTCCAGGTTATAGCATCGGCCGCTCACCGAGCGCGCCGTACCTCGACGGGCACCTGTGCGACCGCCCGTTCGCTGCGTGGGATCGCCACGAGCCATGCATTGAAGTCGCCGAGCGTGAGGACGCCGGTGTCACGCGCGGTGCCCTCTCCCAGCACCGCCCCCAGCGGTACCGGGTGCCTGGTGGCGATGACCGCGAGCAGTTCCGTCCGCTGGGCAACCCCGTCGGGCAGCGATACGCGGAATCGCAGGCCGCTGCCACGGAGGGTGGCATCCGGTATCTCGCGGGCCACGAATGCGGTGGCCCGTACCTCCGGCATCAGGACGTTCGGCGCCAGCACGTAGACCGAGTCATGGACGATGCTCACAATCGTGAGGGTCGCGGCCATCGTGCTCGTCACGCGGAGCACCACCTCGTCGTTCTCCGACGGCGCCGTGCCGCGCACCGCAAACCGGTCGGCGTTGGTTGCCAGCGTGACGGCGAACCCGGGATCCGCCGTGCCGCGCTCGCGCTGCACCAGCACGCGAAGGCTCAGGTCGTAGTAGACCTGCGTTCCGATCGCGCGCACCTTGGCCGTGCGCCATCCCTCGCGCACCACCTGCCACGCCAGAGCGCGGCCCGCGGCGTCAACGCGCACCGCCTCGACGTAGCGATCCACCACCCGGCCTGCCGAGTCCGAGCGCACGGCAACGCTGCTCCCCTGCACCGTCACGCCCGCCACCCGACGCACCGCCTCGGCCAGCGCGCCGTAGAGCGCGTCGCGCTTGGTGTCCTCGGCGGAACGCCCACCGGCCAGCAGGGCACGCGACTCCACCTCCACCCACTCGCTCCCCTGCGCCCCGCTCGTCCTCGCCGGCGCGAGGACGAGTACGATAACGAGCAATCCGCGTCGTACGGGGCTCATCGGAGCCGCACCACGGCCAACGCCTTGTCGCGAGCGACCACTTGCGGTGTCTGCTCGCGATCGAACCCCGCCGCGGATTGCGCCACGCGGCCACGCACGAAGCGGTCGAGCTCGCCCACGCGAATCACGCCGTCGGTGTCGGCGTCGGCGTCGCCGCGCAGCCCCTTCAGCAACCAGTAGGTGAACACGCCATGCTGCTGGGCGGGCCACGCGTTCGCGACCTGCTCGCCGGTCGCGGCACTGAATACGGCCATCGTGGCGCTGCGGAGCGCCGGGTGTTCGAGGCTCACCACCACGCCGCGGGCGCCGGCGAGGAGTGCGGCACCCTCGCGCGTGCTGCCGCTGAAGCAGGCGTCAATGAAGACCACGACGGAACGCGCCTTCAGCGCGGCCAGCCGACTGTACAGTTCGGTGAGCGCAAGCCCCGTCTGCGCCGGGTAGTCCGGGTCGGCGTCGTTGGGCAACAGATAGGCCGACTTCGTGCGGAGGTCGGTCTGGCCGTGCCCCGCCCAGTACACGACCAGATCGGTTTCCGCCGTCACGCGCCGCGAGAGCCATCCGTCATCCGCGAACAGCTTCCGCAGCTCCCCACCGGTCACTTCGTCGTCGGTCCGGAAGTAGAGCCGTGAGGGATCGTCGCCGATGCCGAAGACTCGCTGCGCGTATTCCCGGAACACGGCCGCGTCGTGACGGGCGAAGGCGGCGGCCGGCAATCGTCCGTAGCGTTCCACGCCGAGCACGACCGCCACCGCCTGCGGGCGCGCCGGTGCCGCGGCGATGCCGGTGTCGACATCAACCACCAGCGCCGCCGGCGACGCGCGCAGCGCGGTATCGCGGCCCCGCACCCGGAGCGCCGGCAACGAGGCGACCGGTTGGTCGAGCGCAAGGGGGAGCGTGAACACGGTATCGAAGCGGGGGCGAGCCTCGCGCACGTCGAGCGTGACCGGGAAGGCGGTGGCGCCGGCACCGGTGAAGGCGCTGAAGGGCACATCACGTGATTCGCCGGCTTCCAGGTCGCCGAGCACCACCGTGCGCGCCGACTCGGGCGTGAACTGCACATCGGGGCCGCCAGCGATGAACACGCGCACGCCTCGTGCGGGCCCGACGCCGTGGTTGCCGATGCGCGCGGCAACGTCGACGATTTCGCGTGGTTCGATACGCCGGTTGCCGGACTGGTCGCGTACCCCGATGCCTTCGAGCACCAGTGCGGGAGGACGCAGCGCACGCGTACGCACCACCAGACGCGGCGCGTTCGTTGCGGGGCGGCCCGACCGGTCGCTCGCCCGCACCTGAATGGCGACGGCGCCGTCGGGAAGCCGATCCGACGTCGCCAGGTCGACGCGCAGGGTGACGCCTCGACCGGGGAGAATCGAATCAGCGTGTCCGCCACTTCCCACATCAATGCCCGGCGTCGGCCGCTCAATGGTTGCTCCTGCTGTCACCCCGTACGCAACGCCGGGACCGTCATTCCACACGGTAATGTCCAGTCCGGCGCGCGACTCGGCGTCCATGACGGCGTCTCCTTCCGCGCGCGCGCCCGCCAAAGCGACCCGCACCGCCAGTGAGGGCAGGGCGACCCGCGCAGGCCCGGTATGATCCGGCACCAGCGGCGAGCCTCCGGGTCTGCTCCGCAGGTCGCTGGGCGCGCTCGCGTTGGGCCGCTCAGGGTCCGGCCGGGTGCGCAACGCACCGCGTGGGTCCAGCCACGACAGGACGCGCCCATCCCGGCTGGAAACGCTGACGAGCGATGGGCCAAAACGCAGCACGACGGCACCGGAGGCTGGGCGGGGCTCCACCGCTGTCGGCGTCCCATGCAGACGCAGCACATCGTCGCGACTCGAGCCGGAGGTGAAGGTGCCCTCGCTCGTCGTGTCGCTGCCGGGCCGCCACGCGACCTTGAGCGCGCCGTCGGCGTTCCACCACCCTGCCACACGGCCGTCGATGGAGCTCAACCGGACCCAGCTCTCGCCGTAGCGCCATAGCTCGTAGCCAAGCGACTCGAGTCGTTCGACGAGCAGCGGACGTCCCTGGATTTTCAACACGGTTGGGGATGGCGATCCGAGCGTCCATTTCACCTGGGCGGACGCCAACGGCGGCAGCCCCAGGAGGCCCGCGAGGGACACGACCATCCACGCGTGCCGCAGGGTCCATGTCCACGACAGCCCGTGGCGCCTCGGCTCAGGTTTCGGCCGGACCGATATCGCGAGCGGAATCGTCACTTGAGTGAGTATCGACCGCACCAGCCCAGGGGTTGAATCCGCTTCAGTCTTGTCGTGGCGCGCCGATACTCCGGGTGTTCTCACCGAGTCCGCGCCCCGCTCAGTGAGGGTGGACACCTGCGAGGAAGGGCATGACGGCATTGGCGAATCGCGACGCAGTCGAGCGAGTGCCGGGCACCCCGCTCGACCGTGCGATCCGGGCGCACCAGGCCGGGAACTTCGCCGAGGCGCAGACGCTGTACGAACGCGCCCTCCGGGCCAGCCCCGACCAGGACGCGGTGCTCTATTTGGCGGGAGTTTGCCATCTGCAACGGGGAGCGCCAGGCGAAGCGATCCCCCTGATCGAACGGGTCCTTGCCTCCAGACCCGACTTTGCCGCCGCGTACAGCAACCTCGGCACCGCGCTCAATGCAGTCGGGCGGTATCACGACGCCGTCGAGCGGTATGAGCAGGCGCTCGCCATCGATCCGGACTTGGCCGAAGCGCACAACAACCTCGGCAACGCGCTCGTCGCGCTCAATCGGGCGCAAGAGGCGATTGCGCACTACCGCGCGGCGCTGGCGCTGCGGCCGCACTATCCCGAGGCGCACAAGGGGCAGGGTGATGCGCTTGCCGCCGTGCACCGCCACGTCGATGCGTGCGCGCACTACGAGGCGGCCGTCGCTCTCCGGCCCGATTACGTGGACGCGCTCAACAACCATGGCAACTCGCTCATGGTGTTGCTCCGGCCGAAGGCCGCGATCGCGCTATACGGCCGGGCACTGGACATCGCGCCCGGCTTTGCCGAGGGGCAGGGCAACTTGGGGGCCGCGCTGGCGGCGGTGGCTCGCCACGACGAAGCGTTGGCCTGCTTCGACACGGCCATCGCACTCAAGCCCGGCTACGCGGAGGCGTACTACAGCAAGGCCAACTCGCTCGCCGCACTCGGCCGGACCGATGAGGCCATCGCGCACTACCGACAGGCAGTGGGCCTCGACGCAGGCTACGCCGCCGCGCATTTCAACCTGGGAACGGTACTCGCCGGGCGGAACCGGCATGCAGAGGCCGTCGCGCAGTATGAGCGGACGCTGGTCAGCGATCCCGACTATCCGGATGCCGTGTGGAACAGGAGCCTCAGCCTGCTCGCCCTGGGCCGGTTTCGCGAGGGATGGTCGGGCTACGAATCACGGTGGACGCGCACGGCGGCGCTGACTCTCCCGAACGCCGAACTTCCGGTCTGGACCGGGGCAGCGGGCGTCGAAGGCCAGGCGGTGCTGATCCAGCACGAGCAGGGGTACGGTGACGCCATCCAGATGATGCGCCTGGTGGCGTGCCTTGAAGGTTCAGGCCGGCGATGCGTCATCCAGGCGCCTCCGGCGCTGTCAGCGTTGCTTGCCCGCAGCTTTCCCAACGCTCACGTGGTCCCGCTGGGCCATTGCCCGTCCGATGTCGCGTGCCGGATTCCCGTCATGAGCATGCCCTTGGCGCTGCGGCTCTTCTCGGAATCGGAGATCCCCGCCGCGGTCCCCTATCTCGTGGCCGATGCGCACAAGGTGGCCCAGTGGACCGCGCGACTTCGCGCTGGTGGCGCACCGCCGGGCACGCCGAGAGTTGGCCTGGTGTGGCGCGGCCTGGGCACGCACGCCAACGACCACAATCGCTCGCTCTCGCTGGACACGCTGTCAGCGCTGCTGCGTCGCACCGGCATTCAGTTCGTCACGCTTCAGAAGGGAGTGACTCCCACCGAGTCGCACCAACTCGCGGGGCACGACAACGCGCTCGTGGTGGACGAGGCGCTCGAGTCGTTCGACGAGACCGCCGCGGTCATGGCGGCACTCGACCTGGTGATTTCCGTGGACTCTGCGCCGGCCCACCTTGCGGGCGCGCTTGGCAAGCCCACGTGGGTTCTCCTGCCGTTCAGCGCCGACTGGCGCTGGGGGCTCGCCCGGGATGACAGCCCGTGGTACCCGACGGCGCGGCTCTTTCGACAACAGACCGTCGGCAACTGGTCGGGGGTCATCGCGACGGTAGGCGCGGCCCTCGACGACTGGCGTCCTTGTCCATAGTATGGGCGTCGTGATCGTGGCGGGCGCGATGTCGCTCCATTCGCCCCGGGCGGGCCATCTGGTTGTTTGAGCACTGACGCGTATTATTCTCCCTCGTCATCCGCGACAGCCTACCGTATTGTGAGCGTCGCTTTGCCCCGCTACAGGAGAGCGTACCATGAGCACGCCGAACCGCAACACGCCAGTACCTCGCGAAACGACGAGAAGGACCTTTCTTCAACTGGCCGCCTTAGGCGGTGGCGCGAGCCTGTTGGCAGCCATGACGTCGACGGCGGAGGGCCGGACCGCGTCATCCACAGACGCCCTGCTCCTGAGCTGCATGGACTACCGGCTCATGGACGACATCGAACGCTACATGTCCGGGCGCGGGCTGCGCGACAAATACGATCACGTCGTGCTTGCCGGCGCATCGCTCGGCGCGATCACCGACAAGTACCCGGCGTGGAATCAGACGTTCTGGGAGCACCTCGACATCGCCATCAAGCTCCACGCCATTCGCACGGTCATCCTGATGGATCACAGGGACTGCGGCGCGTACAAGGTCATACTCGGCGCGCAACACGCCGAGAATCCGGTAGTTGAGCGGGACACGCACGCCACGCAACTCAAGAAGCTCAAGGGCATGATTGGCAAACGGCATCCCACGCTTGAGGTTGAGTTGCTGCTGATGTCGCTCGATGGCCGGGCGGAAGTCATCTCGTAGTCGGTCCCGAGGCTTCTACACGGTGACTTGCATGGTGCCGCTCGTCGGGACGAGGATGCAAGTCCAGGCGTAGGGCGCTGCATGGTGGTGCCGTGCGCCGCGCGACCGAAGAGGTTGCGCGGCGCCTTGTCCGTCGCGCTGGTGCGAGGCGTACGGAAGCAGGCTTGACTCGAGGGATCGTCGCTGGCTCGCGAGATGCCCCGACGCGGCCCTTGCAACAGCGGTGCGGAATCCCCCGACGCACGGCGCGCGCCTGCCCAAGCAGGGGCTCAAGTCCTTGGCTGAAGGTGCCGAAACTCCATCTGGGTACTTCAGCTTCGAGACCGCCTGCGCCCAACATGACCATACGTCCTCGTCCAGTCGTCGCCCGTGCGTCCAGGCGGTGCTGGTTCGCGCTGTGTGCCGGTGCCATGCTCGCCGCACCCCTCGCTGGCCAGGGCCAGCGGTCCGCCCCAGCGACATCGAAGCCCGACATCGCCCTGACCCCCACCGGTCGCCTCTACGTCGACGCCGGGCGATACGCCAAGGACCGGCGTGCGAAGAGCAATGGCGTCGACGTGCGGGCGCTCCGGCTGGGAGTCCACGGAAAGGTCGAGGGATGGCAAGTGGAGCTCGAGGCCGATTTCGGCGAGGCCGCGGTGAAGGTGAAGGACGCCTGGGCGCGACACTCCCTTCCCGGCGGGGCCGTCGTCCAGCTGGGGAACTAGCTCGTGGTCGCGCTGCGTCGCTCCTTTCAGTGGCGGCTGTACGCACCGTTCGCCGCGGCGCTTGCCCTTCTCATTGCCACCTTCGCGCTCCTCATCGGCAATGCGGAGCGGCGCTCGATGCAGCGTTCCGCCACGCGCGACATCAGCGCGGCACGCGACCTGCTGGGCAGCCGTCTCACCCTCGAGAAGGACGTGCTGGAGGCCGTCGCTCACACGCTCTCGCTCAATGATGCGCTCGTCGCGGCGCACCAGCGTCGCGACACCTTGGGGCTTCTTGGGCTGCTGCTGCCTCGCTTTGCAAGCCTGCGGCTGAACCATGGACTCACGCACCTGTACCTGCTCGACACCGCCGGTCGAGTCGTCGTCCGAGCGCACCGGCCGGAAGAGCGCGGCGATGTCGTGGATCGCTGGTCCTTCCGCGAGGCCGTTCGGACCGGCGAGGTCGCGTCAGCGGTGGAGATCGGGCGGCTCCGGGGGCTCATGACGCTGCGCGTCGTTCTGCCGCTGCGCGTCGGCGCCGACGTGGTGGCCTACTTCGAACTCGGCAAGGAGCTCGATGGGCTCATCGACACGCTCGCTCGCACGCTGGACGTCGATGCGTTCGTCTTTGTTCGCAAGGATCGACTCGATCGTGCCGCCTGGGAGCAGGGCATGGCGATGTTCGGCCGGGCTGCGGACTGGGACCGCTTTGCGGACTACGTGGTCACGGTGCGTACCAGCGATGCCCCGCTTGATGACGCGGTGCTGCAGCTGGTTGCCGCCGACGGATGGAGGGACACGCCCGTCCGCCTGGGTGGTGCGCGCCGCTTCGGCGGCTCCGTGCCGATCCGCGGACCCGCCGGCGACGTGATTGGCCGCCTGGTCGTCCTGCAGGATCATGAGGTCGCGCTGGCCCATGCGCGTCGTGCGGTGCTCACGGCCATCATTCTCTGTGTCCTCCTGGGCGCCGCGACGTTCGCGACGCTGGTCATCATCGTCAGGCGCCGCTTCGCGCGCCCACTCGCACACCTGCGCGATGTGGCCAGGCGCGCTGGCGCCGGCGATCTCGCGGTTGACGTACAAGTCATGGGCGACGACGAACTGGCCGATCTCGGCCGTTCCCTTCGGCAGATGATCGACGATCTGCGCCTGGCGCGCGATGCGTGGGAACGACGCCTGGTGGAAGCGGCGAGCGACGCCGTGATCATGCTCGACGCGGACGGCGTGATCGTGGGGTGGAACACCAAGGCCACTCAGGTATTCCTCCGCGCTGAAGCCGATGCGATCGCACGGCCAATGCGAGGGACCATCTTCCCGACCGCGGAAGCGGAGCGGATCGCGGCGATCATCACGCAGTTCGACGCAGACCATCCGGAAACGAGCCAGGCGCGGCTCCTCGACGGACCTGCCTGCCGGAGCGATGGCAGCCGTTTTGATGCCGCCTATTCCGTCGTTCCCATCCGCACGGGCTCCGCCTGGCGCTTTGGGGTCTTCCTGCGCGACGTCACCGAAGAACGCCGCGCCACGCGCGCGCTCGTCGAGAGCGAGGCGAGGTTTCGCCTGCTCGTGGAGAACGCGTCCGTCATTCCGTGGCAGGCGCTTCCCGGCACGGGCGACGTCACCTATGTGGGCAACCAGGCGCGGGAGCTGCTGGGGCACGACCTCGCACGCTGGCGCGAGTCGCCGTTTGCGTCGGCCTTGGTGCATGCCGAGGATCGCGCCGAGTACCTGGCTTTCCTGAAACGCGTTCTCGAGAACGGCGAGGGGGACGCCGAGTATCGCATGGTCCGTGCCGACAACTCGGTCGTGCGTGTGCGTGATGTGGTGCGCCTTGGCTTCAGCGAAGGCGACGCGAACGTCCTGTATGGATTCCGGTTCGACGTCTCCGAGCGGACTCGTCTCGAGGAACAGCTGCGCTCGTCGCAGAAGATGGAGGCGGTTGGCCGGCTCGCCGGCGGGATCGCGCACGACTACAATAATCTCCTGACGGCGGTCTTCGGCTTCGCGTCCATGCTCGAGGAGTCGCTCCCGCCGGACAGCGAGCAGCAGGCCGCCGTGGCCGGCATCATGACCGCCGCGTCCCGGGCCGCCGATCTCACCCAGCAGTTGCTGGGGTATGCACGGCAGCAGGTGATACGCCCGGTGTCCGTGGATCTCCAGCAGCTGCTCAATGGGCTTCACGGCCTGATCCGCCAGCTTCTCCGCGAAGACGTCGTTCTGGTCGACGAAGTGCCGGCCGGGCTCTGGCCCGTACACGCCGATCCGGGACGCCTGGAGCAGGTCATCGTGAACCTCGTGGTGAACGCCCGTGACGCCATGCCGCACGGCGGGCGCCTCGTCCTGTCCGCCGAACCATTGGCGCTCGACGCCGAATCCGCCGCGGCGTGCGGGCTCGCGCCAGGCGACTTCGTGCGCGTGCGCGTCACCGACACCGGCATCGGAATGGCGCCTGAGGTGCTGGCGCGGGCCTTCGAGCCCTTCTTCACCACCAAGGCAGTGGGTGAAGGAACGGGCCTGGGACTTGCCACCTCGCTCGGCATCATTCAGCAGGCGGGCGGCACCCTCACCGTCGAAAGCGCGCCCGGACGCGGCACCACCTTCTTCATCACCTTGCCGCGTGCGCCTGACGATGTCAGCGCGGCCCAGCGCAAGGCTGGGCAGGACGCGACGGGCGGAACGGAAGCCGTTCTCGTCGTGGACGACGATGAGGCGGTGGCGGTCGTGGTGTCTCGCATTCTCGTCGGTGCCGGCTACCACGTGCACGTCGCCGCAGACGGCGTGAGTGCCGAACGCATTGCCGCCGATCCCGCGGTCGCGATCGATCTCCTGCTCAGCGACCTCGTCATGCCCGGGCGTGGCGGCGTGGCGATCGCGCAGCAGATCGGCCGCGTGCGCCCCGACATACGCGTCCTCTTCATGACGGGTTACGCCAGCCATGTGAGCGCGGTGATGGACGGCATGGCGCACGCGGACGTGATCACGAAGCCATTCCGTGCCTCGGAACTCCTGCTGCGTGTTCGGCGCGCGCTTGACCAGCGTCGCGTGGCCGACGCGCGCGCCCCGAGCTAAGCACGCGCGCTGGGCGCTCGGTTCGCGGCACACGCCCGCCTGACTGAGTCCGGGGCTCGCGATATCTTTCCCGGATGCTCAGCCATCCCCCGATGCCCTACTTCCTTCGCCGCTCGCTGGCCGCGCTCGCGCTCTGCGCTGCCGCCGCCCCCGCCCAGGACTCCCTCAAGACCGCCACGCCTACCATCCCCGCCAAGTGGGATGTGCTCGCCAGGCATGGCCCGTCCAAGGACATCACCTTCGAGACCTCCGAAGGGACGTGGATGTCCGTGGACCTCTCACCCGACGGCAGGACGCTCGTCTTTGACCTGCTCGGCGACATCTACACGATGCCGATCACGGGAGGGAAAGCCGTGCTTCTCCTCGGCGGGCCGGCGTACGAGACGATGCCGCGCTGGTCGCCCGACGGCTTGCGCATCGCCTTCACGTCGGATCGGGACGGCATCGAGAACCTCTGGACTGCCGCGACCGACGGCAAGGACCTGCGGCAGGTGTCGAAGGAGAAGGAACGCCAGGTCTCCAATCCCGCCTGGACGCCTGACGGCCGCTATCTCGTCGGACGCAAGCACTTCCGCAACACGCGCTCGCTGGGCGCGGGCGAGATGTGGATCTACCACGTGAGCGGCGGCGCCGGCATCAAGCTCACCGACCGCCGCAACTGGGAGCAGAACGCGACCGAACCGACCGTCTCGCCCGACGGCCGATACGTCTACTTCAGCGAGGACGTGTCCCCGGGCGGCGGCTTCCAGTACAATCGCAATCCGCACGGCGTGGTGTACGTGATCCAGCGCCTCGACCGCGAAACAGGTGAGCGCACGACGTGGATCGGCGGCAACGGCGGGTCGCTGCGCCCCACGCCATCGCCCGACGGAAGGACGATGGCATTCGTGCGCCGCGTCGGCGTGAAGTCCGTGCTCTACGTGCACGACCAGGAGAGCGGCAGGGAACGCGCGCTGTGGGACGGCCTCGACCACGACCAGCAGGAGGCGTGGGCAATCTTCGGCACGTATCCAGGCTTCGACTGGACGCCCGACGGCAAGGCGATCGTCATCTGGGCGCAGGGGAAGCTGTGGAGCGTGGACGCCGCGAGCGGCAAGCCCACGAACATTCCGTTCACGGCGACCGTGAAGCAGTCCGTCACCGAGGCCGTGCGCTTCGCGCAGGCCGTGGCGCCCGACACGTTCGACGTGAAGATGCTGCGGTGGGTCTCGGTGTCGCCCGACCAGAAGCAGGTAGCCTACACCGCGCTCGGCAAGCTCTACGTGCGCGCGCTCCCCGACGGCACGCCGCGCCGCGTCACGAGCTCCACGGACGGGCTTGAGCTCTATCCGTCCTGGTCGCCGGATGGCCGGTCGCTCGTCTACGCCACGTATGACGGCGACTCGCTGGGCGCCATCCGCGTGGTGTCCGTGGATGGCGGGGCGTCGCGCCGGCTCACCGCGCGCCTGGGCCACTACATTGCCCCGCGGTTCTCGCCCGATGGCCAGAAGGTGGTCTACCGCCGGACGGGCGGCGACCAATTGCGCAGCGTCGAGTACGGCCGCGAACAGGGCATCTATATAGTGGGGGCGCAGGGGGGCGAACCGACGCTCGTGACGCGCGAAGGGAACAGCCCGAGCTTCATGCGCAGCGGCACACGCATCTTCCTGTCGGCGGCTGAAGGCGACAAGCCGGCCCTGATTTCCCTGAACCTGACGGGCGGCGAACGGCGCGTGCACCTGATCGCCGAGAACGCCACGCAGTTCGCGCCCTCGCCGGACGAGACGTACATCGCCTGGGTGGAGCGCTTCAACGCCTATGTGGCTCCGTTCACGGCGACAGGGCGCGCGGTAACGATCGGTCCCGCCACGACGGACATTCCGGTGCGGCGCGTGTCGCGCGACGCCGGCACCGACCTGCACTGGTCGGCCGATTCGAGGCGCCTCCACTGGGCGCTCGGACCGGAGCTGTTCACGCGCGAGCTGAGCCAGACGTTTGCATTCGAGACGGCAGACTCGACGACGGTGCGCAAGGAACCGGAACCAACGGGGCGCGCCATCGGATTCCGTGCCGCGCACGCGCGGCCCACGGACAAGGTGGCGCTGACCGGTGCAACGGCGATCACGATGAACGGCCGCGAGGTGATCCGGAACGCGACGATCGTCGTTGACGGCAATCGCATCACGGCCATTGGCCCATCGGGGCAGGTGAAGATCCCGGCGGGTGCGCGCCGCATTGACGTGTCGGGCAAGTATGTCGTGCCCGGGCTGGTTGACGCACACGCGCACATTGGCACGGGGTCGAGCGGCATCACCGCGACGCGGAACCCGCAGATGCTGATGGCGATGGCGTTCGGCGTGACGACGATGCACGATCCGTCGAACAGCACCGACATGATCTTCAGCGCGTCCGAGATGATCAAGTCGGGGGCGATGCCGACGGCCCCGCGGCTCTTCTCCACCGGCACGATTCTCTACGGCGCGGAGGGGAGCATCAAGGCGGTGACGACGACGTTCGAGGAAGCGCTCACGCACCTGCGCCGCATGAAGGCGGTGGGGGCTTTCAGCGTGAAGAGCTACAACCAGCCGCGGCGCGACGCGCGCCAGCAGATCGTCGAGGCGGCGCGGCAGCTTGAGATGGCGGTCGTGCCCGAAGGTGGGAGCACCTTCTTCTTCAACATGACGCACGTCCTCGACGGCCACACGACGGTGGAGCACAACCTCCCCGTCGCACCGCTGTACCAGGATGCGCTCAAGGTCTTCGCCGCGAGCCGGACGGCGTACACGCCGACGCTCATCGTGAACTACAACGGGCTGAGCGGCGAGTACTACTGGTACGCGAACACGGAGGTCTGGAAGGACGAGCGGCTGCGGCGGTTCGCGTTCCCGGGCTCCCTGGAGACGCGAGCGCGCCGCCGCGAGATCGCGGCGGAAGACGACTACTCATATCAGGAGTCGTCGCGGGCCGCCAAGGCGCTGAACGACCTCGGCGTCAAGGTGAATACCGGCGCGCACGGGCAACTGCAGGGGCTGGGACTGCACTGGGAGATGTGGATGCTGGCGCAGGGCGGCATGACGCCGCACGAAGCGTTGCGCACGGCGACGATCAATGGCGCCGAGTCGCTGGGCCTCGACCGCGACATCGGATCGCTCGCCAAGGGCAAGCTGGCCGACCTGCTGGTGCTCGACAGGAACCCGCTCGACAACATCCGCAACAGCACGGCGATCCGCTGGGTGATGGCGAACGGGCGGCTCTATGACGCAATGACGATGGCGCCGGCGCGGCGGTAAGGTGACCGGAACCCCGGGTGCCGTGAAAGCGTTTACAATGGATTCGAGCCCGCAGGAGCCCGGCTACCTTCGATCCGCTCATGACTGACATCGCCCATACCGGCACTCCGCTGCTCTACCTCGGCTTCAGCACGCTCGTCGTCGCGCTGCTGGCCGTGGATTTCGTCCTGTTGCGCGCGCAGGGCAGCCACAGGGTCTCCGTTCGGGAAGCCGCGCTGTGGTCGGTGGTGTGGGTGCTGGCCGCGGGGGCGTTCGGCGGCTGGTTCTGGTGGCACCTGAACGGCCAGTACGGCGCGGACGTCGCGAACCAGAAGACGCTCGAGTACGCGACGGGCTACCTGATCGAGAAGGGGCTCGCGATCGAGAACGTCTTCGTCTGGATCACGATCTTCTCCTACTTCGCAATTCCCGCCGAGTTGCAGAAGCGCGTGCTCCTGTGGGGCGTGGTGGGCGCCATCGTGATGCGCGCGGGCCTCATCTACCTTGGCGCGCTGCTGATCCAGCAGTTCACGTGGATCTTCTACGTGTTCGGGCTGTTCCTCGTCTTCACGGGGATCAAGATGTTCCTGTTCACCGGCAAGAAGAGTGACCTCGGCACCAACCCGCTCCTCCGCTGGCTGCGCGGGCACGTCCCGATCACGCAGGACCTGCACGGCGAGAAGTTCTCGATTCTCGAGAACGGCAAGCGGATCCTCACCCCGCTGGCGCTGGTGCTCGTGCTGGTGGAGGTGAGCGACGTGATCTTCGCGGTGGACAGCATCCCCGCGATCTTCGCGGTGACGAGCGATCCGTTCGTCGTCTTCACGGCCAATACGTTCGCGATCCTTGGCCTGCGGGCGATGTACTTCATGCTTGCCGACATGGCCGACCGCTTCCAACTGCTGGGTTACGGCCTGGCTGTCATCGTCACGCTGGTGGGCGTGAAAATGCTGATCATGGACTTCTACAAGGTTCCCATCGTCTGGATGCTCGGTACGGTCGCCGTCGTGCTCGCGCTGTCGGTGGTGGCGAGCCTGATGACGAAGAACCGGAATCAGGGGCCGGGGCCGCAGTCAGCGTAGCGCAGCGGCCCGCCGGCCGTCGGTGCGGCCGTCGGTGCGGCCGTCGGTGCGACCGTCGGTGCCGCATTGCGCGGCGCCGGGCCGCCGGGGCACGTTTCAACCCATGCCGCGCAACGTCGAGATCAAGGCCCGCATCGAGCGCGTGGAAGCGCTCGCGGCGCGCGCGGCAGCTCTCGCGGATAGCGGCCCCACCGAGATCGTGCAGGATGACACCTTCTTCACCTGCGCGGCCGGCCGGCTGAAGCTGCGGCAGTTCGCCGATGGGACGGGCGAGCTGATCTTCTATCAGCGCGCCGACCGGCACGGGCCCAAGGCGTCCTTCTACCTGATCTCGCGCACGGACAACGCGGAATCGCTGCGCGACGTGCTGTCGCACGCCTACGGTCAGGCGGGGCGGGTGCTGAAGCACCGCACGCTCTATCTCGCAGGCCGCACGCGGATCCACCTCGACCGCGTGACCGGGCTGGGGGATTTCATGGAACTCGAAGTGGTGCTCGAAGATGGCGAAAGCCCGGAGACTGGTGTGCGCACGGCGCATGAGGTCATGGCGCAGCTCGGCGTCACGCCGGCGCAGCTCGTCGAGGGGGCGTATGTGGACTTGCTTGCGCGGCCGGCGACGCAACACGCACCTTGAGTGAGGACGGTGCCACAGCGTCCGCGGCGCTGCTGGAGCGTCGACTGCGCGTCCGGGAAAAGGAGCCGGTGCAGGGGCGCATCGTGAAGCTCGGCTCTGTCTGCTACGTGCTGACATTCCTCGTGCCAGGCATCGACCATCGGTTCGCGTGGTCGAGTGTGCCGGCGGCGGCGGTGATGCTCGCGGACGTGGTCTTCCTGCTGGGCTATGCGCTGTTCGTCCTCGTGCTCAGGGTCAACCGCTACGCGTCGCGCGTGGTCGAGGTGGAAGCGGGGCAGTAGATCGCCTCGACCGGGCC
>PNKL01000007.1 GCA_013822425.1 Gemmatimonas sp.
CAGGAGGTCGTACTTGAGCGGGCAGACGTCGGTGATCCTGAGCGCGTAGGCGACGATGGAGCCGGCAGCGGAGCCGCGTCCCGGACCCACGGGGATGCCGCGGTCGCGCGCGGCCTTGATGAAGTCGGCGACGATGAGGAAGTAGCCCGCATAGCCCGTCTTGGTGATGACGTCGAGTTCGTACTCGAGCCGCTCCTGCACGTTGGCGGGAAGCGGCGTGCCATAGCGCAGCTTCGTGCCGTCCTTGGCGAGCTTCACCAGCAGGTCGTTCTCGGTCTTCACGCCCTTCGGAAGCGGGAACGACGGGAGGTGGTACTTCTTGCCGAACTGGACGTCCACCTCGTCGGCGATCTTGAGCGTGTTCTCGAGGACGTCGGGGCGATTTGGGAAGAACTCGCGCACTTCGGGGGCGCTCTTGAAGAAGAGCCCGCGGTCATAGCGCATCCGGTCGGCGTCGGTGCGATCCTTCTTGAGGCCTATGCAGAGCAGGATGTCGTGCGCGTCGTGGTCCTCGGCGCGCAGGAAGTGGGCGTCGTTGGTGGCGATCACCGGCAGGTTCATCGTGCCGGCGAGCGCGAGCACACGCTCGTTGAGAATCTTCTGGTCGCCCGAGTTGTGCGCCTGCACCTCGAGGTAGTAGCGATCCCGGAAGACATCGGCGTACCATTCGGCGGCGCGCCGCGCCGCGTCGGGACGATCGGCGAGCAGGTGCGTGGCAACCTCGCCCGCCATGCAGGCGGAGGAGACGATGATCCCCTCGTTATACTTGGCGAGGAGCTCGCGATCGACGCGCGGCTTGCCGTAGAACCCCTCGGTGTAGGCCAGCGAGGAGAGCTTCACCAGGTTGCGGTACCCGGCGAGATTCCGGGCGAGGAGGATCAGGTGGTAGTAGTTGCGTTCACCCGGTGCGCTGCGCGTGCGCGCGCGGCGGTCGGCCGTAGCGACATACGCCTCCATGCCGATGATGGGGCGGAGGCTGGCCTTCCGGGCCTTCTCCTGGAACTCCCAGGCGGCATGCAGGTTACCGTGATCGGTGATCGCGAGGGCAGGCTGCTCGAACTCAAGCGCGCGCTCAATCAGATCATCAATCCGGTTGGCTCCATCGAGGAGCGAGAACTCGGAATGGCAGTGCAGATGGACGAACGACATGGAATTTATAAGGATAGCGCGAGCGCAGCGCCCCGTCAAAGCAACCTTCAGACCTCCAATAAGTGCATAACTGTTTGTCAGCCAACTGGTTAGCCCTGCGACGCATTCTCCGCATCGCCGGAGTTTCGGCGCTGTTTGTGGCGGGGGCATGCTCGAGCGACCGTGTGCTGGCCGCGGGGCGCGCGTACACCCTTCGCGTGATCGAGGGCGACGGTCAGGCGGCGCCGGCTGGGAGCGTGCTGCCGCGTGCGCTGGCGGTGGAAGTGCGCGACGCGGCAGGGGCGCCGGTGAAGGCGAGTACCGTCGTCTTCCGGGTGACGGCGGGCGGCGCTGACGGAGCGGCGCTGGTCGACACGTTCGCGGTGACGGATGAGGCCGGCCGGGCCGAGGCCGAACTGCGGCTGGGCAATCGTGCGGGAGGAGTGTCCGTGCGTGCGTACCCGTTCGGCGCGGTGGAGCGTGCGGTGACGCTGAGCGCGACGGCGACGGGGGGCGCAGCCATCAGCGGCGTCCTGCCGGGGAATGTGGGGCCGGGTGATACGTTAGCCATCGCCGGAATCCTGCTTGGCGGCACGGCGTCCGCGGTGGAGTTCGGCGGCGTGCGAGTGCGGCCCGTGAGCGGCACGGACGGCGAACTGCGCGTGGTGGTCCCCAACTGCCTGCCGCCGGGCAACGTGACGGTGCGCGTGCTGAGCGGGACCGCGTGGACCGCGACGCGCACGCTGATCTACACGCCGCGCCGCCGAGCGATGACGCTGCGTCCGTACGAGGCGGTCGTGATCGGCGCGGGTGAGTTGTCGTCGTGCGCGACGCTGGCCGTCGAGGCGGCGCAGGAGTATGTGGTGATCCCGCAACTGGCCGTTCGTGCGGAGGCGCCGGTGTCCACGCTGGCCCGCGTGACCGCCGGTGGCGTGACGGCGGCGTCGCTCTTTGGCGATGCGGGAGAGCGTTTTCTCTCGCAACGCGTGCGTCCGCGCGCGCAGGAGGAACTCGACGCGCACCTGCGCGAGGTGGAGCGTCGGCTCGCGCCCGGGGGACGCGGGGGGGAGCCGTACCAGCCGCCCATGCTCGCGCTGACGCTGGGGAGCCTGCGGACCTTCGATGTCATCACGACGCTCGAGGCGACCGAGTTCACCAAGGCCACCGGCAGGCTGCGCTACCTCGGGGCGCACATCGGCATCTTCGTGGACACGAGCGCCTTTCCCTCGTACACCGACGCAGAGCTTGCACGGCTCGGCCGCCTGTTCGACACCGAGCTCTACCGCACCGTCGTCGGGTCGTTCGGTCCCGAGTCGGACCTTGACCGCAACGGCAAGGTGCTCGTCTTCCTGACGCCGCGCGTGAACGCGCTGGTGGCGGCAAACGACTGCGGCCAGAAGGGCTTCGTGACGGGCTTCTTCTACGGGCGCGACCTCCTGCCTTCGCTCCCCCATTCGAACGCGGGCGAGATCTTCTACGCGCTCGTGCCCGATCCGTACGCGAACTACAGCTGTGCCCATGCCTTCAACGACACCCAGCGGCTGGTGTCGGGAACGTTCATCCACGAGATGCAGCACATGATCTCGTTCTTCCATCACGTGGTGGCGCGCGGCGGAGAGCCCGAGGAGCCGTGGCTGAACGAGGGGCTGAGCCACGTTGCCGAGGAGCTCGCGTCCCGGGTGTTCGAGGCGCGGTATCCGCCGCCGTTCGGACGGACGACTGCCGAGCAGATCTTCCCCGACTCGGCGCAGCCCTTCATCGCGACGCAGCTGCTGAATTCCTACGTCTACCTCTACAGCTCGGCCGGTCACTCGGTGACGACGTTCGCGGGCTCCGGCTCCCTCGAGGAGCGCGGGGCGGCCTGGCTCTTCCTGCGCTGGCTGGGCGACCAGCAGGGGGACACGATCTACCGCCGCCTCGTGCAGACGTCGCTGCAGGGGATCGCCAACGTGGAGGCGCGCACGGGCGAGCGCTTCGCGACGCTCTTTGGCGACTTCAGCGTCGCCATCTGGGCGGACAGCATTCCGGGGGTGCCGCGCAGGCAGGTGCAGGCGCGGCACCGGTTCCTGAGCCGCAACCTGCGGCAACTGATGGCGCGCCAGGCGCTCATTGCCGGCTGGGAAGATCCATTCCCGGTGAAACCGGTGCGCGTGCCGGTGGGCGGGTATGTCGAAGGCCCGCTGATGCCGGGAACGATGGTGTACGGTGCGTTGGGACCGTTTTCGCCGGGGCAGGGGGCGCTGGTGCTGGGGTTCGCGAGGAAGGACGGTAGCGCGTTTGGATTGGGGGAGGGGGCACAGTTGGGGATTCTGCGCGTGAAGTAGACAGGGGCAGGGTGCAGGGTGGGGTGCAGGGGACAGAGTGGGGTGAAGGGGCACGGGCACGGTGGGGTGCAGGGGACAGAGTGGGGTGAAGGGGCAGGGGCACGGTGGGGTGCAGGGGACAGAGTGGGGTGCAGGGGACAGAGTGGGGTGCAGGGGCGGGGGGTGTTTGTGGGGCGATGTTGTCGTAGTGCGATGCTGGAGGACACATTGAGCGTGATGATGCGGCGACACCACCTTCGGTTGGCGATTGCGGGCGCGCTCGGTGCGAGCACGCTCGGTGCGGGCGTGCTGCCGGCGCAGTCGTCCATGGTCGTGCTGACGCTGCCGGCGAGCGCGCGCGCGGCGGGGGGCGGAGACGTGTCGCCGCTCGCGACGGATGCGAGCGCGCTGTTCTACGGCACGCAGCGCCTGCCGCGGGAGCGCACGGCAACGGTGAGTGCGGGCACGTGGATCGGGGATGCCCAGCTGGCGACGCTCGCGCTGGCCATGCCGCTGCGCTGGCAGCGGCGGGCGCCGTCCGTGCTGGCGGTCGGCGTGCAGTCGCTCGACTACGGCAGCGCCGACGAGATCGTCCCGGACCCGCTGACCGGCGGACGACGCGGAACGGCGACGGGGAACAGCGTCGGCGGGAACGAACTGGCACTCACGGCCGGGCTCAAGCAGCAGTTCGCCCTGCTGAGGTTTGGCATGGCGCTGACCTACATGCGGCAGCAGGTGGCCGACCTGAGCGCGTCGGCGCTGACGTTCAGCACCGCCAACGGCATCACGGTGCGGGGATGGGACGCCGACCTGTCGGTGCAGCACGTCTCGAGCCCAGCGCGGAATCCGGCGCGGCGCACGCTGACCATCCCCTCCACCTTGCGGGGGAACCTCGCCACGCCGGTCTGGGCGCTGGCGCGCATGCGCTGGCGGGGCATCGCCGAGTGGCGACGCGCGAATCACGCGGGGTCCACCGCCGTCGTCGGCGCGGAAGGATCGTATACGACCTCGGCGGGTTGGGAGCTGCAGGTGCGCGGGGCGGCGCTCTCGTACTCCGACGAAACGGCGCGCGCCCCCTGGTCGGCCGGAGGGAGCGCGGCACGCGGCGCCTGGTCCCTGGACTACGCGTATCAAGGGTTCGGAGCATTCGGCGCGGTGCATCGCATGGGAGTCACGTGGCGCTCGCGCAGCCCACGAAATCCCTCCCGCTGAGGGGCGCCGGCATGCGCCTCCGATGGGGGAGCGTGGGAGCGGCGCTGCTCATTGCGTGCGGCGGCCTGACACTGCTCACGGCGGGGACGCGCACGGGACGTTATCTCGTGCGCGTGGCGTGGGAGGAAGGGAGGATTCTTCGGGGACGGCAGTCCATCGCGGATCTCGTGCGCGATTCGACGACCGACGCGGTGACGCGCGGCAAGCTGCAACTGGTGCTCGACGCACGCGCATTCGCGGTGGATTCGCTCGGCCTTCCGGCGAAGGACGCGTTCACCAAGTACACGCGGCTCCGCTCCGACACCCTGGTGCTCGTCCTGAGCGGCGCGGCGCGTGACGCGCTGGCGCCGGTGACGTGGTGGTTCCCCGTGGTCGGGCGTGTGCCGTACAAGGGCTTCTTCGACGTACGTCAGGCCCAGCGTGAGGAGACGCGACTGCGCGACCGTGGCCTGGATGCCTACCTGCGTCCGGCGCCGGCCTTCAGCACGCTGGGGTGGTTCAACGATCCCGTGCTCTCGACCACGCTGCGCGCCGACTCGGCCGACGTGGCCAATACCGTGGTGCATGAGTTGACGCACAACCGCTACTACGCGAAGGGCGACGCGGTCTTCAACGAGAGCTTCGCGAACTTCGTCGGGGCGCGGGGGGCGGCGGCGTTCTTTCGTGCACGCGGCGACACCGCGAATGCCCTGCTCTGCGAGAATCGCTGGGAGGACGAGAAGCGACTCGGTGGGTTCTGGAAACTGGTCGCGGACTCGCTGGAAGCCGGGTACGCGAGGCATCCGGGCGCCGAGGGCAAGCCCGAACGGCTTGCGACGCGCGAGCGCGTGTACGCGTGGGCCCGTCGGCAGCTGGTGGACAGCGTGGGGCCGCAGCTCACGACCTATCCCACGACGTATGCATCGCGCGTGCAGCTCGACAACGCGGCACTGCTCGCCCGGCGCGTCTACATGACCGATCTCGCGCGCTTCGACGAGAGGTGGGAGGCGGACGGGCGCGAACTGCGGCGCACGATCTCACGTCTCATCGAGGAGCATCGCGCGGCGAGGTAGAAGAGCGGGGACGGGTGCAGGGTGGGGTGCGGGGGCACGGGCACGGTGGGGTACACGGGCAGGGGCACGGTGGGGTGCGGAGTGCGGGGGAGCTAGACTCCGAACCGCCCCTTCATCATGGCACGCAAGTCAGCGATCGGTGCCGTCGCCGCATCGGGGGCTGGCAGCTCCGCCGCCGGCGGCTCGGCGACCACGCGCTGCATCGTGCCGCGCACGCCGCGGTCGAGAAAGCGCGACACCTGGTCGAACGTGTAGTCGGCGCCGCGCCGGGTGTCGTAGACGTTGAGTGGATACGACACCGCCAGGTGGTTGCGCGCGCGTGTGAGCGCCACGTACATCAGCCGCCGTTCTTCATCCACCTGGTCGTCGCTGCCGAGCGCGCGAGAAAGCGGGAAGTAGCCGTCCACCGCCCAGATGACGAAGACCGCGTCCCATTCGCGCCCCTTGGCGCTGTGCGCGGTGGAGAGCACGAGCGTGTCGTCCTCACTGTCGGAGCCGACGCCGAGGTCCTGCGTGCCCTGCGGTGGTTCGAGGGCGAGCGCGCTGAGGAAGGCGGCGCGGCTCGGGTAGCCGCCGGCGATCACCTGCAACTGGTCGAGGTCGGCGAGACGCGGGTCGGGGCGGTCGTACTTCTCGCGCAAGATGTCGTCGTAGAGCACGCGCACGCGGGCGATCTCCCGTGCGACGGCGCCCTCGTCGTCCGGCGGGCCGGACCGCAGCGTGTCGAGCAGCGTGACCAGCGCCTGGTGTGCGGCGCGGGCGCGCGGCGGCGGTGTGAACTGGCCGAACGACGCATGGCTCCACGCATGCTCGGCCATCACCTCCATTGCGTTGCGCGCCGTCGCTTCGCCGATGCCCGGCATGAGCAGGAGCAGGCGGTACCAGCTCACCTCGTCGCGCGGGTTCTCGAGGACGCGGAGGAAGGCGAGGACGTCCTTGACGTGCGCGGCCTCGAGGAACTTGAGCCCGCCCCACTTGTCGAACGGAATGCTGCGGGCCGTGAGCTCGATCTCGAGGTCGGCGCTGTGGTAGCCCGCGCGGAAGAGCACCGCGATCTCGCGCAGCGGCGTGCCCTCCTCGTGGAGTTCGAGAATGCGGTCCACGACAAACCGCGTCTGCGTCGGCTCATCCTGTGCCGTGACCAGCCAGGGCCGGTCGCCGCCGGTGCGCCGCGTGTAGAGGTTCTTGGTGTGCCGCTCGCCGGCGCGCGAGATCAGGATGTTGGACGTATCGAGGATGGGCTGCGTGGAACGGTAGTTCTCCTCGAGCGCCACGACCGTCGTGCCGGGATACTCCCGCGGAAAGTCGAGGATGTTGCGGATGGTGGCGCCGCGGAACGAGTAGATGCTTTGCGCATCGTCGCCGACGACCGTGAGGTTCCGGTGCGTGCGGCACATCCCGCGGAGGATGCGCGCCTGCAGCAGGTTGGTGTCCTGATATTCGTCCACGAGGATGTGGTCGTAGAGCCCGGCGATGCGGTCGGCGAGCGCCGGCACCTGCTCCAGCAGCGTGGCCCAGAAGAGCAGCAGGTCGTCGTAGTCGACGAGGTTGCGCTCCTGTTTGCGCTGCGTGTAGTCGGCAAAGACCTTGGCGATCTCGTCCTCGTGCTCGACGAACTGCGGGTACTCGTCGCGCAGCAGCGCCCCGACGGGGATGTCGGTGTTGACGTGGCGCGAGTAGACGTGCTGAAGCGTCTCCTTCTTCGGGAAGCGCTTCTTCCGGTCGCCAAACCCGAGCCGCGCGCGAGAGAACTGCATCAGGTCCTCGGCGTCCGACTGGTCCATGATGGTGAAGTCGGGTCGCAGGCCGGCCTGCTCGCCGAACCGGCGCAGCAGCCGGTGCGCGGTGGCGTGGAAGGTGCCACCGTGCACGTGCCGGCTCGCGCTCCCGACGAGGCGCTCGGCGCGCGCCAGCATCTCCTGCGCCGAACGCCGGGTGAAGGTCAGCAGGAGGATGCGCTCCGGCCGCACGCCGCGTTCCAACAGGACGCCGACGCGGTGCACGAGGGTGCGGGTCTTGCCCGTGCCGGCCCCGGCGACGATGAGCAATGGGCCTTCGCCATGGGTCGCGGCGCGACGCTGGGCGTCGTTCAGCCCACTGGCGGCGCCATCGGTACCGTCGCGCGGCTTGACCTCGCGCTCTCGCGCGGCGTACAGGCGGGGATCGTCAGACACGGTCCCAAATATACACCGAAGCGCCAGTCCGGAGAGGGTGTGACGGCGAACCACCCTGGCCTCGATCGCCATGGCGCGTCACCACCGTCGGCGCACCGTCGGCGCAACCGTCGGCGCAACCGTCGGCGCAACCGTCGGCGCAACCGTCGGCGCATCCTTGCCAGACGGGCGCCGATACGTAACCGTTGAGGAGGAACGCCGATTGCTGTCGGTTCTGGACACTGCGGGGGCCCCCATGCAGCAGTTCGTGACTGTGGCGCTGGCGACGGCGATGGCAGCGGTGTTCGCCGGGGCCCAGGAGGCCGCGCCGATCATCGTCTTCGGCACCGTGCGCAACACGTCAGGCGTGGCCATCGCGGGAGCCGAGGTCTGGATCGACGGCACCGAGCGCCGCACGGTGACCAACGATTCAGGCGAGTTTCGCATCGACCGCGCGCCGGGCGGGCGCGTCAAGGTAATGGTGCGCCGGATCGGCTTTCGGCCAGCCAGCAAGCGCGTCGCGCTCCAGCCCGGTGACGCGCCGCAGGTGAAGTTCGTGCTTGACGGGTTGCTCGAGGAATTGGAGGCCGTGCTCATCACGGCCCGGGCTCACGCCAGTGGGCGGATGCAGGAGTTCTGGGCGCGCCGCATGGTGGGACTCGGCGTGTTCATGACGCGCGAGGAGATCGAACGCATTGATCCGCCGCGGACCGTTGACCTGTTTCGTACGATCCTGGGCGTGCGCGTCATGGTCGGCAACAGCGGGTACAGCCGGCTGGTTTCCGGACGCCAGTCGATGTCGTCGATGCGCGGGAATCCGTCGGCGGCAAGCGCGTGCGCCATGCAGTTCTATGTCGACGGCGTCTTCATGACGCCCGGTTCCTTCTCCGTGGACGAGGTGCCGCCGGAGACGCTGGAGGCGATCGAGGTCTATCGCGGTCCGTCCGAAATCCCGGCGCGATTCAGACAGCGCGATACAGCCTGCGGGCTGGTGGTGATCTGGACGCGAGAGCCGCCGCCGCGGGTGAAGAAGGAGCCGACGGCGTGCTGAACGCGCTGACTGGGGGGCCTGAGACGGTGGAAGTGTTCTACCGTCGATCGCCCCGGAACCGATAGAAGGTCAGCCCGCCCCTCATGGACGGCAGTAGCCGCCGCTCCGCCGGGGTCTTGCCCTCGGCGAGCAGCACGGCGAGATCGGCAAGGAAGCCTTGGTTGCCGAACAGCGTGTGGCCGAGGACGTCGGCGGAGACGCGGGTGGCGTCCACGGTGTCCATGCCATTGATCACGAACAGCGAGTCACCACCGAGGCCCAGCCGGCCGACTCCGTTGAGCGCTCGCGACGCTCGCAAGGCATCGTCGTCGCTCGAGGCGTACATCGTGACGCGCGCGGCGTGCGGGGCGAGCCGCGGCATGATTTCTCGGCGGAAGACGCGAGAGTCCACGTCAGGGGCGGCCAGCACCACTTCGCTGAGACGCGGCGTGGTGTCGGCGGGTGCGGTGAGCGTGAGTGCCTTGCCGATGACCTCGGCGCCCATGGAATGCCCCAGCAGGTGCACGCGGTCGGGCTGTGCGGCCACGGCGTGGTTGCGGAGCAGGCGAAGCAATTGGAACCCTGCATTGCGCGCGGTCTGCTGGTCGCGCACGTAGGCCGTCACCGACGCGGCCGACGGCCACGAGAAGAGTAACACGGCCCCGTCGAAGTTGATGTCGGCGGCGACCTGCGCGGCGCGCACGGCGGCGTCCTCGAACGAGACGTTGTAGCCGTGCACGAAGACCAGCAGGTCACGGGTCCGCGTGGCACCGAGGTCGGCAGACAGGCGTTGCACGAACCGGGCGCTGTCCACCGGGATGGTCGAGGTGACGTAGAAGTCGCGCTGCGGGTCGGGGCGGTACGTGAGCGCATTGTCGCGCAGCGCGCCGGGGCGCGGGAGTTCGCCCGTGCCGCGCGCGCGGTAGGACGGCACGTTGACGCTGACGGCCGCGAACTGCAGCGAGTCGGCGTCCTCCGGTCCGTAGCGCAATCCGGGACGATCGCTGGTGACGGCGCGACGCGTGGTGGCGAGCAGGATGCTCAGCCGCGCGGGACCGGTGTCGAGTGCCGCATACGAGCGTGGTTCGGCGGCGCGAGGAAGGACGGGAGGTGGCGGGGGCGGCGTCGGTGCCGGCGGCTCGGCCGGCGGTGTGCTGCGTCCGCAGGCGGCCAGCGCCAGGATGAGAGCGTATCTGCGGCGCATCATGATGCGATGGATGCCGCGAACGCGACGGCGTCCACGGGCTGCGGCGTGAGGGTGAAGAGCGAGCCGAAGGCGGCGACGGTGCGCGCCCGCACGTCATCCAACAGCGCTGGCGATGGCGCGAGCCAGGGACCGTCCGCGGCGTCGAGCAGTTCGCGCTCGACGCTCGTCATGACGACGTCCTGGATTCCGCAGGGGACCATGAGGTCGAAATACGACAGGTCGGTGGTGACATTCAGCGCAAAGCCGTGCCAGGTCACCCACTGGCGCGCATGCACGCCGATGGAGGCGATCTTGCGCTCGCGCACCCAGACGCCCGTCTTGCCCGGGTTGCGCGCGGCCTCGATGCCGCACGTCGCGAGCGCGCGGATCATCACTTCCTCGAGCTGGCGCAGGTACCAATGCAGGTCCAGCGTGTGCCGTTCGAGGTTGACGATCGGATATCCGACCAGCTGGCCGGGCCCGTGGAACGTGACGTCGCCGCCCCGTTCGACGTCGAACCACTCCACGCCGCGCGCCGCCAGTTGCGCCGAGGAGGCGAGCAGATTGCCGGCCTTTGTGGAGCGGCCGAGCGTGATGACGGGCGGATGCTCAACGAGGAGGAGCACGTCGTCCGCCAGGACGCCGGACAGGCGCGCCTTCGCCGCGTCGCGCTGCAGCGCGAGCGCGTCGGCGTAGGGCATGACGCCGAGGTCTACCACCTGGAGAAGGCGTGCGGTCACGGTTCTAAGATAGCGACAGAGTGCGGCAGAGGACGGCGGAGTACGGCAGTCGTGCGCGGACGTGCGGCGCACAGCGCGAGCCACGGCGAATGCGTATTGTAGAATGAGTCTAACCGAGCCATCCATGATCCCTACGATACGCTGCCTCGCCGTCTTCGCCACCGTCGCCTTCGCGGCCCCACTCGCGGCCCCACTCGCGGCGACGCTTGCTGCGCAGGATGCGCCGCCCACGTCAGGCATGGACGTCATTGCGCGCATGCGGTCCCGGCACGCCGGAGAATGGTACAAGACGCTCACCTTCCGCCAGACCACCACGATTCGTCGGAGCGACGGGCGCGACACGGTGCAAACGTGGTACGAAACGCTGCGGTACACGCCCGAGCGTGGCACGCAGCTGCGCATTGACGTCGCGCCGCTCGTGAACGGCAACGCCTCCATCTCCACGTGGGATTCCACATGGGTCATTCGTGCCGACACCCTGGCCGCCGTGCGCGCGAGCGGGAATCCCTTCCTGGCGCTGATCGAGGGGGCGTACATGCAACCGGTGGGGGAGACGGTCCGGCAACTGGCGCCGCTCGGCTTCGATCTCTCGAAACTGCGCACCGCCGCGTGGAATGGGCAGGCGGTGTGGATCGTGGGTTCCACTGATCCCGCCGACACCACCTCGGCGCAATTCTGGGTGGAAGACCAACACCTGATGGTCGTGCGCATCGTGCTGTCGGGTGGGGCGGGTCGTCAGCCGCTCGACATTCATCTCGGCGCGATCGTGCCGTGCGGCAAGGGATGGCTCGCGACGAAGGTCGAGATGCTGCAGAGCGGGCAGCGCCGGCAGCTGGAAGAGTATCATGACTGGCGCTGCGATGTCACGGTTGACCCGAGAGTCTTCGATCCGCATGCGGGAAAACGGTAAGAGAGACAACAGAGAGACAACAGAGAGACAACAGAGAAACAACAGAGAAACAACAGAGAGACAACAGAGGGCGGCGCAACATTGCGCCGCCCTTCTGCGTGTTCCTGTCCTTGCATTACGCTCTGCACCCTTCCCCCGCACCACACCCTGTTCCCGTCCCCTGCACCACACTCTGCCTCCTTCCTCTGCACCTGCTACGGCCTGGCGCCAAACTCCTTCACGACCTCGCTCGCCGGCTCCGGTCCGCGCCGCAGGGTCATCAGCACCGGCGAGCCGATGCGCAGCCAGCGCTGGCCGCCCTGCTCGGTGAGCATGGCGGACGCCGGGTGGAGGAACAGCCCGGCAGCTGATACGGTGTCGAAGGCGACGACGTCGTCGAGGTCGCCGATCTCGCGCACACGGGCGCGGCCCTGACGCAGCGCATCATCATAGTTGAACGAGATATCCACGCGCGTCGGCGACTGGCCGGGGATGACGACCGACGCGCCCTTCACAACCACGTCCACCGCCGCGCCACTGTTGACCGGCATGGACATGTAGGTCTCGGCCTGTTCGTTCCGGAAGTCGCCGGTGGCGATGGCGTCGAGCGCGGTGAGAATCGCGATGACGTTCGCGCGGCGCAGGTGCTGCTTGTCCGGGTCGTCGGCGAGCGCGCCGCTCTCGATGAGCACGGTGCTCGTCCCCCACGCCTGCATCAGGTCGCCAAAGGCGCGCGCGTTGAACGTGTCGTCGTAGCGGGCGACGCGGCCGGGAATCTCGCGCTCGAGCACCGACCGGATGCGTGCGGCGACGAGCCGGGCCGCCGCGCGAGTAGGCCCGAAGTCGTTGGTCACCTCGGCCGCGGGCGCGAGCAGAGCGATGCCGACGCGCTGATTGCCGGGCCGGCCCAGCGTGCGCGCGTTCTGGTCGTGCAGGTTGAAGCCGAACTGCGGCGTTATGGAGTCGCGCACCGCCTTCAGCACGCGCGCCTCGGCCGTGGAGAGCCGCCGCACATCGCGGTTGATGTCCACGCCGACCGCGTTCTCGCGCTGAAAGAGCTCGGCGCCGTCGGGGTTGAGCATCGGAAGCATCACGACGGTCAGTTGCGACGCGATGCGGTCACGTACGGCGTCTCGCTGGCTGTCGGCGAGAGCGAACCACGTGAGCAGGTCGGCCAGTGACATCGTGGCGGTGGACTCGTCGCCGTGCATCTGCGACCAGAGGAAGACGGTCGTCGGGCCTGTGCCAAAGGTGACAGCCCGCAACGGGCGACCGTGCGTGGAGGCACCGACCGGCGTGACGCGCAGCGCCTTCGCCCTGAGCGCCGGCTCGAGCGCCGACCAGTACTGCGCGTGCGTGAAGCGTCGTGACTCAATGACGCCCACCCGCTGGTCGGTGGCGACGCGGCGGCCGAGGTCGAGGCAGCAGTCGGCGGCAGGGGAAGGGCGGGTGGTGATTCGCGATGTGGGCGAGCAGGCGAGGGCAGCCGAGGCGAGGCAGACGGCGACGACCGGTGTTCGCGGCAGCATGAGAGCTCCAGAAGCAATTGGCGCAAGTACGACGACCCTGAGAGAATACGAAAGAATGAGACAGAGTGCGACAGAGAACGGCAGAGAACGGCAGAGAACGGCAGGGATGCGGCGCTGGACTCCCCAACGCGAGAGGGGTGCGCGGCGTTGTGCCGGCACCCCTCTGTTGTCTCTCTGTTGTCTTTCTGTTGTCTCTCTGTTGTTTCTCTGTTTCTCAGGCGTGGATCATTTTGCCCATCGAATCCAGCACCGCCTCCGCCACCGCCTCGCTCAGCGTGGGGTGCGCGTGGATCGCCAGGTCGATCTCTTCCACGGTGAACTCGTTCTCGCGCGCCACGAGCAGCTCGTGGATCAGCTCCGTGACGTGCGGGCCCACGAGGTGCGCGCCGAGGATCTCGCCGTACTTGGTGTCGCGGATGATCTTCACGAACCCTTCCGTCTCGCCCGCCGTGCGGGCCCGGCCGTTCGCGCTGAACGGGAACTTGCCGACCTTGTAGTCGAGCTTCTTCTCCTTGCACTGCGCTTCGGTCAGGCCGATGGACGCCACCTCGGGGCTGCAGTAGGTGCAGTTGGGGATGTTGCCGTAGTTGATGGGGTGGTGGTGGTGACCGGCGATGATCTCGGCGACGACGATTCCCTCGCGCTCGCCCTTGTGCGCCAGCATCGGCGGTCCGGCGACGTCGCCGATGGCGTAGACTCCCTTGGCCGTCGTCTCGAGCCGGTCGTTCACCTTGATGAAACCGCGATCGGTGAGCTGCACGCCGACGTCCTTGAGTCCGATATTCTCGATGTTCGCGGCGCGCCCGGCGGCGACGAGCACCTTCTCGACGACGAGCTCCTGCTTCTGGCCGCCCACCTCGACGGTGAGCGTCACGCTGTCCTTGCCGACCTTGGCGCCGGAGAGCTTGGCGCCGGCGAGCACGTCGATGCCGCGCTTCCTGAACGAGCGCGCGACTTCAGCCGAGCTGTCCTCGTCTTCGAGCGGCAGGATGCGCGGCATTACCTCGATGACGGTCACCTTGGTGCCGAAGGCGTTGAAGACGTCGGCGAACTCGCAGCCCACGGCGCCGGCGCCGACCACCGCCATCGTCTTGGGGGCCTTCTCGAGCACCAGCGCGTCGTCCGACGAAATGATCGTCGTCTTGTTCAGTTCGAGCCCGGCCTGCGGCAGGCCCTTGACGCGCGAGCCGGTGCCGATGACGAGTGCCTTGGTGGCGGTGTGCGTCTCGGTCTTGCCATCGGCGGTGGTGACTTTCACCGTCTTGCCCGCGCCGAGCACGCCCGTCCCCTTGATCCAGGTGACCTTGTTCTTCTTGAACAGGAACTCGACGCCCTTGGAGTTCTTGGTGGAGACGTCGCGCGAGCGCTTCATCGCCACGCCATAGTCGAGCGTGATGTCGCCGACCTTGACGCCGAACTCGGCGGCGTGCTTGAGCCGGTTGGCGAGGTGCGATGACTCGAGCAGCGCCTTGGCGGGGATGCAGCCCCAGAGCACGCAGGTGCCGCCGAGCCCTTCGCGCTCGATGACGCCGACGGTCAGGCCGAGCTGCGAGGCGCGGATGGCGCCGACGTAGCCCGCCGGGCCGCCACCGAGGAAGATGATATCGAAGTTCGCCATGGGGGAGACAGATGGTAGGAGGTAGATGGTGGACGGTAGATGAGGTGGTGCGATGGTCGTGATCTACCATCAACCATCCACCCTCTACCATCAGCCGCTAAAACACGAGCATCAGTGGATTCTCAAGCATTCGCCGCAAGTCCTGCAGGAATCGCGCACCCACCGCACCGTCGATGACCCGGTGGTCACAGCTCATCGTCACGCGCATGCGCTTGCGGACGGCAATCGCGCCGTCCACCACGACGGGCGTGTCCTCGAGCGCGCCGATGGCGAGAATGCCGCACTCGGGCGGATTGATGATCGCGGTGAACTGGTGGATCTGCATCATCCCGAGGTTCGACACCGAGAACGTGGAGCCCGTGTATTGCTCGGGCGTGAGCTTGCGTTCCCGCGCGCTGGCCGCCAGCTCGCGCGACTCGTGAGAAATCTCACGCAGCCCCTTCTGATCGGCGTCAAAGATCACCGGCACGATGAGCCCGTCGTCGGTGGCAACGGCCATGCCAAGGTGCACGCGGTTGAAGTAGCGGATCCGGTCGCCGAGCCAGTGCGCGTTGACCTCGGGGTGCGCGGCGAGCGCCGTGGCCACGGCCTTCAGCACGATGTCGTTGACCGACACCTTGAACTCGTCGCCCATCCCGGCCGCCTGTGCGCGCATCTCGACGGTGCGCGTCATGTCGAACTCGGCGGTGAGATAGAACGTCGGGATGGGGCCAATACTCTCGGCGAGGCGCCTGGCGATGGTCTTGCGGATCTGGGTGAGCGGCTGGTCGGTGTAGTCGGCGCCGGGGACGCTGACGGCAGACGGCGGACGGCTGACGGCAGATGTGGCGCTGCCCGCAAGGACCGCCTCGATGTCGCGCTTGATGACGCGGCCGCCGGGGCCGGAGCCGGCGATGGCGCCGACGTCGACACCGCTCTCACGGGCGAGCCGGCGCGCGAGCGGTGAGCTTCTCGTGGGTCCCGTGCTCACCGACGCGGCGGGAGTTGGCGCCGCTGCGCCGGATGCAGCTGCGGCACGTGCCGCGGTCGGCGCCGCGGGGGCCGCGCTCGTCGCAGCCGGCGTCGGGGCACTCGCGGGCGCCGCGGCCGCGGCGCCGCTGACCAGCGCCGCGATGTCCTCGTCAGCCGCCGCAATCACGCCGACGAGCGAACCCACCGGCGCCGTGGTTCCCTCGGCTACCAGTTGCTTGCGCAGCACACCGTCGCCACGGGCGACGAGTTCCATGACGGCCTTGTCGGTCTCCACCTCGGCGAGCACATCGCCCGACTTCACTGCGGCGCCCTCCGGCATGTTCCACTTGACGAGGCGGCCTTCTTCCATCGTTGGAGAGAGGGCTTCCATGAAGATCTTCGTTGCCATATCGGTGCGGGGAGAAAGTGACGGCAGACGGCGGACGGCAGAGTGCTACGCGCGGTACATCACCTGCTTCACCGCCGCAATCGTCTTGGCGGCGTCGGGCTTGGCGATCTTCTCGAGACCCTTGGCGTACGGCATCGGCACGTCGGCCTGGTGCACGCGGAGCACGGGCGCGTCGAGATGGTCGAAGCACTCGCGCTGGATGAAGTCCACGACCTGCGCCCCGATGCCGCAGATCTCCCAGCCCTCCTCGAGCACGACGGCACGCTGCGTCTTGCGCACCGAGGCGTAGATGGCCTCGACGTCCATCGGGCGGATGGTCAGGAGGTCCAGCACGTCGAGATGGATGCCGTCCTTGGCCAGCTGGTCGGCCACCTGCATTGCCACCAGCACCATCTTGCCGCTCGTGACGATGGTGCAGTCGCTCCCTGCGCGCTTGAGGTCGGCCTTGCCCAACGGAATGAGATACTCGCCGTCGGGGACCTCGCCCTTGGTGTTGTAGAGCATCTCGCCCTCGAGGAACACCACGGGATTGTCGTCGCGGATTGCGCTCTTGAGCAGCCCCTTGGCGTCATACGGCGTGCCCGGTGAACAGACCTTGATGCCCGGGATATGCGCCAGCCAGCTCTCGAAGGCCTGCGAGTGCTGCGCGCCCAGCTGCAGCGCGGCACCGTTGGGACCTCGAAAGACGATCGGGACGTTGTACTGGCCGCCCGACATGTAGAGCATCTTCGCCGCCGAGTTCACCACCTGGTCGATGGCAAGCAGCGCGAAGTTCCAGGTCATGAACTCGATGACCGGGCGCAGGCCGACCATCGCCGAGCCCACGCCGATGCCGGCGAAACCGAGTTCGGCGATGGGACTGTCCACGACGCGGTTCTCGCCGAACTCCTCGAGAAGGCCCTTCGAGACCTTGTAGGCCCCGTTGTAGACGCCGACTTCTTCGCCCATGAGGTAAACGCGGTCGTCGCGGGACATCTCTTCGCGCAGCGCTTGGTTGAGGGCTTCGCGGTAGGTGATGATTGACATGGTCAGCTCGTCGTGTCCACCAATACGTCCTCATACAACGCCGCCGCCGGGGGCTCCGGACTGGCGTCCGCAAAATCCCACGCGTCCTGGACGATCGCCGCCACTTCCTTCTCCATCGCCTCCCACTCGGGCACCATCAGCGTGCCGGCCACGACCATCGCGTCGCGCAGCGAGAAGACCGGGTCGTACGACTGGTACTCGTCGAGTTCGTCCTTGCTGCGGTACGTGCCGCTCACGGCGTCGGACATCGAGTGGCCGCGGAACCGGTACGTGCGCACCTCGAGCAGCGACGGGCGCGACTCGGTGCGGGCGCGCTCGATCGCCTTGCAGGCGGCGTCGCGGACGGCGTGCACGTCCATGCCGTCAATGACGATGCCGTCCATGCCGGTGTAGCCGTCGGCGCGCTTGGACAGGTCGTCCACGGCCGCGGCCCGCTCGACGGAGGTACCCATGCCGTAACGGTTGTTCTCGATGACGAAGAGCACCGGGAGCTTCCAGAGCGCGGCCATGTTGAGCGCCTCGTGGAAGGCGCCGATGTTGACCACGGAGTCACCCATGAAGCAGATGCAGACCTGGTCGCCGCCGCGGTACTTGATGGCGAAGCCGACGCCGGCGGCGAGCGGCACGTGCGAGCCGACGATACCGTGCCCGCCGAGGAAGTTCGTGTTGCGGTCGAAGAGGTGCATCGAGCCGCCCTTGCCGCGCGAGCAGCCGTCAATGCGGCCGAACAGCTCCGCCATCACCGCGCGCGGCGTGATGCCGCGCACGAGTGCCTGTCCGTGGTCGCGGTATGTGCCGATGACATAGTCGTCGGGACGCAGCTGCCCGATGATGCCCGTGGAGACGGCTTCCTGCCCGATGTAGAGGTGGCAGAAGCCGCCGATCTTGCCAAGGGCGTACGCCTCGCCCGTCTTCTCCTCGAAGCGGCGCTGGAGGAGCATCGAATGGAGCAGTTCCCGATCGAGCGCGGGGTCTCCGGCCGTGCGGACCGTGCACGGCGTGCCCTTGGCGGCAGTCTTCTTCTTGGATGCCATGAGGTGTATGGGGCTCAGACGCCGGCCGCCTGGACCTGCTCCCAGGCGTGGTAGCTGGAGCGGACCAGCGGGGCCGATTCGACGTGCCGGAAGCCCAGTGCCATGCCCTGGTCGTAGAACCAGCGGAACTCGTCGGGGGTCACGTAGCGGTCGAGGCCGATATGGTCGTTCGACGGACGCAGATACTGGCCGATGGTGAGGATGTCGACGTCGACGGCGCGCAGGTCCCGCATGACCTGCACGACCTCCTCGTTGGTCTCCCCCATGCCGACGATCATGCCGGTCTTGGTGGGGATATGCGGCGCGAGGCGCTTGGAGACGCGGAAGATCTCCATCACGCGCTCGTAGCGGCCGCCGGGCCGCGCCTTCTTGTACAGGCGCGGAACCGTCTCGGTGTTGTGGTTGTAGATGTCCGGCTCGGCCTCGAGCACCGTGCGGATGGACGCTTCGTTCCCCTGGAAGTCGGGGACGAGCACTTCCACGGATGTCGCCGGGTTGTCGGCCTTGATCAGGCGCACCGTCTCGGCAAAGGCCCACGCGCCGAAGTCTGGCAGGTCGTCGCGATCCACGGACGTGAGGACGACGTGCCGGAGATCCATCTTGCGGGCCGCTTCGGCCACGCGGGCGGGCTCGGCGGCATCGAACGTCGGCGGCCGGCCGTGCGCGACGGCGCAGTAGGCGCAGTTCCGGGTGCAGACGTCACCGAGGATCATGAAGGTGGCCGTTCCGTGCTGCCAGCACTCGCCGACGTTCGGACAATGCGCCTCCTCGCAGACCGTGTTGAGCTTGAGGTCGCGCATGAGGCTCTTGAGATGGAGGTAGTTGCCTCCACCGGGCGCCTTGACCTTCAGCCAGGACGGCTTGCGCTCGGGCAGGGGTTCGGCCCGGTGCCGGCCCAGAATCTGGTAGAGATGCTCGCTCATGCGTCATCGGGGCGAGAGGACCCGCCAACCGGCAATCGGGGGCGGAATCCAAAAGCTAGCTGGGAGACAGGGGAGAATCCAGCGACAGTAACCGTCTTAAATAGATTTAATGGTTACTGCATTCTGTCAGTTGCCGGAGCGAGTTGAGCGGCGGGTCGCCGAGGGGTGGCTCCCTGTGTCACCTTCAATCTGGGAAGGGGCGCGACAGATCGGCGTGCCAACCTGCGGCGGGCGTGGAGGGCGCCGAAACCTCCAGACCGGCTGGCGCGTATGGGGTACAGCACTCGCACCGAGGTTCTCCATGCTCCGCACCATCTTTGGAATTGGCGCTCTGGCCCTGCTTGGCCTCTTCGCCCTCAAGGTCTTCTTCGGCCTGTTCGGCGCCCTGTTCGGGATCTTCTTCGTCCTACTGGGATGGGCGGTGTGGATCTCCATCGTGGGCGGCATCATCTATCTGGTCCTGCGGCTGTTCCTGCCGGACACGGCCCGGAAGATCGAGGAGAAGTTCAGGTCGTAGGGCTGGCTCTCGCTTGCACGGCGAGTGACGGCAGACGGCAGACGGCGGACGGCGGACGGCGGACGGCGGACGGCAGTCGGGGCGCGATTCCATGCGGATCGCGCCCCGTCGCTCATTTCCCCTCTCTTCACTCGTCTTCCTTCACCAAGCCCTCCCCCACGCTCACCCAAGCGCGTCCACAATCGCCCACGTGAGCATCGGCAGCATCAGTTCATGATGTCCGGTGAGTTCGTAGCCCGCGCCGCCGGCCACTGTTGGACGCTGCACGACGTTCACGCGCGGCCGGTAGTGCCGCTGCATATCGATATCGCAGGTGACGAATCCGGTGGGCCTGCCGGAATTCAGGTTGCGCGCAATGGTCAACGCCTTGAGGAAGACCTCGGGCATGATCACCGCGCTGCCGCAATTGAGCACCACGCCGCCCTCGTGCAATCCCTCGATGCTTGCTGCGAGCCGCCGGAAGTCGCGATGACTGGTGTCGCCGATGGCGGCGCCGCTGGCGGCCGGGTGCTGGTGGATGATCTCGGCGCCGAGCGCGGCATGCACGGTGACGCCCACGCCCAGCTTGCGCGCCTGCAGGATGACGCTGAGTTCGGGGTGCGCGAGGGTCGTCTCGCCCTCCAGTGCGCGCGCCACGCTTTCGCCCATCCCCCAGCCTTCCGCCATCCCCCGCACGAACGCCTCGTTGAGGCCGCGGCCGGTCTCCTCGGCCATGCCGAACGTACCGTCGCGCAGGCCGGCGGCCACATCCTCGCTCGTCGCGCCGAACCGGGCAATCTCGTAGTCGTGGATGGCGGCTGAGCCGTTCATGGCGATGTCGGTCACGATGCCGCGGCGCATGAGGTCCACGAGGAGCGGGCCGATGCCGGTCTTCACCACGTGCCCGCCGAACATCACGAGGACGGCGCGCTGGCCGCGGTGTGCCTGCACGACGGCGTCCACGACGCGGCGGAAATCGGCGGCCTTGAGCACGTCGGGAAGCGAGCGCACGAAGGCCGCAAACGAGCGGTCGGCCCGCGGCGGCGCGGCGAACTCGTCTGCGCTCACCTTGTTGGGCCGCCCCGAAACGGGGATCGTGCGCACCTGCGAAAGGTCGGCTTCGCGGGGCGTGCTCACTTGGTGGCCTCCGATGCGGCGGTGAACGATACGGAGCGCAGGTACAGGTTGAGCGATCCAAAGGCGAGCTTGGACTTCATCTGCACCATGATGCGCTTTGCGTCATCGGTGAGCCAGATCTCCGCCTGTCCGTTTTCGGAGAAGATGCCCTTCGCCTTGATGATGGGCTGCAGCACGATGCAGGCGAACGTGCCGGCCGGCACGCTGACCGTTTCCCGGCGGAGCACGCGGATCTTCACCGGGTTGCGGTCCGGGATGAAGTACCGGTCGAACTCGTAGGTCTCGCCGACGACCAGCGGCACCGTGCGTATGAAGTACAGGAATGACCCGTCGTCAAGCGGGTTGGCAACCGACGGCTTCTCGGTCTTGCCGTGCTGGAGGTAGGCCTGGCGGTCGGGGAAGATCTCGAACGTCTTCTGCCGCTCGCGGCCGATCTCCTTGAAGTCCTGCTCGAAGCGGAGCGACGAGAGCGTGGCGATATCCATCCAGGTCTCGAGCACGTCATCCACGCGCAGCGCGAGGTAGCCGCCATGCACGGTAAATCTCCCGTGCCAGGCCAGACGCCCGCGAACGGGCTCGATGCCCATGACGCGCATCTCGGCGGAACCGGCCTTGATGAAGCCGAAGCGGACGTCGTAACGCAGTCGCTCGCCGACGCTCCACGGCACCGCGACGGCATCTTCCGGCAGCGTGCTGGCTTGCGCCTTGAGCGAAAGCGGAGATGACGCAACCACGACGGCGAGCGCGCCGACAAGCGCTCGCGCCACGCGGCTTGGCGCGCCGGCGAGGGCGTGCACCGCGGTCCTCACACCGTGGCGACGGCGCGCCGCTTCCGGCCCGCCCAGCCGGTACTGAGGATTGCCTTGAGATCGGGCCACACCTGCACGCGCGTGGCACGCGGGCGAATGTCGTAGCGCGGTTCCACCGTCACCGACTCGACGCGACGCGCGAGGGCGGCCGCACGGCGGAGCAACGCGAGATTCGCGACGCGCACGGGGCCGTCGGTGATCGGTGCGTCGCCGGCGTCGCGCAGGAGATCCCGCACGACGGTGATGCGGAAGATGCGATACGTGCCGAACGGGTCGGCGACGCCGGGCACGCTGAGCTGCGCGCGCACCGGCCAGCACCGGGCCGCGCGCCGCGCCCACGTAGCAAGCGCACGCACCGGCTGGGGCGCAGAGGGCACGGCGGCGGGCTCCGCGACCACGACGTCGGCGCCGCCCTCGAAGCGCTTGATGAGCTCGGGGAGCTGTTCGGGCTGGTCGGTGAAGTCGGCCTGCAGCAGCACCACGGCATCCCGGCGCGGATAGCGCGTGCGCTGCGCGGCGGTGCGCAGCAGGGCGTCCACGGCGCGGGCGTAGCCGACGCGCTTCTCCCCGCGGATGACGGTCAGCGGAAGCACCTTGTGATACGGCTCCAGCACGGCCGTGGTCTCGTCGGAACTCGCATCGTCGTAGACGAGAATCTCGTACTCGCGCGAGAAGTCCTTGAAGACCTTCCGGATACGCCACAGCAGGACGCCGACGGTTGGCGCCTCGTTGTGCGACGGGATGCAGATATAGAGCACGGGGGTCTGGAGGAGCGGGGGAGTGGTGGAACCACTAAAACTACCGGCGCGGCGGGGTATGCGTCTACGGGGCGCGCTCCGTCGCGGTCGCTCGGGCCAGCACCATCTCATACACCGCGGATGCGCCGCCGGCCATGCGTTCCACGGAAAACTGCGCCGCGCGCGCCCGACCGCCGTCGGCGAGGGCCATGCGCAGCGCGTCGTCGGTGGCGAGCCGCTCGACCTCATGCGCGAAGGCGCGCACATCGCCGGCCGGGGCGAGCAGGCCCGAGCGCCCGGATTCCACCAGTTCCGCTAGCCCGCCGGTGGCGAACGCCACCGGAGGGACGCCGAGCGCCATCGCGTCAATCACGGCGGTGCCGAGCCCCTCGGCGCCCGACGGATGCCAGAGCATGTCGAGGCCGGCCATCGCGTTGTGGATGGCGTCAACGAAGCCGGCGCGATATGCCGCGATGCCGCCGAACGAATCGGCGCCCACCGCCGTGCCGCCGAGCAGGACGAGACGCAGGCGATCTCGCAGCGAAGGAGCGACATGCTCAGCGATCTCCTGGAGCCGGGCGACTCCCTTCTCCGCCGTCATCGCGCCGACGACGCCGCATGTCAGCGTGTCGGCGGGCCAGCCTGCCTCGTGCCGCCAGTCGCGCGGCGCGCCCACCGACGGCGCTGGGACGCCGGAATAGACGACGGTGAACCGATCCGCGCTGACGCCGCCGCGCTGGAGTGCGGCGCCGACGGCATGACTGATGGCGATGAAGTGCGCGACGCGCGAGCCGTACTTGAAGCGCCCCTTCGGAACGAACGGGACGCGACGGGTGACGAGCAGGGGAACGTGGCTTCCGAGGAGCGCGCCGAGCGCGATGGCGTGGGCGCGCGCATCGTGCGCGTGCACAAGGTCCGGGCGCCAGCGCGACACGATGCGCCGCACGCGGCGCATCGCGAGGAGGTCGAAGTCGGCGCGCATCGCGACGGCGGCGCACGCGATGCCCTGCGTCTTCAGCCGGCCGGCGAGCGGGGATTCGGGCGCGGCGACGACGAGCGGTTCGTACCCGCGCTCACGCTGCGCGGCGGCGAGCAGGAAGACCTGCCGCTGGCCGCCGCGCCAGTGGCGGCCGCTGTCCAGATGGAGAATGCGCACAGGCTAAATATGGGCATCGGCCGCCATCCCGCACGCCTGCGCGAACGCCTCGAAGATCGCGCGGTCCCACGGCTGGGCATCCTCCATCAGCTCTTCCGGGTGCCACTGGACGGCGAGGGTCCACCAGTCGCCGGCCGTCTCTACCGCCTCGACCACGCCGTCGGGGGCGTAGGCGGTGGCGTGAAGGGACGAGGCGAGTCGATCCACGGCCTGGTGGTGAATCGAGTTGACGTCAATGGCCAGCGCTCTGACCGCGGCATGGAGCCGTGTACCGCTGAGGATCGTCAGCCCATGGACGCGCTGGGTCCCGGAGGACTCCTGTGAGTGGCCGACCTCGCTCGGGCGGAGCATGCCGAGATCCTGCACGAGCGTGCCGCCCAGCGCGACGTTGAGCAGCTGCAGGCCGCGGCAGATTCCCAGCAGCGGGCGCCCAGCGTCGCGCGCCGCCTCGACGAGCGCGAGTTCCGTGGCGTCGCGCGCCGCCTTCGGTTTCTGCGTGGCGGGGTGCCGGGCGGCGCCGTAACGCGCAGGGTCCACGTCCTCGCCCCCGGATAGCACGACGCCGGAAACGCGGGCGACGACGGCGCGGGCTTCGTCCGGCGAAAGTGACGGCGGAATGACGAGCGGCACGAGCCCGACCGACTGGAGGGCGCGCACATAGGCCTCATTGACGCGCACACGCGAGTACTTGCCGGGGCGGGAGGCGGCCTTGGACGAGGCAGTGAGGGCGACGAGAGGATGTGGCATACACTGAAACTACAGGAACGGTGCAGGGTGGAGTGCAGGGGCACGGGCACGGTGGGGTGCAGGGGCACGGGCACGGTGGGGTGCAGGGGGGAGGGCGGCCTCGCCCCGCATGTTCCGAGTGTTGGGCGGAACCGCCGCGTGGCAGTATCGTATTGTCCATACGGCGCGCGGCGGAATGTCCGTCGTGCGCGGAGTCCGTGAACCGCAACCGGCATTCCCGTGTTCGAATCCCTGAAATCCACCATCGCCGACCTCCTTGGGGGGCGTGTGCACCCGAACGACCGGCGCGCCGTGATCAACGACATGAAGCAGGCGCTGGTCTCGGCCAAGCTTGGCGTCGAGGACCTCGAGCGCGGCGTCGACGTGACGCGGCGCAAGCTGGACACGGAGCGCCAGGGGCTGGAGACGGTGACGCGCCGCAAGGGACTCGCGGCCGGCATCAGCGATGCGGAGACGGTGGCCATCGCCGAAAAGTACGAAGGGCAGCATCGGGAGCGCATCGCGGTGCTCGAGCGCAAACTCGACGCGCAGGAGGCGGAGGCGGCGCTCGCCCGGCGCGATTACGACGAGATGCTCACGCAACTCAAGGCGGCCTCGGCCGGGGCGGGCCGCGTCGGCGCCTCGCCCGCCGGAACGGCGCGCACGCCCACCGATGCCGAACTCGGACTGCCGGACGACGGCGTGCTGAACGCCGAACTTGACTCCCTGCATCGCCAGCGCGCGCGCGAGGCGAAGGACGCCGACGCGGCGGCGCGGCTCGAGGAACTGAAGCGCCGCATGGGACAGCAGTAGGAAGCGCGGGGCGGCCGCAGCGCCGTCGCGCGCGCCGTGCCGCTCCGCCGGGCGCCCGCGTCCGTTTGACGAACGGCGGCCCGGCGGCTACATAAAACGAACCGCGCAGGCCCGAAATTCCAGGTCGGCGGCTGTGTAGTGTCTTTATCAACGCCCTTCCCCTTTGCTGGAGAAGACGCATGAGTGGTGTAGCTGACACGAACCGGGACGGCACGTCGATTCCCGAGTTCAAGCAGATGATGGGGCATCCGCAGCCGCTGTGGATGCTGTTCATGTCGGAGTTCTGGGAGCGCTTCGCGTTCTACGGCATTCGCTGGGCGCTGGTGCTCTACATTGTCGCCCAGTTCCACGGCGGCTCGCCCACGGGGCAGGCCGAGGCGAACCTGACCTACGGGTCGTACCTGGCGCTCGTCTACGCCGTCGCGATCTTCGGCGGCTACGTCGCCGACAAGGTGATCGGCTACCAGCGGTCGATCCTGACGGGGGCCGTCTTCATGGCGGCGGGCCTCTTCATGATCACGCTGCCCGATCCGACGATCTTCAAGCTCGGCCTCTCCACCATCGTCGTCGGCAACGGGCTGTTCAAGCCGAACATCTCGACCATCGTCGGCAAGTGCTACTCGTCGGGCGACGAGCGCCGCGATTCGGGTTTCACGATCTTCTACATGGGCATCAACGCGGGTGCGTTCCTGTCGCCCCTCCTCACGAGCTGGCTGGCCGAGAACGTCTTCGGCACCGAGGCCATGCCGTCGTACAAGGTCGTGTTCCTGACGGCCGGCATCGGCATGCTGATCAGCCTCGTCTGGTTCTACGTGGGCCGCCGCCAGCTGCAGGGCATCGGGGCGCCGCTGGCCGACCAGATGAACCGGATGCGCGTGATCTACGTCGCGATCGGCGCCGTGCTCTGCGTCCCGCTGGTGTACTCGCTGCTCGCCGTGGGCGGCAGGAACCTGCAGTACGTCCTTAGCGCGATGTTCATCGGCCTGTCGGCCATGCTGATGATCGAGGGCATTCGCGAGGGGGCCGTGGCGCGCGACAAGACGATCGCGATGCTGCTGATCTTCGTGTTCAACATCATGTTCTGGATGTTCTTCGAGCAGGCCGGCAGCTCGTTCACCTTCCTGGCCGACAACATCGTGAACCGGCAGTTCGGCAGCTGGACCTTCCCGACGGGCTGGTTCCAGAGCGTCAACGCGGTGGCGATCATCATCTTCGCGCCCATGGTCGCCTGGGTCTGGGTGGCGCTGGCGAAGGTGAATGCGAACCCGTCCATCCCGCGGAAGTTCGGGCTCGGCCTGATCTTCAACGGCCTGGCGTTCCTGCTGCTCATGTTTGCGCTGTCGAGCCTCGTCAATCCGGCCGACAACAAGATCCCGTTCTGGACGCTCGTTGCGGTCTATCTCATCCAGTCCATCGGCGAGCTCTGCCTGTCGCCGATCGGGCTGTCCATGGTGACGAAGCTCGCGCCGGTGAAGCTGGTCGGACTCGGGATGGGCGGCTGGTTCCTCTCCACGGGCATCGGCAACAACCTGTCGGGCATCTTCGCCAGCGAAGTGAGCGGCGAGACCGGCATGACGACGACGTCGGCGCTGAGCGGCTACACGTTCGGCTTCTGGGCGCTGTCGGTCGCGGGCCTGATCCTGCTGCTTGCGGCGCCGAGGGTGCAGCGGCTGATGCATGGGGTCAAATAGGGCGACCGATGGTAGATGGTAGGTGGTAGATGGTAGATCGCGAACGGCGGCCTTTGGGCCGCCGTTCGGCGCATGCGGGAGCCCGCTTCGGAGTCTGCCGCAGCGCGTTCACGTGGCGCGTTCACGTGGCGCGTTCAGCACAGGGCGCTCACCGCGCCGGACGGCCTACCACGGAATGCGCGGGATGGCCGCCAGCAGCGCCTGCGCCGCCCCCGACGCCGGCGTGGCGAACAGCGCGGCGGTCGGTGCGCACTCGACGACGCGCCCCTGCTGCATCACGGCCACCCGCGTGGCAATGCGTTCCACGACCGCGAGGTCGTGCGCGATGAACAGGTAGGTGAGCCCGCGCGCGGCCTGCAACGCGCCCAGCAGGTCGAGCACCTGGCGGCGGACGAGCACGTCGAGCGCCGAGACGGCCTCGTCGAGCACCAGGAACTCTGGCTCCACGGCCAGCGCCCGCGCGATGGCGATGCGCTGGCGTTCACCGCCCGAGAACTCGTGCGGAAAGCGCCCGGCGTCGGCCGCGCTGAGCCCGACCTCCTCGAGCAGCCGCTGCACGCGACGGTTGGCCTCCTGGCGCGTCGCGAGGGCGTGAATGTCGATCCCCTCGCGCACGACGTCACCCACACACATGCGCGGGTCGAGCGAGGCCTTGGGATCCTGGAAGACGACCTGCGCCCTCCGCCTGAAATGCCGGAGGGCGTCGCCACCGAGCGCCAGCACGTCTTCGCCGTCGAAACGCACGCTGCCGGAGGCCGCCGGGACGAGACGCAGGATGGCGCGGCCGAGGCTTGTCTTGCCGCTCCCGGACTCGCCGACCAGCGCGAGCGTCTCGCCGTGCATGACGTCGAGCGAAACCGCGTCGACCGCGCGCGTGTGCCCTCCGCGCGACGCGTACTCGACGACGAGGTCGCGGATCTCGAGCAGGGCGCTCATGCGCTGCGCACCGCGGGACGCACGGCATCCACCAGCGCCCTGGCCTGCGCGTGCTCCGGGGCGGAGAGGAACTGGTGCGTCGGGACGTCCTCGACGACGAGTCCGTCGTGCAGCACGATCGTGCGTTCGCAGCTGGTGGCGATGACGCCGAGGTCGTGGCTCACGAGCAGCAGCGCCATGCCGCGTTCACGCTGCTGGGCGTGCAGGAGCTGCAGCACCTGCGCCTGGACGGTGACGTCGAGCGCCGACGTCGGCTCGTCGGCGATGAGCAGGGCCGGGTCGAGCAGGAGCGCCATGGCGAGCAGGACGCGCTGACGCTCGCCGCCGGAGAGTTCGTGCGGATATCGCTGTGCCCGCACCTCCGCTTCCGCGAGGCCGACGCGTCCCAGCATGTCCACGGCGCCCTGCATCGCGCGCCGCGCATCGCGTTCCCCGTGAGCGCAGGCCATCTCGGCCACCTGCACGCCGACGCGCATGCGCGGATTGAGCGCAGTGAGCGGCTCCTGGAAGACGATCGACAACCGGCGGCCGCGCAGCGCGCGCCGTGCCCCCCGTGACGCCGCGAGCAGTTCGTGCCCCTCGAAGAGGACGCGTCCACGTGCCGTCAGCGCCGGCGGCAGCAGGCCGAGGAGCGAAAGGGCGAGCGAAGTCTTTCCGCTGCCGCTGGCGCCGAGCACTCCCACGGTCTCGCCGGGCTGCACCACAAACGAGACGCCGCGCAGGATGGGCGTGGGTGCCGCACCGCGCGCGCCCTCGGCGTCAATCTGCAGGCGTTCGACGGAAAGCAGCGGCGGGTTCACGGGCCGTGCTCCTCGCCGGCGATCGCAACGCGCAGGCGGTCGGCCAGCACCAGCGCGGAGCCGACCGTGAGCGAGACGGCGGCGACGGGAAAGACGACGAGCCACCAGGCCGATGTGAGGTAGTCGGTGCCGTCGAGCAGGATGTTTCCCCAACTGGGCAGCGGCGGCTGGATGCCGAGGCCGACGAAGCTGAGCGCCGCCTCGAGCGGAATGACCGCGGCGAGCGCCAGCGCTGCGGCCACCGCGAGCTGCGGCGCGACCGCCGGCAGCAGGTGGTGCCAGATGATGCGCCAGCGCGAGGCGCCGAGGGCGCGCGCGGCGAGCACGTATTCTCGCTGGAGGTGATCGCGGAACTCGGCGCGCACGATGCGCGCGGTGGTGAGCCAGCCGCTGCCGCCGATCAGCGCAATGAGCCACCACGGCGAGAGCGTGCCGAACGTGGCGACGAGGGCGATGACGATGAGGAGTCGCGGCATCGCGATGAGCACGTCCACGAGCCCGGAGACGACGCCATCCACCCATCCGCCGACGACGGCCGCGAGGGCGCCGAGTGCGGCGCCGAGCGTCACGGAGAGCAGCATCGCCCCTGTCGCAACGCCCAGCGAGACGCGCGCGCCATGCAGGACCCGGCTGAGCACGTCGCGCGAGAACGGATCGGTGCCGAAAGGGTGTTGCCACGACGGGGCCACGAGTCGCAGCGCCACGGGGTCGGGCTGCAGTGTCGGGTCATAGGGGGCGATCCACGGGGCAAACGCGGCGGCAAGCACCGCGGCGCCGAGCACGCCGATAGCCGCGCGGGCCCCGCGGTCGTCCAGCAGCTGGCGCCAGGCGTTGGCGGCCACTACGGCTCCCTCGCGCGCCGCGGCACCACAAACTCGGCGACGGCCTCGGTGACCGTACGCGCCACCACGGCGAGGAGGGTGGCGAGCAGCACCGCGGCCAGGATGAGCGGATAGTCGCGTGCGAGCAGCGCGTCGAACAGCGTGAGGCCCATGCCGGGCCATCCGAAGATACGTTCGATGAGCACTGCACCGCCGACGAGCGATGGCAGCGCGAGGCCGAGCAACGCGATGACGGGGCCGATCGCATTCGGCAGCGCATGTCGCACGATCACGTTCCACTCGCCGAGCCCCTTGGCGCGAGCCGTGCGGATGTAGTCTTCCCGCATCACGCCAAGGAGCGCCGCCCGCTGATGGCGCGCGACGCGCGATGCGACGGCGAGCGCGAGCGCGCCGGCGGGGAGCGCCAGGTGCCAGAGGAGGTCAACGATCCGTTCCCACACCGGCCACGCCGCCGCGTCGCCGAGGCTGCCGATGCCGGCGACGGGGAAGAGCCGCCAGCGCGCGCCGAGCCAGGTCATGGCGAGCAGGGCGACGAGAAACTCCGGCATCGCGACGCCGCCGAGCGTGAGCACCCCGAAGAGTCGGTCCTGCCAGCGGCGATGATGGCGCGTCTGCACCAACGCGATGCCGACGCCGGCCGCGAATCCGAGGACAAGGGCGACACCAACGAGGAGCAGGGTGCGCGGCAGGGCGTCGCCCACGACATCGGCGACGGCGCGATGACGCGATGCGGAATAGCCCAGTTCGCCCCGGACAAGCGCGCCGGTCCATCGGGCGAAGCGCTCGCCGGGCGGCAGGTCGAAGCCGTATCGCGCGCGCCCCTCGGCGCGCACGCTCGGCGGCACGTCGGCGCCGTCGAGTGCGGTAGCGAAGGGATCACCCGGCGCGAATTGGAGGAGGACAAAGACCGACGTCGCGACCACCGCGCACACAGCGATGGCGTGGAGGAGCCGGGCGACGAGCTGGCGCGTCACGCCTCAGGGCGTGGCGGGGGCGCGGCGATCACGCGGCAGCCGCTGGGCCGGGTCAATGGACCAGTCCGCGACCCCGGACCACCACGCATCCGGGCGCAGCGCGCCGACGGTCAGCCGGCGGTGCATGCCGGCGAAGAACAGGGGTTCATACAGCCAGATGGCCGGCGCGTCGTTGACGGCTGCCTGGTAGGCGGCGCGAATGTGTGCGCGGGCGTCCTCGACGCGCGACGCGGCGAGTGCGCTGTCCAGCTGCGCGTCGAACTCCGCATTGCTCCAACGCCCCCAGTTCTGTGCGCCGCGGTCGGGGCCGGGAGTGCCCCACCAGTCCTGCACACCGCGTGGACTCGGGCTGGTTCGCACGCCGCTGACCATCGCGTCGAACGCGCCGCGCCGCGCGCGGTCGAGAAAGGCGTTGAAATCGGTTTGCTCAATTGTCATGGCGACGCCCACCGCCTTGAACTGCGCCTGCAGCAAGACGGCGGCCGCCTGACGCGGGCGGCTCGAGGCGGGGACCAGCACGGAGAATGCGAGCGGCCGACCATCGCGCTCTCGCACGCCGTCGTGGTTGGCGTCGCGCCAGCCGAGGGAGTCGAGCATCCGTGTCGCGGTAGAAGGATCGAAGGCGATGCCGGTGAGCGTGGTGTCTGCGGTCCACTGCGTACGCGAGAATGGCCCAATGGCGGGCCGCGCGAGCGAATCGAACACGCTGCGCACGATGGTCGTCCGATCGATGGCGGCGGTGAGCGCTCGCCGCAGGGCGCGATCGACGAAGATCGAATGCGGACGGCCCGCGTCGCGCGCATCGTACTGGTTGAAGAGAAGGAACGTATAGTCGAAGCCGCCGTAGGGCTGGGCACGTACCGCGCCGTCCTGCGGCAACTGCGCGAAATCCGGCGGCGAGAGCTGTTCGACGAAGTCGGCCTCGCCCGCCAGCAGTCGCGCGGCAACCGTGGCGCCCTGCGCGGCGAAGAGAAAGACCACGCCGTCCACCCGCGGCCGGCCGGCGAAGTAGGCCGCGTTGGCGGACAGCTCGAGACGCGTGCGCGGCGTCCACGACACAAACCTGAACGGGCCGCTGCCCACCGGCGAACGCATCTGCGGGGCGTCACGCAGCGCCGTGTCCGGGAGCGACGCGAGCAGGTGCGCCGGGAGCGGTATCAGTGTGTACGTGAAGGCGTAGAACTGCTCAGGGGTCCGCTCACGGAAGTGCACCCGCGCCGTCCGCGGATCGGGTACCGAGACCGAATCGACCGTCGCGAGCGCGGCGCGCTGCACAGCGCCTACCGCGCTGTCGGTCCAAACGCGGAACGCGTATTGCACGTCGCGCGCCGTGACGGGCTGCCCGTCATGCCAGCGGGCGCGCGGGTCGAGGTGGAACGTGACGGTCAGCGAATCGCGCGACCATTCCCAGGAGCGCGCCAGCTTCGGGACGAAGCCGACATCGCCGAAGGTGTTCAGTGCCGGCCCGACGTCTGCGAGCTTGTCGTAGAGAAGCTCCGTGACGACCCGTCCCTGGCTTCCCGCCACGAGCGGAGGAAAAAGCGTCTCCGCGTCGGCACCGGCCGACACGACGAGAATGCCGCCGGTCGGCGATGCGTCGGTGCCGCGGCAGGCGGTGACGGCCGCGATGCACAGGACGAGGGCGAGTTGGCGCGAGAGGTGTGGGATCACTGGGGAGAACGTAAGGCGAGAATGCTCATTGGCGCCACGTCCAGGCGGCGTCGCGGAACTGGACAAGGGCATCGTCGAAACCTGGCGATCCCTGGAACGCCTCGTCCGGCGTGAGGACGAGTTCCTCGGTTGATTGGGCACCGCTTGCCTCGGTGACGACGTGCAGGAGCGCATTGCGCACCGGTTCGTAGGCGGCGTTGGGGCCGAGCGCCTCGCGCAGCGACGCTGCGGGCGCCGGGGGACGGTAGGGCCCGGTGGCAAAGCCGGCGATGCGGCCCTGGTCATCGTCGAGCAGGATGGAGCCGTGCTGGAGCAGCGCTCCATCCTGCCGCACCTGCGCGCTCCCCACCAGCTTTCGGCCGGCGAGCGTCAGCTCGCCGGCGCCTGGCAGCGCGAAGCAGGCCGCCCCCTCGGGGCGCAGGGGGCGCGAGGCGCTCGCCTCGCGTGCGTCCACGCCGAGCGCGTGCAGGGCGTCCAGCAGCAGCCGGTTGAACTGCCGCACACTCGCCGCGAGCGACTCACCGGCGACCACCGGTGCGGTGATGGAGTAGGTGACCTCGCGCTGGTGCAGCAGCGCGCGGCCGCCGGTGGGACGCCGCACGACGTCCACGCCGGCGGCGGCGATGGCGTGGGCGTCGTAGTGCCAGCGTGCCGCTTCGTGGCGCCCAAACGAGAGCGTCGGGCGCACCCACGCGTACACGCGAAAAACCGCCTCGCCCGTTCGCCGGGCGCGGGCCATGAGCGCGACGTCGCAGGCCATGTTCCAGGCGCCGTCGCGCGCGCCGGTGTCGAGCAGCCGCCACGCCGTCACGTCAGTACTTGAAGGCGTAGTACACGACGTAGATCCACGACAGCGCGCCGTGCACGATGGCCCAGAGGATGGACTTGTTGGCGCTCCACGAAATGGCGATGGCCAGCGCCGAGCCGAAGCTGATTCCGGCGCGCGTGGCTTCCTGGCGAGCGGACATCACTGGCCTCCTGTGCGTGAGGGGAGTAGCGAAAGCTACGGGCGGAGCGGGACGGGTGCAGGGTGGGGTGCAGGGGCAGGGGCACGGTGGGGTGCGGGGTGCAGGGAGTGGAAAGGACGAAGTGGTTCCGTGTGGTGATCCACCCGGCGAACGCTCGGGCATTCCCTCTCGCGGGAACCGTCCCAACGATCGCGGCGCCTTGTTAGTTTTATGGACGTCGCGCGCCGTAACGCACCCGCGTCGGGGGCGCCGCAGGCGCGCCGCACTGGAGAAGCGCGCACCGTGACTTCGACTTCCATTCCGCAGCCGGACGTCTTTACGCCCCGGCACCTCGGCCCGTCGGACTCCGATGTCGAGGCGATGCTGAAGGTCCTTGGCTATCCGTCGCTCGACGCCCTGATCGACGCGACCGTGCCCAGCAACATCCGCTTCAACCGTCCGCTGAACCTGCCGGCCGCCCTCTCGGAGCAGGAGGCGCTGGCCGAGTTCAAGGCGATGGTCGCCCCGAACCAGGTCTGGCGCAGTTTCATCGGCCAGGGGTACTACGGCACGCACACGCCGGCGGTGATCCAGCGCAACATCCTCGAGAACCCGGGCTGGTACACCGCGTACACGCCGTACCAGGCGGAGATCGCGCAGGGGCGCCTCGAGGCGCTGCTCAACTTCCAGACCACCGCCATCGACCTGACCGGGCTGCCGCTGGCCAGCGCGTCGCTGCTCGACGAGGGTACCGCGGCCGCCGAGGCGATGCAGATGCTGCACGCCGCGAGGAGCGGGCGCGACGTCTTCCTCGTGGCGGACGATTGCCATCCACAGACGATTGACGTCGTCAAAGCGCGCGGCGCCGCGCGGGGGATCACGGTCACGGTGCAGCCGGCGGCCACGTTCACGCTCGACGCCACCGTCTGTGGCGTGCTCATCCAGTATCCGAATACCTTCGGGTCGGTCGAGGACTACCGCGCGCTCTGCGACCGAGTGCACGCGGCGGGCGCGCTGGTGGTGGCCGCGACCGATTTGCTGGCGCTTACGCTCCTCGCCCCTCCGGGCGAGTGGGGGGCTGATGTCGCCGTCGGCAACGCCCAGCGCTTCGGTGTGCCCTTCGGCTACGGCGGCCCGCACGCGGCCTTCCTGACCACCAAGGAGGACCTGAAGCGGCTGATGCCCGGGCGCATCATCGGTGTCTCGCGCGACAGCAACGGCCGGCCGGCCATGCGCATGGCGCTGGGGACGCGTGAACAGCACATCCGCCGCGAGAAGGCGACGAGCAACATCTGCACCGCGCAGGTGCTGCTCGCGGTCATGAGCGGCATGTACGCGGTTTTCCACGGGCCCGACGGCCTGGCGCGGATCGCGAAGCGGGTGCACCATCTCGCCGAGACGTTCGCCGCCGGGGCTCGCGCCCTTGGGCACGCGGTGCTCCACGAGGTGTTCTTCGACACCGTGCGCGTCTCGCCCAAGGGCGGTGCCTCGGCGGTGAAGCAGGCGGCCGAGGCCAGGAAGATCAACCTTCGCTACTTCGAAGACGGCACGATCGGCATCTCGATGGGCGAGACGACCACCGCCGCGGACCTCGGTGACCTGCTGGCGGTCTTCGGTGGCACCGCGAGCGCCGTGGACGCCACGGCGAAGGGCGTGGATCCGCGCTTCGACGAACGGTTCCGGCGCACCAGCGCCTTCCTGACACACCCGGTGTTCCACACGCACCGTTCGGAGACGGATTTCCAGCGGTACGTGCGGTCGCTCGAGGCGAAGGACTTGTCGCTCGTGCACTCCATGATCTCGCTCGGGTCGTGCACGATGAAGCTGAACGCCGCCGCCGAGATGTTCCCGGTGACGTGGCCGGAGATCGGCAACATCCATCCGTTCGCCCCGGTGGAGCAGACGCAAGGATACCGGGCGCTGTTCGACAAGCTCGAGGGGGCGCTCGGGGAGATCACCGGCTTCCACGCCGTGTCGCTGCAGCCGAATGCGGGGTCGCAGGGCGAGTACACCGGGCTCCTCGTGATCCGCGCTTATCAGGCGGCGCGCGGCGAGGGGCACCGCACCATCTGCCTCATTCCGCAGTCGGCGCACGGCACCAACCCGGCGAGTGCGGTGATGGCCGGGCTGAACGTCGTGGTCGTGAAGACCGATCCGCACGGCAACATCGACGTCGCGGACCTGAAAGCCAAGGCCGAACAGCACGCGGCCAGCCTGTCGGCGCTGATGGTGACCTACCCCTCGACGCACGGTGTGTTCGAAGAGGCAATCACCGAGATCACCGAGGTGATCCACCGCTGCGGCGGGCAGGTGTACCTGGACGGCGCGAACATGAACGCGATGGTCGGTCTCTGTCGGCCGGGCGACATCGGCGCGGACGTGTGCCACCTGAACCTGCACAAGACCTTCGCCATTCCGCACGGCGGCGGCGGACCGGGGGTGGGGCCGATTGGCGTGGCCGAGCACCTGGCGCCATTCCTGCCGGGCCATGTGGTGGTGAAGACGGGTGGTGCGCAGGCCATCGGCGCGGTCGCGTCGGCGCCCTGGGGCAGCGCGAGCGTCGTGCCGATCTCGATGATGTACATCATGCTGCTGGGCAGCGAAGGGCTCACGATGAGCACGAAGATCGCGATCCTGAACGCGAACTACGTGGCCAAGCGGCTGGACGCCGAGTATCCCGTGCTGTACAAGGGGAAGAACGGTACCATCGCGCACGAGTGCATCGTTGACCCGCGCGCCCTCAAGGCGACGTCGGGCATCGACGCGGGTGACATCGGCAAGCGCCTGATGGATTACGGCTTCCATGCGCCGACCATCTCGTTCCCGGTGCACGACACGCTGATGATCGAGCCGACGGAGAGCGAGCCCAAGGCGGAACTCGACCGCTTCGTGGATGCACTGCTTGCCATCCGCGCGGAGATCGCGCTGGTCGAGTCCGGGGCGCTGCCGCGCGACGACAATCCGCTGGTGAACGCGCCCCACACGATGGAGCACTGCACGGCCGACGCGTGGACGCACGCGTATTCGCGCGAGACCGCCGCCTTCCCGCTGCCGTGGGTGCGGGAGCACAAGTTCTGGCCCGCGGTGGGCCGAGTAGACAACGCCTACGGCGATCGAAATTTGGTGTGCGCCTGTCCCCCCATGGAAGCCTACTCGGTCTAGAAAGACAACAGAGAAACAACAGACAAACAACAGAGAGACAACAGACAGAAAAGGCAGAGGTCCGGAACTCGCGTGCCGGACCTCTGTTGTCTGTCTGTTGTCTGTCTGTTGTTTCTCTGCGCCAGCTACTGTCCGCCGCCACCGGACTCCAAGTGCTTCTCGTACGCTTGGGCGTCCATCAATGCTGCGACGTCTGCTGGCGCCACTCGTAGTTTGAGCATCCAGCCGTCCCCGTAGGGATCGCTGTTGATGAGTGACGGCTCGGCGTCGAGGCGCGGGTTGACTTCGAGCACTTCGCCCGCCACCGGGCTGTAGAGGTCGGACACCGCCTTCACGGCTTCGATGGTGCCGAACGAGTCATGCGCGCCGAACGTGGCGCCGGGCTTCGGTAGTTCAAGGTAGACGATGTCGCCCAGCTCACCCTGGGCGTAGTCGGTGATGCCCACCACAACCACGGTCGGGTCGGCGGTCGGCTTGAGGTATTCGTGGGAGTTGGTGTAGCGAAGATCGGCGGGTATCGAGGACACGGATCGCTCCGGATGCTGCAAGGTGTATGCGAATTCTACCGGACGCGTCCGATAGGTTCAAGGCGATGCGGTGCGCGCGGCGCGCGCCATCAGGGCATTGAACACGGCGCGCGCCTGCGCCTCGAGCTCGGCCATCGTCCCGTCGTTGTCGATGATCCAGTCAGCCCGGTCGCGCTTTCGTTCGCTCGGCCACTGGGCGTCGATCATCGCGACGGCCTCGGCTTCGTCGAGGCCGCGATCGCGCATGAGGCGGTGGAGGCGCACCGCGCGTGGCGCGTCGACCAACACGATGGCGTCAACCGTGCCGGTGAGGCCGGCTTCGAACAGCAGGGGAATATCGCAGACCACCATCCGCTCTTCGCGCGCCCGGGCGGCTCCCACGGCAGCGGCGCGCAGGCGGGCGACGTCCGGATGCACGATGGCGTCGAGTGCCGAGCGTTCGGCCGCGTCGGCGAACACGATGCGGCGAAGGGCCGCGCGATCCAGCGCACCGTCCGGTCCAAGCACGGCGGGCCCCCAGCGCGCCTTGATGGCCCGGAGCGCAGGAGTGCCGGGGGCCACCGCCTTGCGCGCCAGCGCGTCCGCGTCGATGAGCGTGGCACCCCATTCCGCGAAATGCCGAACCACCGACGATTTGCCGGCCGCGATGTTTCCCGTCAGTCCGATCACGAGCATGGCGAACAATGGTGCCCCTGCAGCACTCCGTGCAACTTCCTTGCGGTGCCTCGACGCCGCGGATTCGCGCTCAGCGAGCTCATGCTGGTGGTCGCGCTGACCGCCAGCGCGGCGTCGCGCGTCGGTTCGGCGTCGGCTCGCCAGTGCGGCGACGCTACGCGATCACGCCGGGCACGAGCGGCGCGAACTTCGCGGTGAAGTGCCGCAGGGCGGCGGGCTGCTCGACGATCCGTACGCCGCGGATGCGCGGTGCCAGCGAGTTCACGTGCCCCAGTACCTCGCACACGTAGTCCATGTGGCTCTGCGTGTAGACACGCCGCGGAAAGGCGAGGCGCACCAGCTCGAGGTCGGCCGGCTGCTCGGTGCCGTCCGGCTGCTGGCCGAACATCACGGAGCCGATTTCCGCCGCACGAATGCCGCCCTCGAGGTAGAGCACGAGCGAGAGCGCCCACCCCGGGTACTCGGACGGCGGGATATGGGGGAGCCACTGCTTGGCGTCGAGGTAGAGCGCGTGCCCGCCGGCCGGGCGCACCGTCGGAATGCCGGCGATCGCCATCTTCTCCGCCATGTACTCCACCATGCGGATGCGGTAGCGCAGGTAGTCCGGGTCGAGCGCCTCGTACAGGCCGACGGCGATGGCCTCGAGGTCGTAGCCGGCGAGGCCGCCGTACGTCGGGAAGCCCTCGGTGAGGATCAGCGTATTGCGGCAGCGCGCGGCCAGCGCGTCGTCGTGCATCGCCAGGAAGCCGCCGATATTGGCCATGCCGTCCTTCTTGGCGCTCATCGTGCAGCCGTCGGCGAGGGCGAACATCTCGCGCGCGATCTCGATGGGCGTACGGTCGGCGTAACCCGGCTCGCGGGTGTGCACGAACCACGAGTTCTCGGCGAAGCGGCACGCATCGATGAAGAACGGCACGCCGTGCCGCCGCGCGAGGGCCGAGGCGCTGCGCACGTTCTCCAGGCTCACCGGCTGGCCACCGCCCGAATTGTTGGTGACCGTGATCATCACCAGCGGCACGCGGCCCGGGTTGTCGCGCAGCACGCGCTCGAGCGCGTCGAGGTCCATGTTCCCCTTGAACGGGTGCAGAGCCTGCGGGTCGTGCCCCTCCTGGATGGGGAGGTCGAGCGCCTTGGCGCCACGGTGCTCGATGTTGGCCCGAGTGGTGTCGAAATGCCGGTTGTTCGGGACAATGTCGCCGGGCTTCAGCATCGCGCCGGTGAGGATGTGCTCGGCGGCGCGCCCCTGGTGCGTGGGGATGACGTGTTTGAAGCCGGTGATGTCCTGCACCGCACGCTCGAACACGTAGAACGAACGCGCGCCGGCATACGTTTCGTCCCCCTGCATCATGCCGGCCCACTGGTAGACGGACATCGCGCCCGTCCCCGAGTCGGTCAGCAAGTCGATGAGGACATCCTCGCCCTTGAGCAGGAAGACGTTGTAGTGCGCGGCGTCGATGGCGGCGGCGCGCTCGCTCTCGGTGGTCTGGCGGATCGGCTCGACCGTCTTGATGCGGAACGGCTCGATGATGGTCTTGTACTTCACGGCGTGCCCTGTGCGTCGAGTCCCTGCGCCAGGTGGGGACGACCGATGGCGCGCAGGAACTGCGCGGTGACAAAGCGGGCGCCGCCGCGCTCGCGGATCTCGAGCGGCGTCGCTCCCACGTAGCGCTGGCACATGTTGCGAAAGGCCGACCCCGACGGGAAGTCGAGCGCGCGCGCAATGCCGTCGGCGCTGCGCCTGGGATCGTCGAGCATCTGGCCGGCCACGATGAGCCGACCCCAGCCGATCAGCTTCTGCGGGGCGGGGAGGTGCTCCTCGCGCAGCTTCTCCAGCAAGGTAGCCTTGGTGATGGACAGCGTCTCGGCGAGCCGGTGCGACGTGAGGCGCATGTGGGCCCGCGTGACCACAATCAGGATCGCGTCACGGGCGGCGGTGTCCATGTCGGCGAGGCGATGTTGCAGCAGGGCGGCGACGCCGCGCGCCTCCGCCTGTTCCACCACGGTGCGCACCGCCTGCGGCGAGTCATCGAGATCCACGAGCAGCAGCCCGTCAAGGCCGGCTCGGCCGGCGTCGAAGAGGTCGCGCGCTCGCTGCGGCGTGGCGCTGACGTAGGCGATCAGGTTCAGGCGCGGAAACCGGGTGCGCAGTTGGCGGATGCGCTCGAAGCTGGCCGCACCGTCGGCGAAGAGGTCCACGACGGCCAGATGGACCGGTTCCGTAGCGCACGCGGAGAGCAGCTCATCCCAGCTGTGGCATGGGCTTACGGTGTGCTGGCCGCGGACGGCGCCGTTCACGCGCTGGAGGCATCGGTCGAGCGGAAGCAGCGTGGCGATAACGCCCATAGAGCCTTTGGGGTGTGGGCCGCCGTCAGGGCGACCCGGGGAACTTACCACGTACCCGACCCCGGCGGCAAAAGGGCTGCCGTGGGCTCCGTGGCCTTGGCCGCGCTCGTGGTGTCGGCCATCGACATGACGGGCAACTCGGGGTTGCTCAGCCGGTATCACGACACGAAGCGCGATCGCACCTTCGCGCTCGAGCCCGCGCTGAAGGTCGACAGGTCTCGCCTGCGGCGATAGCTGTCCGCTTTACCCGGCTGCGCGGAGTGAGGGCGGCGCCGCAGGGACAGGGCGGACGGCCGTGGGAACCCTGGCGGATGGCGCGTCACGGGTGGTCTCGTCCGCGCCTGCGGTCTTCAGAGCAAACTCGGCTGATCTCCCTTCAGCACCGAATGGCAGGCCCGGCAGCGTGCCTCGTAACTCTCGGTGCCGCCCACCATGATCTGCGGTGAGTCATAGCGTGCCGGCTTGCCGTCAATGAGGCGCTGGTTTCGACTCGCCGGCATCCCGCATACCACGCAGATGGCGTGCAGTTTGTCCACGACCTCGGCCAGGCACATCAGCCGCGGCATCGCCCCGAACGGTTCGCCGCGGAAGTCGGTGTCGATGCCGGCAAGGATTACCCGGACGCCGCGGTCGGCGAGCCCGGTGGCCACGTCCACGATGCCGTCGTCGAGGAACTGTACTTCGTCGATGGCGATCACCTGCGCGTCCGGGTCGACGCGCTGCGCCACCTGCGCGGCCGAGTCCACGGGGACCGCCTCGACAGTTCGGCCATCGTGCGAGCCCACGGCGAAGACGCCGGTGTAGCGGTTGTCCAGGTGCGACTTGAACACCTGCACGCGCTTCTTCGCGATCATCGCGCGACGGACGCGGCGGATGAGTTCCTCACTCTTGCCACTGAACATCGAACCGGCGATGACTTCCACCCAGCCGCCGGTGAGCTGGAAATGCTGTGTCATCGATCATCCCGTGGCCGGCGTGGGCCCGTGCCCCGCGGCTTGTCCCTGAATCCGCCTGTGCGCTTGTCGCCGTACGCGCGCGGCTTGTCACCGTACGCGCGGGGCTTGTCGCCGTATGCGCGGGGCTTGTCGCCGACGCTGCGGCGCGGCGTGCGTTCGTCGCGATCGCCGGCTCCCGCCGTGCGGCGGGGCGGGCGATCCTCGCGATCGCGGCGCACGGTGCGATCCACGAACCGGGGCTTGGCGGCCTCGCGCGGATCGCGCAACGGAAAGTCGTCGCGCGGACGCGCCGGGCGCTCCGGGCGCTCCGGGCGCTCCGCCCGAGGCGCGGTCCGCGGCGCGGAACGTGGGGCGCGATCGGAAATCGCTGGAGCCGCGGTGAACGCAGGCGTGGGCGCCGGCGATGCGGCGCGCGCCGCCTCGAGTAGACGCAGCGCCGCGCCGGCGAGTTCGGCGCCGTCGTATTCGGTGAGCAGCGGTTCGAGCGAGACGATCTCGCGGGCCGGATAGGACCCGGCGAGGACCGCCCGAAGTTCGGCGCGTAGCCGCTCTTCCTGGGCGCGCGCGGCGCTGGTGGCGCGGCGCGTGGTAAACGGCGTGACACTGGCGCCGCCGGCGAGACGCCGGAGCGCGCCGAGCTGGCGGGGCGCGATGAGTGCGACGGCGCGGCCCGGGTGCGACGACATCGCCGCCTCGAAAGCAGCCGGCGTGGGAAGGCCGGCGAAGACGACGAGGGCGACATTCTGTGGCGCAGCACCGTCGCTCACCTGCACGATCGTCGCCTCGGCCGGATAGCCGTGCGCGGCCAGCGCGGACTGCACGGACGCTGCGTCGGACGTGACCACCACCGCCGACGGCGGATCGAGATCATCGAGCAGGGACGGGACGAGTGTGGCGGCGCCGGAGCTCTGCACGCAGAGATACTGCACGGGAGCCGGCGTCGTCTCGCTGGACGCGTCGTCGGCGAGGCGGTGGGCCTTGTGGAAGTAGCGCTCGAGCAGGATCTCGACCACCGGCGTTGCCTCCGACGCCACGAGCACGCGCCGCGCCTCCTTGGGCACGGACGTCATCACGGTCGCGAGCTGGTCGGCGTCGTACTCCTCGGCGCCGACGAGCGCGATCACCTGCACGCCGTCGAGCGGCAGGGCCGAGGCGCTGAGCATGCGCTCGGCGTCGGAGGGCGTCACGATGACGATGGGCGCGCCGTACGTCTTGAGCACGCGCGCGGCGCGCAGGGCGTCGGTGACCGGAAGCATGCGTGCGATGCCGGGGCGCGCGGTGCGGAGCGCGTCGGCGAGTTCCACAGCCGCGCCGGAATCGGGGACGCAGATCAGCGCGGCAGGCGACGTGCCCGGATCGCCACCGTCTCGGTCAATCAGCGGCGCGAGCCGGTCGGCGATGCGCCCCCAATGCGGGGCGACGAAATGCGCTACGGACGTGGTGCGGCCGGTGCTGCCGGCGGCGATTGGCGATGCGCTCACTGCGACCTCGATTGTCAATGGCGTCAGCGCCAGCGTGACGCTAACTTCGTGTTGCACACACAATCTAGCGCAATTGCCCCCGGCCCTCCAATTCGGAGCCCGGTTCGACCATGTCGCATCCATTCGTGCCGTCGCCAAACGTCGCCTCCATCCAGGAGTCGGCGACCATCGCCGTCTCGCAGCGCGCCAAGGCGCTCCGCGCCGCCGGCCGCCCGATCATCGACCTCGGGGCCGGCGAGCCGGACTTTGACACGCCGGCATTCATCCTGGACGCGACCAAGGCCGCGCTCGACGCGGGCCACACCCGCTACACCGCCGTGGATGGCATTCTCCCGCTGCGCGAGGCGGTCGCGGCGGACGCGACGCGTCGCCGTGCCGGGCGCGACGCGGCGGTGACGACTGGCGAGGTCGTGGTCTCCACCGGCTCCAAGCAATCGCTGCACAACGCGACGTTCTCGCTCTTCGGGCCGGGCGACGACGTGCTGCTCCCCGTGCCGAGCTGGGTCAGCTACGTCGAGATGATCGGCCTGGCGCGTGCGAGGGTGATCGGCGTGCCTGGCGACCCGTCGCGGGGGCTCAAGATCACGCCGGCGCTGCTCGAGCGGCATGCCACGCCGCGTACGCGCGGCCTGATGCTCAACTCGCCGACGAATCCGACGGGCGCCGTGTACGACGCCGATGAGCTGCGCGCCATCACCGACCTTGCTGCCGCGCGCGGCTGGTGGCTGGTCAGCGACGAGATCTACGCGCGCATCACGTACGACGTGGCGGAGGCGCCGTCGGTGCTTGACGTGGCGGAGCGTCGTGACAACCTCGTGGTCGTCAACGGCGTCGCGAAGGCGTACGCCATGACCGGCTTCCGGATTGGCTGGTCGGTGGCGCCGCGCGCGGTGTCGCAGGCGATGACCGCCTTGCAGTCGCACACCACGTCCAACGCCGCCACGGAGTCGCAATACGCCGCGCTCGCCGCGCTGACGCACACGGCGGAGGCGAACGCAGCGGTGCGCTCGATGGTCGGCGAGTTCCACGCGCGCTGCGACGCCGCGCGGGCCATCCTCTCGGCGATCCCGGGGCTCGAACTGGTGGAGCCCGATGGCGCGTTCTACCTCTTCCTCAAGGCGCCGGGTGGCGACGGCACCGCGTTCGCCACGCGCCTGCTCGACGACGAGGGGATCGCCGTGGTCCCCGGAGCGGCGTTCGGGACGCCGGAGTGGGTGCGCGTGTCATATGCCGCCGCGCGCGCCGACGTGGAGGCCGGCATGCACGCCATCGTCCGAACCTGGCGGGCGTGACCGGCGACCGAACGCGCGCTATGTTGGATTTCGTCCCGTTTCGTGCTCCTTCCCCAGCATCGGTGTTGCCATGATCACGACCATTGTTCTCGTCAGGGCCGAACCCGCGCTGATCCCAAAATGCGCGGCGGCGCTTGCCGGCATCGAAGGAGTCACCGACGTCTACTCCGTGTCGGGCGAGTGGGACCTCGTCTGCATCATCAAGGTTGCGGAGTACGACGAGATTGCGCACGTCGTCACGGAGGAGTTTCCCAAGGTGCCGGGGCTGGTGCGCACGACCACGCTGACCGCGTTCAGGGCCTACTCGAAGGCGGATGTGGAGCAGGCCTTTAACATCGGCGTTGAGTAAGCCCAGGCTTCAAGAGAGACAACAGAGAGACAACAGAGAAACAACAGAGAGACAACAGAGGGGCGTTCCGGAGTGTCGCTGCGCCCCTCTGTTGTCTCTCTGTTGTTTCTCTGTTGTCTCTCTGTTGTTTATCTCTGTCTGATGCACCACTGCTGCGGCACCCGCAGCGTCTCATGCCACTTTCCGTTCGTCCGCGTGAGCACCAGAAGATCGTTGGTACTGGCGTAGCGCCACGATTCCACGAAAATCTCGTCGGTGCCGTCGCCCGTGAGGTCCAGATGGTCGAGCAGGCGCTGGAACTCCACGAGGCGCGCCTCGCCGCTTTCGACGTGCTTGTACGTGACCTGATACCCCTTGCCGTCGGCATCGTCGCCGAGCACGAGGAAGTGCGTGGTGTGGCCGGCGCCCGGTCCGGTGTCTCCCGCGTTCGCATCCACCTGATTCGCCACGAGTGTTGCCCGGCTGCCGCCCGCCATGCTGATGGCACGCGCGCTGAACGACGCGGTGTCGATGTCGACCGTGTCGAGTCCCTCCGTACGCAGTGCCAGCAGCGCGATGGCGCGCACTGCCGCGCCGAGGTCGCGCGGCGCCTGCGCCCTCGTCGGCGCACTGCCGCCGGCGACGCTGAGCGACAGGAACTCGAAGGCGGGGTCGAGCGAGGCGCGGGTCTTCAGCGTCACCGCCGCCATCGGGCGGGCCTCACGGCAGCCGGGAAGCTCGTACAGCGGCTCGCTGTCCGGCTCCCACATCCGGCGCGACACGACCACCGTGCCCGCGTGCTGTCCGTCGCGGTAGACGGGATATTCGGTTCCCGGCTGGAAGTACGCGGAGTCGAGCCGGCGCCAGTCAGCGTCCGGCAGCTCGATCGGCTTGACGCTGCCATGGATGACGGCCGCGATGGGCACGAGACGCGCGGAGTCCAGGGTGCCGAATGCCTGAAAGACCAGCGGCGGCTTGGTGGCCACGTCGAACGAGGGCGGCGGCGAGTCGTCGCCCGGTTCCTGCTTCGCCTTGTCGCATCCCGCGGCGAGGGCTAGGATGCTCAGCATGAGTGCGGAACGACGCATGGGGCCAACGTACCCGCCATCCGGGGGGGCCGCAAGCGTGCGCGATGCCCTGCGGGCGGTGCGGCAGGCGGGCGCTGCGGAGGCCGCATCCGAGCCGCCGCTCGAGCTGCGCCTCGTCGCCCCCGAGCCGCCGCGGCTGCAGCGCGCGGAACCGCTCGAGGGCGACGCGGTGCGTGTGCGCCGCGTGCCGGGCGATCCCGTGGTCGGCATCGCCGCCTTTCTCGACGGCATCCAGGAAAGCCGCGTGATCGCGCACTGGCCAGGCGGCATCCCGCTGGTGCACGGCACCGTCGCTGCCGCGGTGCGACTCCGGCGCTCGCGCACGCTCGTCGCCTGGCGGTCGGACAGCGTGCGCGTGGAACGCGCGCTCTTCGTGCCGCGCGCCGCCGTTGGCGAGGCCGCGTGGGACGCGCTCGGCGCGGAATGCGACGTGCGTGACACGCTGGCGCGAGGCGAAGAGGGGCCGTGGCACCCGCAGGAGTTCACCGCGCGCGCACTGAGCGCCGTGCAGCGGCGGCGGGAGAGCGCCGAAACGGTATGCGCCGAGTTGTGGTGCGCCGAGGGCGACGGCCCGCTGTTTGTGGACGGCGGCATCGCGGCCGTCGGCGCCGCCGCACACTCGACGCGCGCCATCGGCGTGGTGAAGTCGCATCGCACGCTCTACGTCGATGGCGATGCGCTGCCGGTCGTGCTGGCACTCGCCGCCGGTGAGCGCACCACGGCGTTCACCGTGACGTCGCCGCGTCGGGCGCCGGTGGCGAGCTGGTACTTGCGTCTCCGCGAGCCGGCGGCACATGACGCGCTCTGGGGTCTCGTGCGCGTCGAAGCGGCGCTCGACGGGGCGACGGCGGAGCGCGCCGACCTCGTCTCGCGCTGGCTGCTCGCCGAGCGCGCCCCCGTGTCGCTCCCCGATCCCCGCTGGGGAGCGATGGCGTACGGCGTTAGGTTGACGGAAGAGTACCTGCGGGCGGTGACCAGGTGAGTGGGTCAAGGCACGCGCGACCTGAATCGTAATCCGGAATCCAAGTTCTGAATCACGACTCGGATTCCAAATCCTCAATCGTCTCCCGATGCCCATTGGCCGAGTCGTCGCCACCGAACGCCGTCCCAACACGCCCCACGAGTTCCACTTCTGGACTGCGCTCGACGCGCCGGTGGGGATCGGAACCATCGTACGCGTCGAAGGGCCGCCCACAGGCGAGGGCCGGCTCGCCACGATCTACGGCGTCGTGGTCGAGGGCTTCTCCTACACTGACCTCCAGACGCCGCTGCACGACGTCATCGGCGCGGACGGCGATCCGGCTGCGGCCACGCGCGCACCCACCGATCGCACCGAAATCCGTCTCTATACCGCACACGCGCTGCGCCATGTACCCGACGAGCCGCTCCAGCCGGTGCCCATGGGTACTGTGCACCTGGCTACCGAGGACGACATCGCCGTCGCGCTACGCATGGACGGTTACCTGCGCGCAGGGCAGCACACCGGCATCCCGATCGGCGTCTATCGCTCCGGCACCATGCAGGCGCCGATCTACCTCGACGCCGACTTCCTCCTCGGCCCCGAGGCCGCGCACCTCAACATCTCGGGCGTCTCAGGGCTTGCGACGAAGACGAGCGCGGTGGAGTGGCTGCTGAGCTCGATCTTCGCGCACTTCCCGGCGCAGAAGGGGAGCGTGGCCGCCGTCTGCTTCAACGTGAAGGGACCGGACCTCTGCTTCCTCGACCAACTCTCCGAGAAGCTCGATGACGCCGACCGTGCGCTGTACGAGGCGGCCGGCGTGCCGGCCGAACCCTTCCAGCACGTCGAGTACTTCGCGCCATGGACCGCGCGCGGCCACGCGTTGGCGACGCTGCGCTCCAACGCCGCGCTCTCGCACAACGTGCATCCGCTGTCGTGGGGGCTGCGCGAGGTGCTGCAGTACGCCGAGGTGCTGCTCAACAAGGATGACGTGGACGCCAAGGCCGACGCCCTCATCGACTTTATCCGCGAGCGCGTCGTCAACCAGGAGTTCTCCGATCCCATCCTGCCGCGCGCGCACACCGTCCGGTCGTTCTCCGACCTCGAGCAGTGGTTCCGCGACGTCCTGCGCGGGATGGAGTCGCGCAACGCCGAAACCTGGCGGACGCACCACGTGGCCACCATTCGCAAGGTGCGCAACCGGCTCACCAACATCTCCACGCGCTGCCGCGGACTGGTCACCGACGACGGCACCTCCAACGACCTGCCCTTCGGGTCGTTCAAGGACCGCGCCGTCTATGTCATCGACGTGGCCTCCTCCGAAGAGGATGCGCAGGACCTGATCTTTGCGCGCGTGGTGTCGCAGCTGCGCGAGCAGCTCGAACGGCGGACGCTCGGGGTCGATCACGTCGTCGTCTTCGTGGACGAGCTGAACAAGTACGCGCCGTCGGACGGGCCCGATACCTATGTGCGGCAGATGCTGCTCGACATCGCCGAGCGCGGCCGGTATCTGGGGCTCGTCCTCTTCGCCGCGCAGCAGTTCCGGTCGCAAGTGCATCGCCGGGTGGTCGGCAACTGCGGCACCGCCTTGTTCGGCCGCATGGACATGGATGAGCTCGCCACGCCGGGCTACGCGACCCTCGCGCCCGCAACGCGCATCAAGCTCTCCACGCTCGACAAGGGGCAGTTGATGGTGCGCCACCCGCACTTCGCACAGCCCGTCTTCGTGCGCTTCCCGCGCCCCGCCGTGCTGGGCGGGCGCGAGGGCGTGGAGCGGTTCCCGGCGGAGCCGGAGCCGTCGCTCGAGGTGGCGGTGACGCGTACGCTACGGGCCCTCGACCCCTCGGTCACCCTCGAATGGGTCAAGCAGGCCATCGTGGCGGCCCCGGAGGACGATGTACTTCGCGCGCGCAATCGCACCCTGCAGGCGCGCCCGGAGGACGTGAAGGCCTACTTCCGCGCGCAGTTCCGGTCACGGGTGCAGGCCGAGTCGGTCGGCGCGCGCCCGGCGTCCCTACCGCTCGCTGGCGCCGGAGGCGACGATCCCTATGGCTTCTAACGAAGCAGAGTGAGGCAGAGAACGGCAGAGGACGGCGGAGGACGGCAGTAATCGGAACCGCTGCCGTTCTCTGCCGTTCTCTGCCGTTCTCTGCCGTTCTCTGCCGTTCTCTGCCGTTCTCTGCCGTACTCTGTCGCACTCTGTCGCACTCTGTCCCTCCGCATAGATTTCTCCGCTCTGCTCCCGCGCCCTGTGCGACTCGTCCACCTCTCCGACCTCCACCTCGGCTTCCGCCAGTTCCAGCGCGTCACGCCGGCTGGCAAGAACCAGCGCGAGGCGGACGTGGCGCAGTCGTTCACGCGCGCCATCGACAAGGTCATCGCCCTCGCGCCTGACCTGGTCCTGATCGGCGGGGACGTCTTCCACACCGTGCGGCCGACCAACCCGGCCATCCTGCACGCGTTCCAGCAGTTTTCCCGGCTCCGCGCGGCGTTGCCGAACGCCATCGTCGTCATCGTCGCCGGCAACCACGACATGCCGCGCTCGAGCGAGACGACGTGCATCCTGCGCCTGTTCGAGCCGCTCGGGTTCCACATCGCCGACGTGACGACGCGCCGGCTGCAGTTCCCGGAACACGAGCTGTCCATCCTCGCCGTGCCCGACCTGCCGCCGGGGAGCGTGGACCTGTCGCCGGACCTCGCGTTCAAGCACAACGTCCTGCTGCTCCACGGCGAGGTGGAGGGCGCGCTGCCCGAGGGAGCGCGCGAGGACGAGCGCGCCTCGATGCCAATTCCCGCGTCGGCCGTGTCGCACGAGCGGTGGGACTACGTGGCGCTCGGCCACTACCACGTGTACCGCAAGGTGGGCCCCAACGCGTACTACTGCGGCTCGCTCGACTACACGAGCACGAACAGTTGGGGCGAGTACGCGGAGGAGAAGGCCGCGAAGCTTCCGGGCAAGGGGCTGATCGAGCGCGACCTCGCCACGGGGAAGCAGGCCTTCCACGCGCTGCCGGTCACGCGGAAGATCATCGATCTGCCGCCGATCGCCGGACGCGGGCTCTCGGCGGTGGACCTCGACGCGGCCATTGCCGCCACGGTGGAGAAGTGCCCCGACGGCGGCATCGAGGGCAAGGTGGTGCGCCTCGTCGTGCGCGACGTGCCGCGCCACGTCGTGCGCGAACTCGACCACCAGCGGCTGCGCGAGTTCCAGCGGCGCGCGCTCCACTTCGCGCTCGACACGCGGCGGCCCACCGTGGTGCGCACCGCCGTGGCGGAGAGCGGGGCGCCCGGCAGGCGGCCGTCGCTCGCCGACACCCTGCGCGAGGCGCTGCGCAGCCGCGTGCTGACGAGCGACATCGACCGTGACCGGCTGGTGGCGCTGGGCGAGCACTACCTGCGCGAGGCCGAGCACGACATGGCGGTGCGCGGCGTGGACGAACCGGAGACCGCGTGAGACTGTCCCGGCTGCGCCTCGTCAACTTCCGCCAGCACGCGGACAGCACGCTCCTGTTCGACAGCGGGCTGACGGGGATCATCGGCCCGAACGGGTCGGGCAAGACGACGATCCTCGAGGCCATCAAGTGGGCGCTCTACGGCGGGGACGCGACGCGCGGCACGGTGGACTCCATCCGGTTCGCGCGCGCAAGCGCGCGCTCGCCGGTGCGCATCGAACTCGACTTCGACCTGGGCGGGCACCGCTACCGGCTGGTGCGCGCGCTGACCACGGCCGACCTCTTCGTGGACGGCGGAGAGCGCCCCATCGCCACCGGCTCGTCGGCGGTGACCGACGTCGTGCGCCGCAAGCTCGGCATGTCGCTCGACGAGTTCGACAACACCTACTTCACGGCGCAGAAGGAACTGGCGGTGATGGCGACGCTGACGGCGGCGGCGCGCGCGCAGTTCCTCTCGCGCGTGCTCGGCTACGAGAAGCTGCGCTCGGCGCAGGACCTGTGCGACGAGCGCCGCAAGGCGCTGCGCAACGAGGCCAACGGCATGCGCTCGGGAATGCCCGACCCGGAACTGCTCGCCCGACAGCTCGCCGACGCCGAGTCGCGGCTGCGCGACGCCCAGGCGCGTGCCGCCGCCGCGGCGGTGGAGCAGGCGCGCGCCCAGCAGGAACTTGGCGCGCTGCAGCCACGGTGGTTGGACGCCCAGCGCGCGCGCGAGGAGTTGCAGGGGCTGGACGCCGAGCGTCGCGTCCTCGAGGCCGAAGCGGCGGCGCTCACGCGCACGGTCGAGCGTGTGGAGGGCGAGCTGGTGCACGTGGCCGAGGCGCGCGCCCAGCTCGTGCCGCTTGCCGAGGCGCTCGTGCCCTTCCACGAGATCGGCGAGCAGTTGACCAGCCAGCGCGAACTCGCGGTGTCCGACGGACGCCGGCAGGCGCTGCAGGAGTCGGCCATGGAGCTGTCGGCCGACCTGCAGCGCCTGCGCGAGGGCCGCTCGCGGCTCGAGACGGCGCCGGTGGTCGAGGAGCAGCTCACCGAGGAGATGGAGCAGAAGCGTCGCCGGCTCGAGGAACTGCAGGGCAGGCTCGAGCTACGCCGCACCGAGTGGGTGCGCGACCGGCAGGAGGCGGAGACGCGCCGCAACGCGCTGCGCGCGCAGTACCAGGAACTGCGCGAGCAGAAGGACAAGCTGAAGGCGGCCGGCGAAGAGGGAGCGTGCCCCACGTGCAGCCGGCCGCTGCTCGATCATTACCATCGCGTCATGGAGTTCCTCGAGACGCAGATCGAGGCGGTGAGCGCCGACGGGCTCTATTTCCGCCAGCGCCTCGAACAGCTCGAGGGAATGCCCGAGGACATCGTCGCGCTCGACGAGGAGCGCCGGCAGGCGATGCAGGAGGCGAGCGCGCTCGAGCGCAAGCTGGCGCGCACGCAGGTGGCGGTCGGCCAGCTCGAGCAACTGGCGCGCGACCTCGCGCAAAAGGAGCAGCGGCACGCCGCGCTCGAGGCGGAGCTGGCCTCGCTGCCCGGCGGCTACGAGCGCGCGCGGCACCAGGCGCTCGAGGCGCGGTTCGAGGAGCTCGCGGCGCTCAGCACGCAGGCCAACCGGCTCAACACGCAGGTGGAACGCGAGCCGGCGCTGCGGCGTGAACTCGAGTCGGCGCAGCGCGGCATCGCCGCGGCGCAGGGCAAGCGTGAGGAAATCGCCGCGCGGCTTGGGACGATCGCGCACTCGGAGGAGGCGTTCGCCGCGCTGCGTGAGGCGCACATGAAGGCCGAGGGCACGGTGCAGGCGGCGGCGATGGCGGTGCTGAACGCCGAGGCGGAGGCACGGCTGGCGATGTCGGACCGTGATCGCGTCGTCACCGCGCAACGCGAACTCGCCGAGCGCCGCGATCGCCTGGAGCAGGTCGAGGCCGACAAGCGGTTGCACGACGAGCTGTACCGCGCCTACTCGGACCTGCGCACCGACCTCAACTACCAGATGCGGCCCGAGATCTCCGAGCTGGCGAGCGGCTTCCTGGCGGCGCTCACCGACCGGCGTTTCAGCGAGCTCGACCTCGACGAGAGATACCGCATTGCGATCCTCGAGGATGGCGTGCCGATTCCCGTCATCTCCGGCGGCGAGGAGGACCTGGCCAATCTGGTCCTGCGCCTCGCCATCTCGCAGATGATCGCGGAGCGCAGCGGGCAGCCGTTCTCGCTGCTGATCCTGGACGAGGTGTTCGGCTCGCTCGATGAGACGCGCCGGCAGAACGTGATCGCGCTGCTGCGCGCGCTGCGCGACCAGTTCGACCAGGTCATCGTGATCACGCACATCGACGACGTGCGCGACGGGCTCGACCAGGTCTTCGTCATCGGGAACGACGAGAAGACAGGCGCGTCACGCGTGACACGCGGCGACGCCGACCTCGTGGCCGACGCGGACGGCCTGCTTGCGATGGCCGCCGCCGGCGTCGGTGAGGGCGAAGGCAGTGCGGGCGGCGTCGGTGAGGATGGAGGCGGCGCGTGAGCGCCGCGCTGAAGCCGGGGCCGCGCGGCGTGCGGCTGCGCCAGCTGGTGCGTGAGGACATCGGGCCGCTCAACCAGCTCTTCGCCGATGCGTTCTCCGACCGGTACCGCCGCGACGGGCTGGCCGGCGTGCGGGTACCGCCGCTGAACCCGGTCATCTGGCGTTACGCGATTGACGACGCTGGCGATGGGGCCGTGTGCTGGGAGGATGTGGACGGCCGCATGGTGGCGTTCAACGTCACGCATCAGTCGGGGACCGAGGGATGGATGGGGCCGCTGGCCGTGCGGCCCGAGTGGCAGGGCACGGGGCTCGGCAAGCAGGTCGTGACGCGGGGCGTCGAGTTTCTTCGATCGCGGGGCTGTACGGTGATCGGGCTCGAGACGATGCCGCGTACCATGGACAACATCGGCTTCTATTCACGACTGGGCTTCGTCCCCGCGCGGATGACGGTCACGTTCGCGATCGAGGCGACGCCGGCGCGCTGCTCGCTGCTGTCGCGGCTCGACGCTGTCGACACGGACGCGGCGCTCCGGGCGTGCGCGGAGCTCCTGCAGCGCATGCAGCCCGGCGTGGACTTCACGCGCGAGATTCAGCTCACGCGCAAGCTAGGCATCGGCGACACGGTGCTGCTCTACGGTCCGGGCGGCCTGGAAGGGTTCGCGCTCTGCCACGAGGCGGCGCTCATCGAGGGCCGGCCGCGTGATGAGGTGCGCGTGCTGAAGCTCGCGGTGGGTGACCTGGCGCAGTTGACGCCCCTGCTTTCGGCCGTTGGCGGCTACGCACGCGACTGCGGGATGGTCCGCGCGGCGGTGCGCGTGCAGGGCGACTACCCCGACGCCTACCAGAGGCTGGTCGCCGCCGGCGGACGCGTGCGGTGGACGGACCTGCGCATGACACTCGCGGGCAGCGCTGAGCGAATCCCGGAGCGGGGCGCGGTCTTTTCGAACTGGGAGATCTGAACGCGGCGCCTCACGCACACGCAGGCTTGCATGCCGGCGCGCCGGCATGCAAGCACGCCGCTGCGCGCTACTTTCTGCCGATGGCCTTGGGCTTCACGATGCCGTACACCCAGAGCGCGACGCCGCCGGTGAGGAGCAGGTGAATCCAGCCCGGTGCCTGATAGAGCACGGTGGCGACTCCCCAGACGACGAGCAGGGCGAGGCCGGCGAGGGTGTAGGGCATGGGTGGAAGCTAAGCGCGTGGTGGCGCCGGACGGAAGGCGACGTGTCGGGCGGCGTTCCGGTATGCGCCGTGCCGGCGCGGGCACGGGGCGCCGTCGGGCTCCACTTTCAGGACGCTGGCCCCGATGCTATTGTAGAGCTCGGAAGGGGCGAAGCGGACTACTTTTTTGAGCCAACAAGTCCTCCGAGTGGCATCCGACAACTTGGTTGACGTCAGGCCCCCACGCGGGGAAGGCGGAAGGCCGGGTGAGGGGCTCATCATTCGACAGGGCTTCAAAAACCCCGCTTCGTTCCAGCTTGGAGCAGCGCCCCGTTCATTTCGGTGAGCGGGGCGTTGTGCGTGTGGGGCGTACGCTGGGCTGCGCGGCGCACGCCTACGGCGTGCCGAGCGCCTCTTCGAACAGCGCGGGGAGATCGATGTCGAGTGGCACCGCTGCACCCGGTGGGTTCCAGTGAAGCGTCTCGCTAGCGATCCCAGCGGTATCACCACCGACTGGTGCGGCCCGTTGGGTGACGGCGTCACCAACAGCACCCCGTCGATGCACTCGTGGCGGTTCCCGTCCTCCGGGAGCGTATCGAGGTCGTCTGGGAGCCAGTACCTGGACTCGGTCGCGATAGCCATGCCCATACGGTACGCTCGGCGGGAAAGAGAAGGCAAGTGCGGACCAAGCCTGATGATGCGCACAGAATTCCTGACCAGCGTCACCGTTTCCGTGCTGGGTGTGACTGACCGTTGCGGACCGCAACGGAGGGTGGCGGAGGCCCTGCCAGCATCGCCGGGGGCGCTGTGCGTGAAGCGCCCTCGCTGATGGTGGTCCAGTCGATGTCGCCGGGCACGCCCTCGCTGATGGTGATCGGCCCGAGCAGCATGCGGGAACGCCAGGAGTTCCCGTAGGTCATCAGCAGCACCGGAACGCCGGGGTCGAATCGTTGGGTCGAGATCATCAGCGGCCGACCGTTCAGGGCAGACGCCGCAGCGCCGGTCAGGAAGCACCTGGATGCGGAGACGCCACGGAGTGCCACTCGCGAGGGCACGCGCATCGAAGTCCGCCCACGGCTTGTCGTACGCGGATAGCAAGAGACCTCGCAGGCCACCGAGTCCCTCATCCCCCCGCCGACGACGTGAGGGTGACGGCCCCCGCTCGCTTCGCGACAATCGTGTCCAATGAATCCACGCGCGCCGCCGAGGAATCGCCGATTCGCCTGCGCACGCAGGACCATGGGCCGAGTCCTCACGCACACGCGCCAGGAAAGACTCGTGAGCGCCTACTCCCCCAGCACGTCCTTGAACAGCGCCTCGAGGTCAACCACCAGCGGCTCGTCCGCGCCTGACGGCTGCCACGTCAGCGTCTGGCTCAGGATCTCGGGACGTTCGTCGTCGGGACGCCACCGCTCCACCAGGCGCGCCTCGAGGTCGACGATCCAGTATTCCTCGACCAGGGCCCGCTGGTAGTAGCGGCGTTTGAGTCCACGGTCGTAGCGCGCCGTGGAGGGCGACAATACCTCGACCGCAAGCCGCAACGAAGTGATCTCGCTCCAGTCACGCACCAAGCGTCCGTCGGCCGCCGGAGCAGCGACGAACAGGTCCGGCTGCACCAGGTTCCCCGGATGCAACCGGATATCTGCAGCCAGGCAGCGCAACTCGCCGAGCGCCCGGGTCCGCACCTGCGGGGCGAGGTTCAGAAACAACTGCTCAATAAACCGTTGGTGCTCACTGACGGCGGCGGGCGTCACCAGCAGCACCCCGTCAATGCACTCGTACCGGTTGCCGTCGTCGGGCAACGCCCAGACGTCATCCGGGGTCCAGGACCGTGTGTCAGTCGCGGCAGGCATGCGCATACGGTACGCTCGGCGGGTGGGGGAAGACAAGACGAGGCCATGGCGGCAGTTTGTCGTGTCTCCGCTTCGGTCGCGTCACCAAGTTGGTGCGCTCTGTGTCAATTGAGCGCGCTGACTTCGGCGTTACCTTTCCGCATGTGCTGCTGCTCACCCTCGCAGCTGTGCCGGCTCTCTTGGCAACGTGGAGTAGAATCCGTGAGCTACCACGAGACCTACGAATTCTTCGCGCTTGACCGTTGCCTGACGGCCCCGCAGATGCGCGCCCTCCGCCGCATCTCCACGCGGGCGACCATCACCCCGAACCGGTTCTACAACTGGTACGACTGGGGCGGGCTCAAGGGCAGCCCAAGCGACATGCTCGGTCGATACTTCGACCTTTTCGTGCACACGGGCAATGGCGTTCCCGACTGGGGGATGCTGCGATTCCCCTCGCGGGCCATCGCCCTGTCCAACTGGCGGCCGTACGTTGCCGTGCTGCGCAGCAAGGCGCGGTCCAGTCGCGCCGCGTCGGTCGCGGTACACGGGAAGATGGTAGTTCTTGAGATGTCGCCCGCTGAAAACTCCTCGCTGCCGGCGTTCGAAGGAGACGAAAGCGACGACTCGGCTGACAAGTGGCGCGACGATGAGTTCCCAGAACCGGCCGCGTGGCCCGTACCGCTCGCGCTCATGCGCAGCCGATTGCTGTCGGGCGACCTCGCTCCGTTGTACCTGCTCTGGCTCCTGTCCGTGCAGTGTGGTGACCGTCCGTTCGCCGCTGCAGAACCTCCTCGCCCGGCCGCGCTGACTATGCAGGACGGCGCGCTCCATCTGTTCGCGGAGTTCCTCGGACTGAACCCGGACTTGATGCGCGCGGCCTTTGAGAATTCTCCTGGTGCACCACGTAGCGCTGGTCAGTTGCTTGAGCAGGCCAGATCGCGTCGGCTCGACGGCCGCCGCAGGACGGCGCGCAAGAGCGGGCGCGGCGCTCGACGCGCAGACCAATGAGTCGGTCATCAGCGAAGCGGAACCCCGTGCGCGAAGCCCGGATTCATGACGAGATCCTCGTCGATGCGTACGGCCCCGATGAACACGTGATGGGCTGGTACTACTATCTGGAGGAGTCTCTCACGTTCCCGTTTGCTGCGCGATGCATCGCGCAGCGCGCAACCTCACCGCTGAAGAAAGGTGAGGACGTCACGGTGCTCGCCATGGCGCCAGACGAAGAGTGCCAGCACGAGATGTTCGTTCGCGTGCGATGGCAAGGCCGTCGCGTCGCGGTGCCGCTCGCCCAGCTCGCCGGGCGGCATGTGGACGCACCCACCCGACAAGCCATCGAGGACTGGCACTACTGGCGAGCGCAGGGCTACGAGTTCTGATACCCCAGCTGATCCCCAATCGGCAGCGACCGAATCCGTTTCCCCGTCGCCGCGAAGATCGCGTTGCAGAGCGCCGGAATCACCGGCGGCAGCGCCGGCTCGCCCATCCCCGTCGGTGGATTGTCGGTGATCTTGAAGTGCACCTCCACGGGGAAGGCGCGCGCCATGCGCAGCAGGGGATACGAGTCGAAGTTGCCCTGCACCGCGCGGCCATCCGTGATCGTGATCTCCTGGCCCAGGGCCGCCGACACGCCATCAATGCACGAGCCCTGGCACTGGTTCTCGGCGCCGCTGAGGTTGGTGATCTGCGACCCGACATCGCCCGCCACCCACACCCTGTGCACCTTCACCTCGCCCCGCGCGCCGACCGACGCCTCCACAACCTCCGCGAAGTACCCCTGATGCGAGAAGTGGAACGCCACGCCCAGCCCGTGCCCCTTCGCCGGCGTGCGCGTGCCCCAGCCTGACTTCTCGCGCACCAGTTCGAGCACGCCGCGCATGCGCTCCGCATTGAACGCGTCGCCCTGCACCGGCGGCATCGCGGGCGTCAGCAGGTCGAGCCGAAACTGCAGCGGATCCTTGTCTGCCGCGTGCGCCAGCTCGTCGATGAACGACTGGATGGCGAACGCGATGCCGTTGCTCCCCGGCGCCCGCAGCGCGCCCGTGGGCACGCCGTGCGCGAGGGTGGACGTCTCGAGCAGGTAGTTGGCGATGTAGCGCCCAGGGAACTCGCCGAGGCGCATGTACGGCTCCACGACCACGCGGTTCTTCCACGCTACGATCTTGCCGCTGGCGTCGACTGCGCCCTTGAGGAAATGGAACCCGGCCGGCCGATAGTGGCCGTGGCGCATGTCGTCCTCGCGCGTCCACAGAAGCTTCACCGGCGCTCCGGCCTCACGCGCGATCCATGCGGCCTCCACCATGTAATCGTTCTTGAGGCGCCGCCCGAAGCCGCCGCCGATGCGCGTCAGGTGGATGGTGATGTCCTGCGGCGCGATGCCCATCGTCCGGCTCACCAGCTCGCGCCCGGGCTGCGGCATCTGCGTCGGCGCCCAGATCTCGAGCTTGCCGTCCTTGAAGTGCGCGGTGCAGTTCTGCGGTTCCAGCGTGGCGTGCGAGATGAACGGGTAGAAGTACTCGGCCTCCACCACCTTGGTCGCGGCAGCGAACGCGGCGTCCACGTCGCCGTCCTTGCGCACCACGCGGTCCGCCGGCTTGGCCGACAGTTCCTTCGCCGTTTGCGCGAACCACTCGGTGGACTGCTTCGCGGTCGGGTGCTCCGCCCACTTCACCTGCAGCTTCTCACGCGCGGTCTTGGCGTTGTACCAGGTGTCGGCCACGATGGCGACGCCCGGCATCAAGCCGTCGAGCGCCGTGCCCACGCCGTCCACGATGAAGGCGTGCTTCACGCCAGGCTGCCGACGAATCGTCGCGAGGTTCGCGCTCACCACCGTGGCGCCGAAGACCGGGCTCTTCTCGAAGACGGCGTGCAACATGCCCGGCACCACGACGTCAATGCCGAACAGTGGCTTGCCTGTGACGATCTTGCGATTGTCCACGCCCGGCACGCGCTTGCCGAGCAGGCGGAACGTCCGGGGGTCCTTCAGCGCCACCGTGGCGAGGTCGGGTGCCGGCATGGTCGCTGCGGTTGCCGCCAACTGGCCATACGTCGCCCGCCGGCCGCTCGCGTTGTGCGATACCTGCGCCCGGACTGTGGTCAGCTCACCCACCGGGACGTTCCACGTCTTGGCCGCCGCAGCCACGAGCATCGCGCGGGCGGCGGCGCCGAGCCGGCGGTGATTGTCGTAGTTCATGGGCGTGCTCAGCGAGCCGCCGGCGAACTGCCGGCCGTACTTCGACTCGTCGCTCAGCGCCTGCTCCACGGTGATCTGCGACCAGTCGGCGTCGAGTTCCTCGCAGATGATCATCGGCAGCGACTGCTTGACGCCCTGTCCCTCCTCGGGGTTCTTGGCGATGAGCGTGATGCGGTTGTCGCTAGTGATGCGAATGAAGGCGTTCGGCGCGAAGGGCGCGGCGCCCGGCTCGAGCTCGCCGGCCTCGGCGTCGCGCGCGTGAATGCCGAACATCACGCCTCCGCCCACGACAGCGAGTACCTGCAGGAACGAGCGGCGGTCGGTCTGGAGGGAATCGGCCATGGCCTATTCCTCCCCTGTGAGGTCGTCGCCCGGCGCGCGAGCAGGAGTTGCTCCCGCCGGCGCGCTGCGTGCCGCCAACCGAATGGCGTCGCGAATCCGGTTGTAGGTGCCACAGCGGCAGATGTTCTGCATGGCCGCGTCAATGTCGGCGTCGGTCGGGTTCTTCTTGTTCCGGAGCAGCGAGACCGCGGTCATGATCTGCCCGGCCTGGCAGTAGCCACACTGCGCCACGTCGAGCTGCTCCCAGGCCTTCTGCACCGGGTGCGACCCGGTGGCCGACAGTCCCTCGATGGTCGTGATGCTCATCCCCGACGCGGCGGAGATGGGGATGCCACAGGAGCGCACGGGTGCGCCGGCGAGGTGCACCGTGCACGCGCCGCACTGCGAGATGCCGCACCCGTACTTGGTGCCCTTGAGGTTGAGGACGTCGCGCAGCACCCAGAGCAGCGGCATCTCTGGGGGGACGTCCACGGTCGTGGGCTTCCCGTTGATGGTCAGGGAAATCGGCATACGGGGGCGGGTTGGGGGGCAGGAACGGCAACGCCCATGAGAATGCGCTGGCGGCGATCAGGAGTCCAGAGGCAGCCAGGCCGCTGCAACGCCGTTCGCGGCTGGCACGGGGGCGTGAACCGATGCGGTGATCGATCGACCGCCGATTACGCCCCGAGCGCGTCCCCGAACAACGCGGCCAGGTCAATCGACAGCGCCTCGGGCGCCCCCGCCGGCTGCCACGTCAGCGTCTCGCTGAGGATTTCCGGACGTTCGTCCGTTGGCAGCCAGCGTTCCACGAGGTGGCTGTTGGCGTCCACGACCCAGTACTCGCCGACACCGGATCGCTGGTAGTACCGCCGCTTCAGCGTGCGGTCGTAGCGCGCGGTGGACGGCGAAAGCACCTCGACGGCGAGCAGAAGTTCCTTGATCTCTGTCCAGGAACCCGCCGCGTGGCCGTGAGCCAGCGTGGGAATGACGAACAGGTCGGGTTGCACGAGATTGCCGGCGTTCAACTGAATGTCAGCCGGCGACAGAAAGGCCTCACCAAGGCGCTGGGCCGCGACGTAGGACGCCATCACCACGAACAGCCGTCCGAGCACCCGCTGGTGCGGGACGTTCGGCGACGGCGTCACCAGCAGGGCCCCGTCGATGCACTCGTACCGTTTGCCGTCGTCGGGCAGCGCCCAGACGTCGTCCGGAGTCCAGTACCGTTGTTCCGTGTTGGCGGGCATGCCCATAGCGTACGCTCGGCGGCAGAATGAAAGCAAGTGGTCGACATGCCGCACCATGCAAACGCTCCGTGAGGCGTGCGTCACCGTTTCCTTGTGCGGGGTAGCCAATCCTTGCGGTGGTCGTTGAGGCTCCGGCCGGCGGGGCACGCAACCTCCACCGTTGGCGCTATCTTTCCCCCATGCCCCTCCTCACCGTCACCCGCCGCCTGGCCTTCAACGCCGCCCACCGAATACACAATCCGGGGCTCAGCGACGAGGAGAACGAGCGGCTCTTCGGCAAGTGCAACTCGCCGAACTGGCACGGCCACAACTACACGCTTGAGGTCTCGGTCACCGGGGAGCCCGACCCGGTGTCGGGGTACGTCATTGACCTCGCCGAGGTGAAGCGGATCGTCGAGCGCACGCTCCTGGACCGGGTGGACCACCGCAATTTCAACCTGGACGTCGCGGAGATGACGGGAACAAACCCCACGTCCGAGAACATTATCCTGATGTTCTGGCGCGTCCTCGAGCCGGCCCTCCGGCCACGCACGCTGTCGCGCCTCCGGCTGTGCGAAACCGAAAACAACTGGGTTGAATACGATGGCCGCTGATGCCCCCCGGTCCCCCCGGCCCCCCCGGCCCCCCCGTCCGTTGCGCTCCGCCCGCCTCGACGCGGCCGGTGACCCGTTCGACGAGGCCGGCTCCGCCGCCGACATCGGCGGCGACCGCTACCTGGAGTTCGAGAACCTCGTCCGCCGACAGCTCGAGCTCCTCGGTGAGGAGCCCACGCGCGACGGGCTCGCCAAGACGCCGAGTCGCGTCGCGAAGTCGCTGACCTGGCTGACACGCGGCTACCAGATGGACGTGGCCGATGTCGTCGGCGGCGCCGTCTTCGACGAGGAGCACCACTCGATGGTGATGGTGCGCGACATCGAGCTCTACTCGATGTGCGAGCACCACATGCTCCCGTTCTTCGGCAAGGCGCACATCGCCTACATCCCCAACGGCAAGATCGTCGGGCTCTCCAAGCTGCCGCGCATCGTCGACATCTTCTCGCGCCGACTGCAGGTGCAGGAACGCCTCACCGAGCAGGTGGCCGCCGCCATCGAGGAGGTGCTCAAGCCGCTTGGCGTGGGCGTGGTCATCGAGGCGTACCACCTGTGCATGATGATGCGCGGCGTGGAGAAGCAGAACTCGAAGACCATCACGTCGGCGCTGCGCGGCGCGTTCCGCGATGACGCCAAGACGCGCGACGAGTTCCTGCGCCTCGCGCACGGCCCATCGAACCCGCTGCGCTGATGTCCGGCAGAAGCGGCAGTCCCGTGCCTGCGCCCGTGCCTGTGCCCGTGCCTGTGCCCGTGCCTGTGCCCGTGCCTGTGCCCGTGCCTGTGCCCGTGCCTCTGCCGTTGGAAGGACGCACCGCCCTCATCACCGGGGCGTCGCGCGGCATCGGCGCCGCCACCGCGCGCGCGCTCGCCGGCGCGGGGGCGCGGCTCGCCCTCGTCGCGCGCGGCGCCGATGCCCTGCACGCGCTCGCCCGTGAACTCGGCGATGGCCACCTCGTGGTGCCGGCCGATTGCACGAAGGCTGGAGACGTCGCCCGCATGACCGCGGAGGTCACGGTCTGGGCCGGCGGCGTCCCCGACATCCTGGTGAATAACGCGGGCATCTATCCGCGCGCGCGGCTCACCGAGCAGGACCCCGACGAGTTTGCCGCCACGCTCGACGTCAATCTTGCCGCGCCCTTTCGCGTGTTGCACGCCTTTCTCCCGGCCATGCGCGCGCGCCGCAGCGGGCACGTGGTGTCCATCGGCACGGTGGCCGACCGCAGCATCTGGCCCATGAACGGCGCGTACAGCGCCTCCAAGTACGGCCTGCGCGCCCTGCACGAGGTCCTCTACGCCGAGGCGCGTGGCTCGGGGGTGCGCGCCACGCTCGTCTCGCCGGGAGCGGTGGACACCGGCATCTGGGATGCGCACGAAGCGGAACTGGGCAAGACGCTGGCATCGCGCGCGGCGATGCTGAAGCCCGACGACGTGGCGCGCGCCGTGCTCTACGCACTCGCCCAGCCGCCCCACATGACGGTGTACGAACTGCGCCTCTCGCCGAGCTGAGGAAGTGCTTGACATTTAAATGTCATGGCATGACATTTAAATGCATGCGCACCACCATCCGGCTTCCCGATCAGTTGTTGGCCAAGGCCAAGCAGCAGGCCGCCGCGGGCGGGGTCACCCTCAACGAGCTCATCGTTGACGCGGTGCGCGCCTCGCTGACGGCGAGGCCGCGACGCGTGTCCGAGCCGCCGCGTGCGTGGCCGACATTTCGCGGTCAGGGAGTGCTGCCGGGCGTGGACCTCGACTGCAACGCGGCGCTCGAGGACCTCATGGACATCGACGGCCGATGATCCTGCTGGATGTCAACGTCCTGGTCTACGCCATGCGCGAGGACGCCGATCGTCACGCGGAGTACTCGGCGTACCTCCGCCGGGTGCTTGGAGGCGCCGAGTCGGTGGGGGTGTCGGATATGGTGTTGAGTGGAACCGTGAGAATCCTCACGCACCGACGCATCTTCCGACCTCCGACGCCGATGGGCTTGGCCATGGACTTCGCGGAGTTCGTGCGCGCGTCGCCCAACGTCCTGTCGGTGTCACCGGGCGCCCGGCATTGGGATATCTTCACTGGTCTCTGCCGAACCACGAACGCCGTGGGCGGGCTCGTCACTGGCGCGTGGTTTGCCGCGCTCGCGATCGAGCAGGGGTGCGAGTGGGTGAGCACCGATCGCGATTTCGCACGCTTTCCAGGGCTGCGCTGGCGTCATCCGCTCGAGTCGTGAGGCGCGCCCGTGTTGGTTGAGCTGATCGACCGCCTGCGCTGCCCCCACGTCCACGAAGACTCATGGCTCGTGGCGGCGGTGTCGCGCGCGGAGCATCGCCGTCTGGTCGACGCCACGCTTGGCTGCCCCGTCTGCAACGCCGAGTTCGAGGTGCGCGGTGGAGTCGTGTCGTTCGGTGAGGCGACGCCCAGCGCACCGATGCCGGCTACCGACGACGAGGTGCTGCGTGCCGCCGCGTTGCTGCACGTGGAGGAGCGCGGACTCTACCTGCTCGATGCGGCGTGGGGAAGCCTGGCCCCGGGGCTGCTGGTCCTGATCACCGCCGAGTACCTGCTGGTGGATCCTCCCGCGGGAATCACGGCCGCTGACGGTGCGGGCATCCTGTCGGGGGTCGGCGACCGCTGGCCGCTCGCCGGCGCGTCACTGCACGGCATCGCGATGGACCGGGCGACGAGCGCCCGCCTGGCCGACGCGCTGCGCATCCTTCGCGCCGGCGGCCGCCTCGTCGCCCCCGCGAGTGCCGTGCTGCCGGCCGGCGCTCGCGAGCTCGCCCGCGACGAACGGCACTGGGTGGCAGAGAAGGCCGGCGACGTGATTACGCTTTCGCGAGCCCAACGGCAGATGTAGCGGTTCCGCCGTTCACCCAAGTCCCGGGGCTGTGACGGGGGAACTGCCAACGGCCTTGCCGCGGATTTCGCGGATCGGGCGCGGATGCACACGGATCCTGCTTGAAGGGTCCGCAACGTGTTATCCGCGTTCCTCCGTCGCCTTCCGCGAAATCCGCGGCAAGCAGTTCGCAGTTTGCTCTCTCCGTTCCTCTACTCCACGCCCTCGTAGAGCGAGTCAATCAGCGCCGCATACGTCTTGTCGATCACCCGCCGCTTCACCTTGAGCGTCGGTGTCAGCTCGCCGCGATCCACCGTGAAGTCGTGCTCGAGGATCGCCACCTTCTTGGGCGTCTCGAAGGTCGCCAGCTTCATCTTCTCGCACTCCTCGGCGATCTCCTGCTCCATCTTCTGCTGGATCGTCGGCATCTGCAGCAACTGCGCGCGCTCGGTCCAGTAGATGTTGTGCCGTGCGGCCCAGCGTTCGAGCGCGGCGAACTCCGGTACCACCAGCACCACCGGGAACTTTCGCTTGTCGCCGATCATCACGGCCTGCGAGACGTACTTGTTGGTCTTGAAGCCGTTCTCGATGGGCTGTGGCGCGATGTTCTTGCCGCCCGCCGTCACGATGATGTCCTTCTTGCGGTCGGTGATGCGCAGGAAGCCATCTTCCAGCACGCCGATGTCGCCGGTGTGGAACCAGCCGTCGGCGTCAATCGCCTCCGCCGTGGCGTCGGGGCGGTTCCAGTAGCCCTGCATCACGTGCGGTCCGCGCGTCAGGATCTCGCCGTCTCCGGCGACCTGCACCTCGACGCCGGCGATCGGCCGGCCGATGGTCCCGATGCGGAAGGCCGACGGGCAGTTGACGCCGATCACCGGTGACGTCTCGGTGAGCCCGTATCCCTCGAGGATCGTCAACCCGGCGGCATAGAAGAACTTGTTGATTTCCGGCGAGAGCGGGGCGCCGCCCGAGACGAAGTACTTCATGCGGCCGCCGGTGCGCATCTTGATCTTGCTGAAGACGAGCTTCTGTGCCAGCGCATACTGCCAGGCCAATGGGCCGGTGGGTTCCTTTCCCGCGAGCGTGGCGTCGGCCCACCGGTCGGCCACTGCGCGCGCCCAGAAGAAGATCCGCTTCTTGACGGCGCCACTGGCGAGCGCGTTCTCGAACGCGCGGGCGTACATCTTCTCGTAGAGCCGTGGCACCGACATCGCAACGGTCGGCCGCGCCTCCTGCAGCGCAATGGGCACCGTGTCGAAGCTGTCCACGTAATGGATGCCCGCCCCCATCGCCCAATACATGTAGTCGCCCATCCGCTCGAAGATGTGGCAGAGCGGCAGGAAGCTGAGTGCCACCTCCCGGCCCCTGTCGAGCGGGATCACCCCCTTGCAGGCCTGCACGTTGGAGAAGATGTTGTCGTGCGACAGCATCACCCCCTTGGGCAGCCCGGTCGTTCCCGACGTGTAGATGAGTGTCGCGAGGTCGTTGGGCTGCGCGGCGAGCGCGTCGGCCTTCCAGTGCGCGGCCCGCTCCGGCGTGTCCACCGCGGCGCCGCGCGCCTCCACCTCGGCGAACGTCAGGTCGGCGCCCGGCACGAGGTCGCTGGTGAAGGTGATCACGTGCCGCAGTGCGGGACACTGCCCGCGAATGGCGGCGATCTTCGCCGCGTGCGCCTCGCCCGACACGAACACGATCACCGCGCCGGAATCATTGAGCGGGTGCACCACCTGCTCGGCGGGGAGCGACGGATAGATCGGAACGTCGGCGAGTCGTCCGGTCAGGCACGCCCAGTCGGTGAGGGCCCACTCCGGGCGATTCTCCGAGATCAGCGCGGCCCGGTCGCCGGGTCTGAGTCCGAGTTCGGCGAGTCCCAGCGAGAGGTGGCGCACGCGGCGCTCCGTTTCCCGGTGCGAGATGGCCTGCCACTGGCCGGGGCCTACGCGGTGGTTCATCGCGTCCGGACGGTCGTACGCGGCCATCGCGTCGAAGAACAGGCGATTCAGCGTGCCCGGGGCTGGGCGCGGGCCTCCCTGTGCGATCATCGTCAGCTCCACTCGGCGGGGGATTGGACACGCCGCGCGGCGGGGGCCGCGGCCAGCGCGCCTACTTTGGTCGGAAGTGAATTACGAACTTCACGGGGCTTCCCGCTACTGGCGCGCCGCGGAAGCGGGTGGAGGCTTCGACCACGAAGGAGTCGGCGGTGGACGGCAGGGCGTAGGGGCGGATGCGCAGGGTCCGGGCGGCGGTGCCGTCGGTTCCGGTCGTGTCCACGAGACTCACGCGGCGACTCGTCGCGTCTTCCCAGAGCGAAGCGAGGGTCGTGTCCGTCGGCAGGATCGTTTGACCGCGAAATGTCACGAGCCAGCTCACGAGGAAGCCCGGCACGTTCACAGCCGTCCCCGCGCTGTCGCGGGTCAACTTCACCGTCATCGCCTTGCTGACGTTCTTCGACGCCGTGTCGGGGGACGTATACAGCAGGGTGTCCGCCGTCGCGCCACTTGCCGCAAACCTGGATGGCTCGCGCGTGACGGTCACCGTCTTCGGCAATGACTGCAGCGAAGCCGCCGCCGCCACCAGGCGCACCGTGCCGCTCGTCCGCGTCGTCGCGATCAGGTAGCCCTGGCTGCTGATGTCCACGCCGGTGTCGAGCGCGATGTAGCGCACGGGAGGATTGGCGATGACATCGCCGTCGGCGTTGTAGGCAACCGCGCGTAGCGGTGCAGCCTTGCCCGTGGAGTCGCGCATGGTGTCGCGGGCGACCACCGAGGGATACGGCAGCGTGTCGAACGCGAGCGCCACGATGCCGTCAGGGGTGGTCCCCACATCGGAGCAGGCCCCCACCCAGGCCGCGGCCACGACGGCCGCCGCCACCCAGCGCGGCGCGCGCCTCATTCGGTCTCCGCGGAGAGCCGCTCAGCGACCCGCAAGGCGAGGTTCACGTACGCCTGGCTGGCCGGATCGGCGGGATCGCGCACCACCGCGGGCTGGCCGGCGGCGAACGCCTCGGCGAGCGCATAGGAACGCGGAATCATGATATCGCATACCATGGCCGCCGGCAGGTGTTCCCGGACGTACTTCACCGTTCGCTCGCACGCGGGGTTCCCGGCTTCATACATGGTCATCAGGAGGCCGTCGAGTGTCAGCGCCGGATGGGACGCCACCACGTCCTGGATGCTCCGAAGAATCTGCGGCGTTGTCTGCAGCGCCAGCGGCTCCGCCTGCATCGGCACCAGCACGCGGTCGGTGCTCTCGAGGACCCGCCGGGCGATGGGGCCGAGCCCCGGCGGCGTGTCCACCACCACGACGTCGCACCGTTCGCGCGCCGCCTGCAGCATGCGCGGCAGGAGGTCGCTCGCGGCAACCCGCGCCTGATAGTCGCTGTGGTCGGCGCCGTCGGTGACGGTGCCCACGAGCATGACGCGCAGCCAGGGCAGGGCGGTGGGGAGGATGACCTCCCGCAGCGTGCGCGCCCCGCGCAGGTAGTCGGCGAAGCCTCGCGTGTCCACGCCCTGCCGCAGGCCAACGCCAAAACGCACCGAGCCCTGCGGGTCCACGTCAACGAGGAGCGTCTTCATGCCGCGGCGGGCGAAAGCCGCGGCGAGGTTCACGGCGCTCGTCGTCTTGCCGACGCCCCCCTTCTGGCTGACGATCGAGAGGACCTTGCCCACTAGGTCTCGCTCGGCCCGGCCGGCGACTCGCCGGATGCCGGGTTTCGCAGCGACTCGAGCGTCGCCTCCGCGTGCCGCACCCAGCGCTCGGATTCGGCGCCGGCCGGCGGGCTTGCAAGAAAGGCTTCGAGGTGCTTCACCGCGGCCACGACGTCCCCGCGCTTGATCAACAGGAAGGCGAGGCCATAATGCGCGCCCGAGAGCGACGGGTCGAGTTCCAGCGACTTGCGGTACGCGCGGATCGCCTCTTCGAGGCGCCCCGTGCGCGAGTACGCGATGGCCATGTTCTGCAGCACGCGCAAGTCGTCCGGATGATCGCGCAGGGCGAGCCGGTACGACGTGATGGCCGCGTCATAGTCCCCCTGACGCTCGAGCAGCAGCGCCTCGTTCAGATAATCGAGGCGCTGCGGTCGGGCATCGCTGTCTGACTTGCCGCCAAAAAGGCGGTTCCACCAGGACATAGGGCGCGGCGGGTTCGCAGAATGAAGGAGTATGCCCGCCAGCGCGGTAGAGCTAGCGGAACCAACTATAGACGCGCGGGAGGAGTCCAACGGCACAACCTATGCGTCCCCCACAGGGGCAGCAACCGCGCGCTTCCGCCGGTGCAGGGCGAGGGGTACCTTCACAAACGACGTTCCCAGCCCTCGCTCCGGAGCCGCCATGTCACCCCGCAAGACCGCTGTTGATCCCGCCAAGGGGGTCCTGCATGTCGAATGGCCCCTGTTTGGTGAGCTCTCCCGGGCCCTGGCCCTGAAGGTGGCGCGCGACTTCATCCCGGAGGTCGTCGTGGGGGTTGCCACCGCCGGCGTGGTGCCCGGATGCGTGGTGGCCGCGATTCTCGACTGCGAGTTCCACTCGATCATGGTCAGCCGGCGCTTCGGCGCCGCGCACGTGCGCGAGACGCCGGCGGTGCTCGGCGGCGCGCCCGGCCAGGTGCGCGGCAAGCGCGTCCTGCTGGTGGACGAGACCTGCGACAGCGGCGAGACGATGCGCCTCGCCAAGGCGGCGCTGATCAACGCCGGCGCCAGCGACGTCCGCACCGCGGTCAGCTTCCGCTGCGGCACCTACGAGCCCGACTTCTACGCCCTCGCCACGGAGAGCACCATCGTGCTGCCCTGGGACCGCGAGATCCTGCACGACGGCGACCTCGTGCCGAATCCGAAGTACGAGGCGGTGTATCTGGATGATCCGGGGGGATACTGAAGGGCAGATGGTAGATGGTAGATCGTCGAAGCGCCCGGACTCATCGCGAGTACCGGGCGCTTCTTCGGTTGGCCAACATCTACCATCTACCACCTACCCTCTACCATCTGCCCCTACGCCATCTCAGCCACCGCCTCCACATACCCCACCCCCTCGGTCATCCGCTGGTACACCTGTCCGATCACCTCGGCGCTTCCCAGCAGGAACCGGCAGCGCGTCGCGCCGTTCGAGCGGCATTCCACCTCAAAGCACGCCAGCGGCGCCTCCGCCATGCGACCGAGGAAGTCGGCCAGCAGGCCCGTCGAGTAGTAACAGGCAGGGAAGCCGATGTTCAGCGTGGGATCGCCTTCCGCCCAGTCGGGGGAATCGAGCGTGATTACGGCATCGTTGAGCGTGCCGATCTCGAGCGATCCCCAGCCGGTGTCCCGGAAGAACTCGGCGGCCAGGCCCTGGAACTCGGCGAAGCCCACCGCCTCTGCATTGCCGCCGCGCGCCTCGAGCCACTCGCGGAACGACGCGAAGATCGCATCACCACCGGCGTAGCCGGCCTCCTGCAGGTACGTCGCGAAGCCGCCGCCGAGGTCGCGCATCAGGGCGGAGCGCAGGGCGGCGAGGGACTGGCGGGGAAGCGCCACGAGCGGTGTCGAGGCAAGCGCGAAGTTGGTGGCCATATGCGTCAAAGTAGGGGTCAGCGGCCAATGCGGCGCAAGAGCTCGGCCTCGTCAATCACTTCGATCCCGAGCGCACGCGCCTTGTCGAGCTTGCTCCCGGCCTCCGCGCCCACGACGACGAAGTCCGTGGCCTTGGACACCGAATCGGTCACCTTGCCGCCAGCGCCCTCCACCAGCTCCCTGGCCTCCGTGCGCCCGAGCGTGGGCAAGGTACCGGTGATGACGATCTTCTTGCCCAGCAGGGCACCCTCGGCCTCGGCCCGCTTCGGCTCCGTGGTGTTGACGCCCGCTGCAGCCAGCGCCTTCACGAGCGCGCGGTTCTCCGCACTCTGGAACCAGCCGACCACCGAGGCCGCGATGGACGGGCCGACGCCGTGGATGGCCTCGATGACCTCGGCTGATGCGTCCTGCAGCGCCTCCGCCGTGCCGAAGCGGCGGGCGAGCAGCTTGGCGGTCTCCTCGCCGACGTCCGGAATGCCGAGGCCAAAGAGCAGCCGCGAGAGCGGCTGCGCCTTGGACGCCTCGATGGCCGCCACCAGCTGCTGGGCACTCTTCGCACCGAAGCGCGGGAGCGCCTCCATCACGTCCTCGGTCAGGTCGTAGAGCGTCGCCGGGTCGCTGATGAGGCCAGCCTCGAGCAGCTGCCGCACGCGCTGCTCGGAGAGGCCGCGAATGTCCATGGCGTTCCGGGCCGTGAAGTGGATGAGTTCCTCGAGGTGCCGGGCGGGGCAGCACTCGTTGGGGCAGCGCACCGCGACCTCGTCCGCGACGCGCACCACGGGCGTGTGGCAGTGGGGACACTTCGTGGGCGCGCGATACGGTCTCGGTGGATTCTCCGCGTCGCGCTTTTCCGGCACCGGCCCCAGCACCTGCGGTATCACCTCGCCGGCGCGCTTCACCAGCACGACGTCGCCGATGCGCAGGTCCTTCTCCGCAATCAGGTCGAAGTTGTGCAGCGTCGCATACGTCACGGTCGTGCCGCCGATCTCCACCGGTTCGAGCACGGCACGCGGCGTCAGCACGCCGGTGCGACCGACCTGGATCTCGATGTTCAGCAGCCGTGTCTCGGCGACGTCGGGGGCGAACTTGCGCGCGATGGCCCAGCGCGGCTCGCGGCCCGCGGCCGTGGAGCCCAGGTCGGCCTGCGTCGCCAGTGCATTCACCTTCACGACACCGCCGTCAATGGCGAAAGCGAGCTCGGCGCGGTGTGTCGTCTCAAGGGCGTGCACCCATGCGTGCACCTCGGCAAGCGAAGCGCAACGCTGGCGGTGCGGCGCCACGGGAATGCCCCAACTCGCGAGCGTGTCGAGCAAATCCCACTGCGTGGCAAACGGCAGCGAGGCGGAGCCGGGGACGGCGAATGCGTAGCCGAAGAAGCGCAGCGGACGCCTGGCGGTGATCGCCGGGTCCTTCTGCCGCAGGGCGCCGGCGGCCGAGTTGCGCGGGTTGGCGAAGACCGGCTCGCCGGCCTTCACGCGCTCGGCGTTCATCGTCTCGAATCCGTCGAAGGTCATGTAGACCTCGCCGCGGATCTCGATGAGCGCCGGCCAGCCGGCGCCGGCGAGGCGCAGCGGGATGTCGCGGATGGTGCGGACGTTGGCGGTGACGTCCTCGCCCACGCTGCCGTTGCCACGCGTCGCGCCGGTGGCCAGCACGCCGTCGCGGTACGTGAGGCTGATGGCCGCACCGTCGATCTTCAGCTCGCAGCAGAAACCCGACCGGTCGAAGTCGTCACCGGCGACATCGCGCCCCGACGACGCCCACGATTCCAGGTCCTCGTCGCTGAACGCGTTGCCCAGCGAGCCCATGGGCACGAGGTGCGCGTACTTGGCGAGGTGCGTCGCGCCGACATCGACCCCGACGCGCAGGGTGGGGGAGTCGGCCGTGCGCAGCTCCGGGTGCGCCTGTTCCAGTGCCTTCAGCTCGTGAAAGAGCCGGTCGTACTCGGCGTCGCTCAGCGACGGGCGGTCGAGCACGTAGTACTCGTGCGACGCCCGTTCGAGCGCCTCACGCAACCATGCCGCGCGCGCAGCCGTCGCCGCTGGCTCGCTCACGCGCGCGGCGTCCCCGGGCGGCAGGCTCGCATGGAGCTACTCGGCCCCTTCCTTGCCTTCGCCCCCCTCGGAGAGTCCGCCCTGCAGGAGGAAGTTCTCCACGAAGAACAGCCCGCTCTCGCCGGCGCGCTTCACCATGCGGAGCAGCGTGTCCATGGACGACATCTCCTCGCGCTGCTCGTTCACGAACCACTCGAGCGCGTTCTTGTTGCCGTGGTCCTTGTCCGCGATCGCCTGGTCCATGAGCGCGTTGATCTGCGCCGTGACGCGTATCTCCGAGTCGAGCGCCAGCTTCACTGCCTCCGCCGCATTCCTGAACTCCGATTTCGGCGCCGGGACGGCCGGGATCTTCACCGCCGCGCCGGCCTCGAGCAGCATCTTGACGAAGCGCATGGCGTGATCGCGCTCCTCGAGCGACTGCTTGTAGAAATGCTGGGCGAGGGCGGGCAGCCCTTCCTCGTCGAAATAGGTGGCGATCGCGATGTACTGGTGCGACGCGCCCAGTTCGTTGCCGACCTGCGCGTTGACGCCGGCGGCGAGTTTGTTGCTCATCATGGTGCGGTCCTCTCCTGCAGGGTTAGCCCTTCGCCTCTTCGGCGACAACGTTGAGTGCGACTTCGACGAGGCGCTCGAGTTCCTCGTCCGACGCCTTCGGGAGCAGCGTCTCGGCCCACATGTGGTCCTGCGTGCCGGCGTAGCGGTCGAGCAGGCGGCGCAAGAACGCCACCAGCGCGATCCGCTCGAGATCGGACCGGCGCGAGTCGCGCTGCTTGTCCTCGGTGGACCGGAGCAGCGCCTCGAACCGGTGCGCGTTGCGCAGCGCCTTCGCGGTGAGTTCAGCGACGACCTGCGTGAATCGCACGTCGGCGTCCGAGAACGGCATCGCGTCGCGCTCCGTCCGCAGGAAGATCGCCCCGATCACGTCCTGCCGCCACTTGATCGGAACGACGATGATGGACCGGACGTTCCGCATCTCCAGCGCCGAGCGGACGCTGCGATAGGCCGGGTCGTTCACCGCGTCGGGAATGAAGACCGTCTCGCCGCTGTCGAACGCGCGCTTGAGTTCGGGGTATCGGTCCAGGTCCACGACCAGGTTGCGGATGGACGCGTCCTCGTAGCTTGCCACAAGCCGCACCCCCTCGCGCTCGCCGGCAAGGAAGATCGAGCAGCGGTCGAGGCCGAAGGTCTGTCCCAGCTTGCCGGCAATCGCCTGCAGGATGTCGACGAAGTGCAGCGAGTTGGAGACGTCCTGCAGGATGTCGACGATCGCCAGCAGGTGCTCCTTCTCGCGCGTCAGCTCGCGGACGCGGGCCTGGAGTCTGACGATCTCCTCGCCGGCATCGACCGGATTCGCCGTGGGGTTGGTCAATCCTCCCTCCCGTCGTTTGGGCGCTGGCCCGTGACATTTCCCGCGCTGCGTCGTAGTGCGTGTGACCGGGGGCGTGCGCCCGTTTCCGGCCCACGTGGGAACGTACGGGGCGCGTCGGTACACGGTCAATGCATCTCATCGATCTCATCACCCGCAAGCGTGACGGCGGCCGGCTGACCCCGGCCGAGCTGCGCACCTTCGCCGCGGAATATGCCGCCGGCCGATACCCGGACTATCAGGTGTCGGCCCTCCTGATGGCCATCTTCTTCCGCGGCCTGGACGACGAGGAGGGCTTTGCCCTCATGGAGGCGATGCTCGCGAGCGGCGGGCGCCTCGATTTCACCGGGCTCGGCAGGCCGGTGGTCGACAAGCACTCCACCGGCGGCGTCGGCGACAAAGTCTCGATTCCACTCGCTCCCCTCATCGCCGCGTGCGGTGTCGCCGTGCCGATGATGAGCGGCCGCGGCCTTGGCCACACCGGCGGCACGCTCGACAAGCTGGAAGCCATCCCCGGGTTCAACACGCGCCTCTCCCTCGTCGAGGCCAAGGCGCAGGTGGAGCGGATCGGCTGCGCCCTCATCGGCCAGACCGGGGAAATCGCGCCGGCGGACAAGAAGCTGTACGCGCTGCGCGACGCGACGGCCACGGTAGAGGCCATTCCGCTGATCGCCGCCTCCATCATGAGCAAGAAACTGGCGGAAGGGCTCACCGGACTCGTCCTCGACGTGAAGACGGGGTCCGGCGCGTTCATGCCGGAAATGGGCCGGGCGATCACGCTCGCGCGCACGATGGTCGGCATCGGCGAGCGGTGCGGCTGTCCGACCGTGGCCCTTCTGACCTCAATGGAGCACCCGCTGGGCGTTGCGTGCGGCAACGCGCTGGAGATCGAGGAAAGCATCGAGGTGCTCCGCGGCGGCGGTCCGATCGACACCCGGGACCTGACGCTCGCGCTCGGCGCCGAGATGCTGGTGCTCGCGAAGCTCGTCCCGGACCGTGGGGAGGCCCGGGTCGTGCTTGAGGCCCGGCTGGCCAACGGCTCTGCCTTGGCGAAGTTTCGCGAGATCGTCGAAGCCCAGGGTGGCGACCCTCGCGTCGTGGACGAACCGGCCGCGGTGTTGCCGCGCGCGGCGGAACAGGCCGTGGTAACCGCCCACCGGACGGGCTTCGTGCAGCAGGTCGCCCCGCGCGTCATCGGCCGCGGAATTATCGCGCTGGGCGGCGGTCGGCGCACCATGGAAGACGCTGTTGATCCGTCGGTGGGCTTTCACATCCTGGTGCGGCCCGGCCAGCACGCCATGCGCGGTCAGCCGCTCGCCGCGATCTTCGCGCGCGATGACGCCGGCATCGAGGCCGGCAAGGCGTGCATCGCCGAGGCGATCGTCATGGGCGAAAGCGAGTTCACGCCGGCGGCACTCATCTCGCACCGGGTGACAGGGGCGGGAGTCGAAGAGCTGTAGCTGATTGAGGATTTGGACCTAGGATTGCGATTGCCGGATGTCGATTCGAGATTCCGACCTACGATAGAACAATCGCTAGTCGTCATCCGTAAGTCGTGATCATGCAATCGTAATCCTGGGTCCACATCCTCGATCAAGCCATGAAAACCTTCCGCGTTCTCTGTGGCGTCGCTGCCTTCGCCCCGACGCTGCCCGCGCAGGTTCCCTCCGACTCCGCCATCCATGCCATCATCTCGGCACGCGTGGACGCGGGCCGATTTGCCGGCGTCGCGGTCGGCGTGGTGGGCAGGGACGGTGCGTGCCGCACGGTGGCCTACGGCCCCAACGCCGGCGTGCAGCCCTTTGACGCCGGCACGGTCTTCGAGATCGGGTCCATCACGAAGACCTTCACCACGGCCCTCCTCGCCGACATGGTCAAGCGCGGCGACGTGTCGCTCGGTGATCCCGTAGCGAAGCTGCTGCCGCCGGGCACGGTGGTGTCGTCACGCGACGGCCGAGAGATCACGCTGCTCGACCTGGCAACGCAGAGCTCCGGCCTGCCGAGTATTCCCACGAGCTTCACCCCCAAGGACCGGGCCAATCCGTGGGCCGACTACTCATCGCAGCAGCTCTACGACTTCCTCAAGTCGTACCAGCTGACTCGCGGCATTGGTGAGAAGTACGAGTACTCGAATGTCGGCATGGGCCTGCTCGGGTTCGCCCTCGCCCTGCGAGCGGGCATGAGCTACGAAGACCTGGTGGCCGCCCGCGTGCTGAAGCCGCTGAGGATGGCCGACACGCGCATCACCCTGAGCGCGGCGCTCCAGCGTCGCCTCGCGCCAGGGCACGCGCCGGACGGCACCGTCGTGAAGAACTGGGACTTCACGACGCTCGCCGGCGCCGGCGCGCTCCGCTCCACGGTCAACGACATGCTCACCTACATCCGGGCGAACGCCGACTCGACGTCGAAGCCGCTGGGCCCCACGCTGGCGATGACGCACGGGGAACGGCACGCGGCCGGCTCGCCCGTCGTGACCATCGGACTTGGGTGGCATCGCCTGCGGACACCGGCGGGAAACTGGATTGTGTGGCACAATGGCGGGACCGGCGGCTACCGCTCGTTCACGGGATACAGCGAGAAGACGGGGGAGGGGCTCGTCGTGCTCGCCAACACGGCCAACAGCGTGGACGACATCGGCTTCCACCTCCTCGACCCGTCATTTCCGCTGCAGCCCGTGCCGACAAAGCGCACGGAGGTGCTGCTTCCCGAGGCCACGCTCGAGCGGTACGTCGGGACGTTCGAGCTCGCGCCGACCTTCGCCATCGCCATCACGCGCGAGAGCGCCCAGCTCTTCCTGCAGGCGACGGGCCAGCCCCGCTTCCCGCTCTTCGCCGAGAAAGAGGACGAATTCTTCCTCAAGGTGGTGGACGCGCAGGTCACGTTCACGAAGGACAGCGCCGGCGTCGTGACCGGACTGGTACTGCACCAGAACGGCGCGCACCAGCCGGCGAAGAAGAAGCGATAGCGCGTCATCATCGTCAAGGTGAGCGTGGGCAGGTGAGCGTGGGCAACGTGCGCTCCACCCCCGCGCACTCCGCCGAGCTGGCCACGCAGGTCATGATGGGCATGGTCCTGCGCGTACTCAAGCAGCAGGGCGGCTGGTACTACATCCAGGGACCCGACCAGTACCTCGGCTGGCTCGAGGGTGCGGCGATGCACCTCACGCGGCAGGCGGGCGCCGAGGCGTGGCAGAGCGCCCCCAAGGTCATCATGACCGAGTACTTCGGCGTCGTGCGCGAGCGGCCGAACGGTGCATCGCTGCCGGTGAGCGACGCCGTGCCAGGCGTGCTCTTCAAGTCGAGCGGTGGACGCGGCAAGTGGCTGGCGGTCGAGACGCCGGACGGACGTCAGGGCTACATCGAGCGCAGCCTCGTGGCCGACTACGAGGAATGGAAGGTGACGCGGAAGCTGACTGAACGGCATGGAGCTGAACCGCGATGCCAACCAGCAGGCGCAGATGGGTGTGGAGGTGTCCGCCGATTCCGGCATGCGATGGCTTTCGAAGGGCGACCTGCTCTTCTTCGGCCAGAAGGCGACGGCGGAGCGCGCCGAGCGCATCACGCACGTGGCGATCTACCTGCAGGACCGGCAGTTCATCCACACGCCCGGCGGGTCCGGCGTGCGCATTGACAGCTTCGATCCCGCGACGCCGCGTGCGGAGGGCTCACACCTTCAGCTTCTGCACGCCGATCCCCGGCCGGTCGCTCAGCGTGACCTTGCCGTTCACCACGCGCGTGCCGTCGAAGACGTCGTTGCTGATCAGGAGCGCACCGTCGAGGTCGGCCCAGTCCACCATCGGTGACAGGTGGGATGCGGCCGAGATCGCGCAGGACGTCTCGGTCATGCACCCGAGCATGACCTTCATGCCGAGCGACCGCGCGAGCACGATCATCCTGTGCGCTTCGCGCATCCCCGTGCACTTCATCAGCTTGACGTTGATGCCGTGGTACACGCCCTTCGCCTTCGGGATGTCGGCGAGCCGCTGCACGCCCTCGTCGCCGATGATCGGCAACGGGCTGCGCTCCGTCAGCCAGGCCAGGTCGTCCACCTGTTCCTTGGGCAGCGGCTGCTCCACCATCACCACGCCCTTTTCCTTCAGCCAGTGCAGCATGTCGAGCGCCACCGCCCGGTCCTTCCACCCCTGGTTCACGTCGGCGGTGATTGGCGTGTTCGTCACCGAGCGGATGGTTTCGATGATCATCTGGTCGGTGTCGCGGCCGAGCTTGACCTTCAGGACCTTGTACTCCGCCGCTTCCCTGGTCTTCTGTCGCACCACGTCCTGCGTGTCGATGCCGATGGTGAACGACGTGTGCGGCGTCTTGCGCGCATCGAAGCCCCAGATGTTGTACCACGGCTGGCGCATCAGCCGCCCCAGGAGGTCGTGCAGCGCGATGTCCACGGCCGCCTTGGCCGCAGTATTCCCCGTCGAGATCGCGTCGATGTCGCGGAGGATTGTCTCGAGCTCGAACGGATTCTCGTACTTCGAAAGGTCCACGCGCGAGAGAAAGTCCAGGACCGACGCGTGCGACTCGCCGAGGTAGGGCGGCATCGACGCCTCGCCGTACCCCGTGACGCCGTCGTACTCGATCTCCGTCAGCACCACCGGCGTCGTCGTGCGTGACGACGTGGCGATGGTGAAGACGTGTCGCAGCTCGAGCGTGTACGGACGGTAGCGGAGCGTCATGCGCGCCCTGCCGCCCCGCCGCAGCGGGGCGGCCGCCACGGTGGGCAGGGGAACGAGCGACCCCGCGACCGCCGAGCCGGCAAGCACGGAGGAGCGCTTCAGGAAATCACGTCGATTGTGTGCCACGGATTGCCCCTGGATGTCGAGGACTGCTTCGCTGCCGTACCCGAGACGCGCGCTCCCCGCGCCTCAGCCAAAGATTGCCGCCTTGCCCAGCCTCCAGAGCGACGGCAGGGCGCCGAACGCCCACATCATGACGCCGGCCACCACCACCTTGTCCCTGGGCAGCTTCGCCACCACCCCGATGCCGATGGCGAACAGCACGGTCACCCAGAGCGTGAAGACGTCAATGCGCCCCAACAGCCCCAGCAGTCCTGGCGACATTTCCGGGTCGAGGAAGCGGGCCACCCCCAGCGACAGCTGGAACTGGCCCGTGAGTGCGCCGGTGTCGATCAGCAGGCCCTGCGCCGAGATCGTCAGGGACTCAACGACGCGCGGGATGAACGAGTAGCTCGCGATCATCGTGGCGGCGGAGTACTTGAGCGACCCGCCGAGCATCTTCGCCGTCAGCCAGGCGCACAGTCCCGTCAGGAACATGAAGACCGGCGTGACGATGAAGGCCCCGAAGGTCATCACGTAGCCGCTGATCTTGCGCCCCAATGCGGCCTGCTCCTGCGTCATGCCCGGGTTCTGCTTCATCGCCTCGGCCATGCCGCGCGCCATCTCGGCTTCCATCAGATCCTGCATGGTACCGCTGTTCGCGATGGCCAAGCCGCCGATCAGCAGCGTCACGATGATCATGACGAGGGCGTAGCCCGATTTCTCGCGCCGGGCGAAGACCTCACGCGGCGAGAAGAGGATGTCGACGAAGTCCTCGACGAGGGACACCTTCGCGGGTGCGGGGGATTCTGGTGCGATGTCGGTCATGCCGATCTCCGTCCGGAGGGAAGGGGATATCCGCCGTGGAAGTTGCAGGCGGTCTGAGGGACCGCGCAACTCGTGATGCCCTGACGGGCAGCGTAAGACGGAGTCCGGCAGAGGACGGCAGCGTACGGCAGTGGGGCGGGCGGAGGCGCCGCTGGGACGAGGCGATGGGGTCGGCGCAGCCGCCCGGCCGCGAAATGGGCCCGAGCGAAAGCCGCGCCCGGACCCATCGTCCATCGTAATCCGCGATCGTAATCCCGAATCGCAATCCTGAGTCCAAGTCCTGAATCGTCCTAAATATCCAGGTTCGAGGCAAATTTCGCGTTTGCCTCGATGAATGCCCGCCGCGGTTCCACCTCGTCGCCCATCAGGGTCTCGAACAGGTGATGCGCCTGGGCCGCGTCCTCGATGTTCACCTTCAGGATGGTGCGCGTCGCGGGGTCCATCGTCGTCTTCCAGAGCTGGTCGGGGTTCATCTCGCCGAGGCCCTTGTAGCGCTGGATGTTCACGTTCCCCTTGCCGTCGGGGCCGCCGCCGAGCCGGTCGGCGATCTCCTGGCGCTGCGGCTCATCGAATGCGTAGTACTCCTCCTTGCCCTTGGCCACGCGATACAGCGGCGGTTGGGCGATGTAGATGAACCCGCTCTCGATGAGCTGGGGCATCTGCCGGAAGAAGAACGTCAGCAGCAGCGTGCGAATATGGGCGCCGTCCACGTCGGCGTCCGTCATGATGATGATCTTGTGGTAGCGGGCCTGGTCGATGGAGAAGTCCTCCTCGCCGATCCCCGACCCGATGGCCGTGATGATCGTGCGGATCTCCTCGTTGCTCAGGATCTTGTCGATGCGCGCCCGCTCGACGTTCAGGATCTTGCCGCGCAGCGGCAGGATGGCCTGGAACATGCGGTCGCGCCCCTGCTTGGCCGAGCCGCCGGCCGAATCGCCCTCCACGAGATAGAGCTCGCACAGGGCCGGGTCGCTCAGGGAGCAGTCGGCGAGCTTGCCCGGCAGGTTGCCGACGTCGAGCGCCGACTTCTTGCGCGTCAGGTCGCGCGCCTTGCGTGCCGCCTCGCGCGCCCGCGCCGCCGCCAGCGCCTTCTCGATGACGATGTTGCCGACGCGCGGGTGCTCCTCGAGATACTCGGCCAGCCACTCGTTGACGAAGGTCTTGACCGCGGACTCGACCTCGGAGTTGCCGAGCTTCGTCTTGGTCTGTCCCTCGAACTGCGGCTCCTTCACCTTCACGCTCAGGACCGCCGTCATCCCCTCGCGCACGTCGTCACCGCTGAGGCGCAGCTCCTTGTCCTTCTTGGCCGCGCTCGACTTGTCGAGGTGCTTGTTGATCACCGAGGTCAGCGCCGACTTGAAGCCGGTGAGGTGCGTGCCGCCCTCGTGCGTGTTGATGTTGTTCACGAACGAGAACATCGTCTCGTTGTAGCCGTCGTTGTACTGCAGTGCGATCTCGATGCCGATGCCATCGCGCTCGGCGTCGGCGTAGAGGATCTCGCCGTGCAGCACCTTGCGGCTGGCATTCAGGAACTGCACGAACTCGCGCAGGCCCCCCTTGGCGTGGAACGTCTCCTCCTTCTCCTCGCCCTCCCGCTCGTCCTTGAGCGAAATCTTCACGCCCTTGTTCAGGAACGACAACTCGCGCAGGCGCGACTGCAGGATGGAATAGTCGAAGTGCAACTCGGTGAAGATCTCGTGGTCGGGCTTGAACCAGACCTTGGTCCCCGTGTCCTTCGGCGCCACCTTGCCGAGCACCTTGACCTTCGTCGTCGTGTCGCCGCGCACGAAGTCCATGTAGTGCTCCTTCCCGTCGCGCTTGATCCACACCTTCAGCGACTCGGAGAGCGCATTCACGACGGACACGCCGACGCCGTGCAGGCCGCCCGACACCTTGTACGAGCTCTTGTCGAACTTGCCGCCCGCATGCAGCACCGTCAGCGCCAGCTCGACGCCCGGCAGCCCTTCCGTGGGGTGCATGTCCACCGGGATGCCGCGCCCGTTGTCCCACACCGTGACCGAGTCGTCGGCGTGGATCGTGACCGAGACCGTATCACAGTAGCCGGCGAGCGCTTCGTCGATGGAGTTGTCGACCACCTCGTATACGAGGTGGTGCAGGCCACGGCTCGACGTCGAGCCGATGTACATGCCGGGGCGCTTTCGGACGGCCTCGAGTCCCTTGAGGACCTGAATGCCTGAGGCGTCGTAGTGCGATTCAGCCGCGTCGTTCGTCTTGGCCATGGCGCGCAGAAAGGGGAGTTGGGGAAGCTCCAAAGAAACGCCGAATCCGGACGTTTCTCCACATCCTCAATACTATAATAGAAATCGCCCCGAAACGCAACCGGGACGGCTCTTTGCAAGTGATTGTACAACAATGACTTAGCGGTACAGTTCCCAGCGGATCCTCTTCACAATCTCCGCGCCGGCGCTCTTGTTCACTTTCGCGACCAGTGAACGCTCCATCATGGAGAGTTCCTGCACCCACGCGTTGGTCTTGACGCTCACGGTGAGCGTGCCGTTCTCTGCGATGGCTCGTGCGTGCGTCACGGCGGCGATCTGCGGCCCAACGGCCCCCGCCCAGTGTCCGAGCACCTCGGCGCGCGCGAGGCGCGCGCCGAGCGCGCTCCCGGCCAGCATGTCGGCCAGCGCGTCGCCCACTTTTGCCGGGCCGCGACGTCGCGCGCTCACGCTCCCTCCGATAGTGCGCCACCGGCGATGCGGTACCTTGCGAGCCGCGTGAACCGCCCGGGGATCTCCTCGGGACGCGGCACGCAGAGCACCACCTGGCCAACCCCGGCTTCGAGCAGGAGGTCGAGCACGCGCGCCGCGCGGCGGTTGTCGAGCTCCGCGAACGGGTCATCCAGCAGCAGCACCGGCAGCGTGGCGCGGCAGGCGCGAAGCGTCGCCGCCTCGAGCAGGCGCAGTGCGATCGCCGCGGTGCGCTGCTGCCCGGCCGAGCCCACCACGCGGAGGTCGCGACCGTCCAGCGTCAGGGCAAGATCGTCGCGATGCGGCCCCGCATGCGTGCTGCCGCGCCGCAGGTCGTGTTCGCGCAGGCGCTCAAGCGCGGCGTGCAGCGCGCGGGCGCTCTCGCCGTCATCCGCCAGCGACGAGGCATACGCCATCGCTGCGCGCCCCGGTTCGCCGATGGCGTGCGAGAGTCGCGTGAACTCGGCCGCCTGCTCGCGCACCCACGCGCGGCGCTCGTCCACCAGCACCGCGCCGTGCTCGGCCAGGGCCGGCTCCCACGCGGCCACCGCGTCGTCGCCGCGCCGGTGGCGCGCCGCGTCGCGCAGCGCCGCATTGCGCCGTTCGAGCGCTGCGCGGTAGTGGCGCAGTGCGCGCAGGTACCTCGGCGAGGTAAGGGCCAGCGTAATGTCGAGAAAGCGCCGCCTCTCGGCGGGACCGTCGCTCACCAGCGTCACGTCGCGCGGCGCCAGCAGCACCGACGGCAGCGCGCCGAGCGCATCGGTGATGCGCGGCAACTCCACGCCGTCGCGCGTCACCTTCTTGCGGCCGGCACGGTCGGCGCCCGCGCCCAGCTGCACGGCGCCCTCGGGGCCGTGCACCGTCGCGTGCACGTGAAAGGCCGGGGCGTCAAAGCGCACGAGGTCGCGGTCGCGCGCGCCGCGCACGGAGCGCAGTTGCTCCATGTAGGCGAGCGCCTCGAGCAGGCTCGTCTTTCCCTGACCGTTCTCGCCGACGATCGCGATCCCCTCGGCCGGCAGGGCGACGTCAATGCGCGCGAGATTGCGGAAGTCGCGCACGGCAAACTCCGCGACGCGCGTGCGCGCACCCGGCATCCGCTCCTGCGCGGCCGCCGTGACCGGTGTTCCGGCGGTCGCCGCCGCCGGCGTTCCCGCGACCGCCGCCGGACCTGCCTCCACCCTATTCGCCGGTGAAGTGCGCGGGGCGCTTGGCAAGGAACGCGGCCGTCCCCTCCGCCATGTCCTTCGTGTTGCCGAGCGTCCCGAACAGCCGTGCCTCGAGCGCCATCGCGTTGTCGGCGAGGCGGTCGAACCCGTCGTTCACGGCCTCGATGGCGCGTGCCACCGCGACGGGCCCGTTCCTCGTGACCTGCAGCGCGAGCGAGTGCGCCACGTCGTGCAGGGTTGAGGCCGTCGCCACGGCGTCCACGAGGCCGATGCGGTGCGCCTCGGTGGCGTCGATCTGCTCGCCAGTGAGGATCATCTGCAGGGCGCGTCCCTTGCCAACGAGGCGCGGCAGACGCTGGGTGCCGCCGTAGCCCGGGATGAGCCCGAGCTTCACCTCCGGCAGCCCGAACTTGGCATGCTCCGACGCAACGCGGATGTGGCAGGCCAGCGCGAGTTCGCACCCGCCGCCGAGCGCGAAACCGTTGACGGCCGCGATCACCGGCTTTGGGAGGCGCTCGATCCTGCTGAAGATCGCCTGCCCCTGTGCCGAGAGGCGCTCGAGGCCGGCGGCATCGTTGGCGGCGATCTCGGCGATGTCGGCCCCCGCCACGAAGCTGCGCCCGGCCCCCGTCACGATCACCGCGCCGACCAGGCGATCCGTCGCCAGGGCGGTGAAGGCGCCATCGAGCTCCTCGAGCACGCGCGCGTTGAGCGCGTTCAGCTTGTCGGGGCGGGTGATCGTGACCGTGGCGATGCGGTCGACGACTTCGACGGTCAGGAATTCGTAGGGCATGGTGACGCACCGATCTGGAGATGATCAAAGTTACGGGCGGGACGGGGAAGGGTACAGAGTGGGGAAAGGGGAAGGGGGCAGGGTGGGGTGAAGGGGGGAGGAAGTCCGATGCGCGCGACTTGTCACCCCCGCACCCTGCCCCCCACTCTTCCTCTCTCCCTTTCCCCACTCTGCACCCTTCCCCTTTCCACGCCCGTGCACCACGCTGTCGTCCGCGCCCTTCACTGGAACGCCGATTCCCGCACGCTGAGAATCCTCGACCAGCGCCTGCTCCCTGCGGAAGTCGTCGAGCGTGAACTGCGCACGATTGACGAAGTCGAGGCTGCCATTCAATCGCTCGCGGTACGCGGAGCGCCCGCCATCGGTGTCGCCGCCGCGCTGGGGCTGGTAGCGTCGTTTGCGCGCGAGGCGGTGCCCTCGCGTGTCGCCTTGCGTGCGGCCATCGACCGCCTTGCGCAGGCGCGTCCCACCGCCGTCAACCTGTCGTGGGCGATGGCTCGCATGAGGCGCGTCGTCGAGTCCGCCGTCGGGGGAGCGCCGCTGCTCGATGCGCTCGCCGCCGAGGCGGAGTGCCTGCTTGCCGAGGACGAGTCCATGTGCGCGGCGATCGGACGGCACGGCGCCGCACTCATTGCGGACGGCGCGCGCGTGATGACGCACTGCAATGCGGGGACGCTCGCCACGTCGGGCATCGGCACGGCGCTGGCCCCCGTCTACGCGGCCGTGGCGGCGGGGCGGCGCGTCGAGGTGATCGCCTGCGAGACCCGCCCGCTCCTTCAGGGGAGCCGCATCACCGCGTGGGAACTGGACCGCGCCGGCATTCCCGTGACGGTCTGCACCGACAGCATGGCCGCCGCTCTCATGCGTGCGGGGCGCGTGGATCTCGTGCTGGTCGGCGCCGACCGCATCGCCGCAAATGGCGACGTCGCGAACAAGATCGGCACGTATGCGCTCGCCGTGGCGGCGTCGCATCACGGCCTGCCCATGTACGTGGCGGCGCCGTCGTCGACGATTGACGCGCAGACACCCGACGGTGCCGCGATACCCATCGAGCAGCGCGCGGCCGACGAAGTGCGGCGCCTGGGGGACCGCCAGCTCGCGCCGGCGACCGTGGCCGTGCACAACCCGGCGTTCGACGTGACACCCGCCGCGCTCGTGACAGCAATCGTAACGGATGCCGGCATCGTGCGGCCGCCGTACCACTTCACGCAATGAGGACGCCATGAACCTGACGCTCGCCTTTCTCCTGTTCACCGGCGGCGCGCCCCGCGGCAACAATGATCCCTGGCTCGGACGGGACAAGGTGCTCCACTTCGTCGGGTCGGCGGTAGTCCAGGGCGCGGCGTACTCCTTCTTTCGCCGGGACGCCCGCTACACCGTCGCTGCTCAGCGCGCGTCGCTGGTGACGGTCGCCGTGGGTGTGGGCAAGGAGCTCTACGACCTGCGCCACCCGGCGCGCCACCGCGCCAGCTGGCGCGACCTCGCGTGGGACGGCGCAGGCGGTGCGGTCGCCACGGTGGTAGCGAAACAGGCCGACCGTTGACCGCCGTCGGTTTGCGTTCCCGGCTCCGGCGGGCAAATTCGGAACAACCCTTCCCAACGGCATGACTGACACCGAGTCGCAGGCCCCGAACCACACGAAGCGCCGCAGCGACTTCGTTCTGCGCGCGTTGATTGACGAGATGCTCGACCAGGTGCGGGCGCTCGACCGGCGCTCGGCGACGATGAACGCGGAGGAGCGCGCGCAGGCGGAGCAGGAGCTCGACGCGCTGATGACGCGCGTGCGTCGCGCCGCCATGATGGGACCCGCCGCCTGATTCAGCTGGGCGACCTTTCCTTGTGGCTCGCGCTCCTCATGGGGGCGTGGGGCACGGCGCTGGGCTTCACGGGCGCGCTGACCAGGCGCGCCGACTTGTCGGCGAGCGGCGAGCGCGGCCTGCACGCGGCCACGTGCTTTGCGGCGCTGGCGATGACGGGCCTCGGCTGGGCGCTCGCCGTGGGCGACCTCACGTACCGGTTCGTCGCCACCTGGACGTCGTACAGCACGCCGCTGCCGTATCGGATCGGCGCGGTCTGGGCGGGACCGTCGGGCGCGCTGTTGCTGTGGGCGGTCGCACTCGGGGCGGGGGCGTCGGTCGCGTCGGCGACGCTGCGGCGCGGCAGTGTGCTGCGCACCTGGACCGCGGCGCTGCTGGCGCTGCTGCTCCTGGCCGTGCTTGCCATGGCGTGCTTCGACACGAATCCCTTCCTGCGGCTGCCGTTCCCGCCCGATGACGGACGCGGGCTTGCGCTCGAGTGGCTGCGTCCCGTGGTGCTGCTGCAGATGCCGCTCGGCTACGTGGCGATGGCCCTCGTCGCCGTTCCCGCCGTCATGACCGTGATGGGGGCGCTGGGGAGCGCGCCGTGGCGCAACGCGTCGCGGCGCTGGGCGGTGGCGTGCTGGGGACTGCTGGCGGCCGCGATGCTGCTCGACTGGCGCCGTCGGTACGGCGACACCGCTTGGTCCGAGGACTGGCGTTGGGCGCCGGTGCACGCGGGCACGGCATTCGCGTGGGCGGGGGCGTCACTGCTCGTGCTGACCACGGGCAAGCGCTGGCGTGCCGACGCGTCCATCCTCGCGGGCTTTGCCGCATTCACGCTTGCGCTCACCGGGCTCACGCTTCGTCGCGCGCACGGCTGGGAGGGCGTGCATGACTTCGCGGCGTCCGCGGCCGGCCGCGCCGCGGCCTGGCTGGCACTTGCCGCGGTCATGGCAGTTGCGGTGGACGCCCTGCGCGGGCTCCGCGGCGCGACGGACGTGGCGGCGCGCGCGGTGCGTGTCGCACAGGCAGCCACGCTGGTGGTGGCGGCGGCGCTCGTGGCGGCGGGCTTCGAGCGCGGCGGCGACCTCTCCATTCGCGAGGGGGAGCGCGCACAGGCCGCCGACCGGTTCGGCGCGCCGTGGACGCTGTCACTCGAGGGCGTCTCCACGGTGGGACGCGTGGACGTCGTCTCCAACGTCGTCGCCGTGCGCGCCGCGGTGCGGGGGGGCGCGCGCGCGTACGTGACGGCCGAGGTGCGGTCGCGGTTCAAGGGCGCGGCGCAGGCGCCGGTGGACCAGCTTCAGCTCGCCGGCATCGCCGCGGGGGTGGTGCAGGATCTGCGCGTGGACGTGCGCGAGGCCAGCACCGCGGCGGCCATCCTCACGGTGCGGTTCGTTCCGTTCGCCTCGTGGATCTGGCTGGCGGGCACGTTTGCGGTGCTCGCCGCGATCATCGCGGCGCTTGCGCCGGCGCGCCGTGATCCTGAAGAGCCGGCGATGGTGCCGGCGATACCGGACGCGCCGGACCCGTGGGACGCCGCAGCGGCGGATGCGCCGCCATCCGTCGTGGGGGTCGCGTGAACGCGCCGCTGCTCATTGGCGTCGCACTCGGCGCGCTCGCCGTGGCGTACGTGCTCTGGCCGCTGCTGCGGCCGCCGCGGGGTCAGCGCCGCGTCAGCGACGCGCTGGCCCGGCCGCCTTGAGCGCGCCGGGCGGTCATGCCGCGATCAGGCGGCGGACGCGCGATCCTCGCGCAGGACGCGCGAGAAGCAGTGCTTCTCGGCCATCTCCACTTCGGTGCGGTCGATGCGCGTGTAGCGCAGCACCTTCTCCGGGAACTCGTCGAGCTTCTCCTTCAGGAAGCCGCAGGCCTCGAAGATCGCCTCGGAGAACGACGTGGCGAAGATCTCGTCGTAGCCGCGGCGTCGCGCGAGGTCGGTGATCTCCTCGATGAGCGTGACGCCGTAGCCGCGGCCGCGCGCCGACGGGTGCACCGCGAGGCCCACGAGCTCCACGAGCGACGGCGAGTACTCGTCGAGCGCCACGCAGCCGACCACGCGGCCGTTTTCGGCGCGGATCACCAGGTAGTCGGCCAGGTGCTCCTCGACGAACTGCTTCGTGCGGCGCAGCGTCCTGCCCTCGGGGGCGAACATGTTGTTGAGCGCGGCGATCGCCGCGATGTCGCGCTCGGTGGGACGGCTGATCATCCGCGCTCCGTGGCTTCCAGGCGCCGCAGCGCCACTCGAATGGGAATCACCGTGCAGGCCACGCACAGCAGCATTGCCGCGCCGAACCCGATCACCATCTCCACCGGGCTGGCCTCCGTATTCAAGGTGCGTGCCGCAAGATAACCATATACCGGCCGCGCCTCGAGGATGATGGTGGCGCCGATCATCCCGATGGACGCCATCATGAACAGCAGCCCCCCGAACGACGTGGGGATCTGCGCCGCGTTCTCCGTCTCGAACTGCGGGAAGAGCGTCCCGAAGCCGATGGCCAGCCCGGCGATGGCGAAGGTCATGAACGTGATGGTGAAGACCGAGACCAGGAACATGAAGGTGGACACCTGCAGCAGGTAGTCGGTCACTCCCACAATGCCGAGCGCAAGCACGAGCAGCGGCAGCGTCCCCACCCAGAACTTGGCCCACAGCAGGTCGCGCATCGCGAGCGGGCTCGACCGCAGCAGCCAGAGCGTGCGTCCCTCGAGCGAGACGCCCGGAAAGATGAAGCGTGCGGCGATGGACGCGAGGACGAAGCCGGCCAGCACGAGGTTGAGGAAGGGCACCACGTTGATGAGGAAGAACGTGATCCCTTCGCCCTTGAGCGGCAGGTACTTGATGTTGAAGACGTACACCACGACGAGCACGGCGAGCAGGATGAGCTGGCTCCACTGCGTGGTGTCGCGGAAGAACAGGCGCATCTCCTTCATCACGAGTTCGCGTTTCAGCGTGCCGGCGGGTGCCAGCACCCGCATCGCGAACCGCTGCAGCAGCCCGGCGTGCGCCCAGCGCTCGGCGCTCTCCTGCGCCTTGCTGAATCCGGCCGCGTACAGTGCGCGATGCAGCAGCGCGCCGAGCACGACGAGGGCGGCGGCCGTGGACCAGAGCATGTAGAGCGACAGCCAGTCCGGCCTGCCCGCGAGGTAGCCCATCACCGACTCCTGGAACCACTCGCTGGGGAGCAGCGGCGACGTCGGCCCGCGCAGCACGGCGATGAAGTCCACGAGCGACCGGAACCCCTCGGGCCGGGCCAGCTTCTCGGGGCGCACGAGGCGGAACAGCAGCACGATGCCGCCCGCCGTGAGCACCGCGATGACGCTCAGGATGTCGCGCGTCCGCCGCGCCGGGAAGATGTTCACGAGCAGCAGCGTCGTGGCGCTCCCCAGCACCGACGGAATCACGAGAAACGGAATGATCGTGAAGACGATGAAGAAGCCGAAGCCCCAGCCACCCTCGTAGGCAATCCCGTACGCCGTGAACATCGGGATGGCCATCAGCACCACCATCCAGCTCGAGAAGATCGTGGTCTCCACCAGCTTGGCCGCATACACGCGCAGCCAGTCCACGGGCGCCGACACGAGCAGGTCGAGGTCCTTGGCGAGGAAGAACGACGACAGCGCCGTGATGATGTTCGAGAGCAGGAGCAGCGCGAAGAAGCTCACCAGGACCAGCCCGAGCAGCTTGCCGGCGAGCAGCTCGCCGATCTCGGGCACGCCCTTGAAGTAGCTCAGCAGACGGTAGAGCACGCCGAAGATGAAGCCCCAGAAGAGCAGCCCCACCACGGCGAGGATCGTGTAGCGCGCGCCGCGTCCCCGCTCGCCGGCGAGCGCGCGGGCGCGCGCCGAGAGCGCCTTGGGCATCAGAATCCACAACAGCGGCGCGTCGGGGTTGGCGACCGTCGTGAACGGCACCTGCGGCGCGTCCGGCGCGTGCGGTGGATAGTTGGTCACCAGCCCCCCGCCAGCTGCCGTCCGCCGTCGGCCGCCTGCCGTTGGCAGTCCGCCGTCGGCAGTTCGCCGTCCGCTGTCCGTCGTTCACGCATCAAGAACATCCATGAGATTCCGTGCCGCATTCTCTCCGGTCAGCCGCAGGAAGACCTCCTCCAGCCCGCTCCCGCCGTATGTCGCCGAGGTGCGCAGTTCCTCCATCGTGCCGAGCGCATGCATCCGGCCGTTCACGATGATGCCGATGCGGTCGCACAGCGACTCCGCCGTCGCCAGCGTGTGCGTGCTCATCATGATGGTGTGGCCGCGCGCGGCGTATTCGCGGAACAGGTCGCGCAGGATCTTGATCGCCTTGGGGTCGAGTCCCACGTGCGGCTCGTCCACCACGATGACCTCCGGGCGGTGCACGAACGCGCTCGCGATGATCAGCTTCTGCCGCATGCCGTGGCTGTAGCTCTCCACCAGCTCGTCGCGCCACTCCTCGAGATCGAACAGCGCCAGCAGCTCGCGCGCGCGATGCTCGACGTGCGGCCCATGCTGGTCGTAGAGGCCGGCGACGAAGCGCAGGAACTCGCCCCCCGTCAGCTTCTCATAGATGAAGGGACGGTCGGGGATGAAGCCGAGCTTTGCCTTGGCGGCGATCGGGTCCACGGCGAGGTCCACGCCGCCGATCTCCACGCGTCCCGCCGTCGGCTTCAGGATGCCGGCGATCATCCGCAGCGTTGTCGTCTTGCCGGCCCCGTTGGGGCCGAGGAAGCCGAACAGCTCGCCCTGCGGGACGTGCAGGTCGAGTCCATCAACCGCGACGAACGAGCCGTAGTGTTTGGTGAGGCCGGTGAGGCGAATCATGGGGGCAGATGGTAGATGGTAGGTGGTAGATGGTAGATGGTAGATGGTAGAGGAGCGCATGCCAGTCGCGCGCATCTACCCTCTACCGCCTACCATCTACCATCTGTATCTCGAGGTTCCCAATCAGGCGTAACAGCTCCGCCTGCTGGCCGAGCCCGCCCACGACAAAGCGCAGGTGCGCCGCGTCGGCGGGAAACTGCCCGAACGTCGGGTCCACCGGCACCCACGCGTCGAGCCAGACCTCGGGCCAGGCGTGGTAGTAGAACTTGCCGCGCACGTACGCCAGCCCGGTGGCGATGCGCGCCGGGATTCCCACGGCGCGCGCCAGCGCCACGTAGAGCTGCGTATGCTCGTTGCAGTCGCCGCGACGGCCGCGCAGCACCTGCAGCGCGTTGGGCACGCTGAAGGTCACTTCCTTCGCCAGCGAGTCGTGCACCCACGTGTTCAGCTTCTCGGCAACGCGACGCGCGTCGCGCTCGAGGCCGGTGATGGCGATGGCCTTCTGCACGATGGCGATGTCGTTGGATTGCAGCAGCGGCTCGGGAGCCAGTTCCGCGCGGAACCGCGCGAGGAACTCCGGCGCGCGCGTCGTCAGCGCGTACGACTTGGCCGGCAGCACGGCCCGCTCGATGAGCAGTGTGTCGCCGCGCAGCGTCTGGCGGCCGCCGGCGAGGTCGTAGCCCTCCAGCGAAACGCCGGTCAACCGCACGCGCAGGCGGTGCAGCGCCGATGCGCTGAGCGAGACCCCGGCGGAGATCGCCGTGCTCTCGAAGATGTTGCGGTTCAGGGCAGCGCCGCTCGCCGCCGCTGCATCCCGCGCGATGCGCCAGTTCTCGAACGCGAGTTCGTACGCCATGCGGCGCAGCGTGATCCCCGCCGCCTGCTTCGCCAGCACGACGCGCCCCTGCGCGTCCACCCACGTGTCGAACCCCCGCCCCCCTTCGCCCACCACGTGCCACGCGCGCACCGTGTCGGTCAGGGCGCTCTTCCAGACACGCGCCGCGGTGTCGAAACGGGCCGAGTCGTCCACGACGAACAGGCTCTCCGCCATGACGGTGAGTGCAACATCGCGTGACTGCATCTGCTGCGGGTCGAACGTCGGCACGCGGTACGTCTTGCCGTGCTTGGGCACCTCGCCTAGCGCCACGGCGAGCGGCGCGAGCGTCGGCACCAGCACCGGGCCGCGCACAGCGACGCGCTGCGTGTCCACCGCCTGCCCCGGCACCTCCATGGCGAAGACCGCCACGCTGTCGCCCTCGATGCGCCCCACCACGCGCAACGGCGTTTCGGCCGATTCGGCTTGCACGTCGAACGTGCGGAGGGCGAGCGCGCGCGAGAGCAGCACCACCGACCGGGCCGAGGCGCGATGCACGGTGCCGGCGAGCGGGAGGTCGGCGACGAAATAGTCGGTGACCTCGATGCCGTTGGCCACCGTGTCGATCGTCGTGGACGCAAAACCGATGCGCGTGCCGTTCTGTTCCACCGTGTAGAAGGTGGAGCCCGGATTGAGGCGCATCGCCGCCTCGGCGAGGCGTTCGGCCCGGTCCTGGAAGAACTCGCGCCGCATCAGCACGGCCAGCCCGCCGCTCCAGGCGACGAGAAGCAACAGCGCAATGAGCGTGCGGAAACGCCGGCGCTCGAAGCGGTTCATGCGAAAGCTCGCGTGTGGACGTCGGCCGTGCTCACCTGCGGACCCGTTGGCAGGCGGAGCGTCACCGTCCCTGCGCCTCGCGCATGTGACGGTACGCCACGGCGGCGTCGGCCGGCCGGCCGAGGCGGTCCAGCACGATCCCCACCCCCTTGAAGGCACGCCAGTTGGCGGGATCAAGGCGGGTCGCATGCTCGTACGCGCGCAGGGCCGCGGCGAGCTGGTCCACGTGATTGAGCGCCTCGCCCAGGTAGAAGTGGGCGAGCGCGTCGTCGGCGCGTTGGGCTGCCGCCTTCTGCAGCGGCTCCACCGCATCGCGCCAGCGTGCGCGCCGGCAGGCCAGGATGCCCACCTGCAGTTGGACCTCCGGATCGTCGGCGCGCAACTTGGCCGCGCGCTTGAGTGCCGCCTCGGCAAGGTCGTACTTCAGCCGGCCGCCCAACAGGAAGGCGCGCGCGCAGATGAGGCGCAGCTCGTCGCCGCCGCCGGCGAGGCAGACGTCCAGCGCCGCCAGCGCGGCGTTCGTGTCGCCGTGCTTCTCAAGTGCGTGGGCGTAGGCGATGGCGGCCTCGGCGTCGCGCGGGGACATCTCCGTGGAGCGCTTCAGCGGATCGAGCGCTGCGGTAGGGACTGCCACGGGGGCTGGCCGGCGGGGCGGCACGACGGGATCGGACGGCGCGTGCGAACCCGTTCCTCGTGGCGCCGGCGCCGGTCGAGCGCCTGCGGGCCGCGGTGCCTCGCCGGCCGGTGATGCGACACTCGCCGGGTTGGGCCCGGCCGCCGGAGTCCAGGCACCGGCGGGTCGAGCCGACGACGGCGCAACGGCACCCCCGGGCGAGCGTTGCGCCGCGGCGCGCGAGCGCAGGGCGGCCGGAGCCGCTTCCGCCTCCTGCACGATGCGCACGGACCAGCTGGGTCCCGCATCCTCGACGTCATCGTACGAGGACTCGCCGCACACTGGCGGCTCGCGGAACGCCACCATCGCCGAGTCGGCGCCCCCGCTCGTCCCCTCGGCCTCCCGGTCCACCCGCAACTGCGGCACGGCCGCGACGTCGCCGAACGAGAGTTGGGCGGGGTCGAAGCTGGGCAGGGCGGGGGTCGGGCGGGGTTCTCTGGAGTTCACGAGCCTCAGAGGGAGGGGGTCCGAAGGAACAATCTAGCCCTCGGGTCGCTGGGTCGGCCAACGGAACCCGCAGAGTACGCCCGACTCCCGTCTTACCGTTCCCGAAGCCATCTTATAAAGCTATGGCCGAAGAATCCCTGATCGTCCGCGGCGCCCGCGAACACAACCTCAAGGAGATCAACGTCGCGATCCCGAGGAACCGCCTGACGGTGGTGACGGGACTGTCGGGGTCGGGCAAGTCCTCGCTTGCCTTCGACACGATCTTTGCCGAGGGGCAGCGCCGGTACGTCGAGTCGCTCTCCGCGTATGCGCGCCAGTTCCTCGGGCTGATGGAGAAGCCCGATGTGGACTCCATCGAAGGGCTCTCGCCGGCGATCTCCATCGAACAGAAGACCGCCGGACACAATCCGCGGTCCACCGTCGGCACGGTCACCGAGATCTACGACTACCTGCGCCTGCTCTACGCACGGGCGGGCACACCCCACTGCCCCAACTGCCACCGGCCGGTGGAGCGCCAGAGCGCCGGGCAGATCGCCGACATCCTGCTCGGGTGGCCCGAAGGGACACGGATCGAGGTGCTCTCCCCGCTGGTGCGCGGACGCAAGGGCGAGTTCCGCGAGCTATTCGAGAATGCCCGCAAGCAGGGCTTCGTGCGCGCCATCGTGGACGGCGAACTCGTCGAGCTCGCCGACCCGCCCGCGCTGAACCGCCGGCAGAATCACGACATCGCCGTGTTGGTGGACCGCCTGACCGTGCGCGAGAGCGACCGCGGACGCCTCGCCGATTCGGTGGAGACGGCCCTGCGGCTGGCCGAGGGGCTGGTGGAAATCCGTCGCTCCGAGGGGAGCAAGCAGACGTCGCACCTGTTCTCCGAACGCTACGGCTGCGCCGAATGCGGCCTCTCGCTCCCCGAACTCGAGCCGCGCCACTTCTCGTTCAACTCGCCCTTCGGCGCCTGCCCCGCATGCAGCGGGCTCGGCGTTCGCCGCCTCGCGAGCGCCGACATGGTGCTCGGCGATCCCAGCATCTCCCTGCTCGAGGGCGTGGTGCTCCCCTGGGGCGAGCCGGACGGCTACCTCCGCCGCGTGATTCTCCCCGGTCTGGCGAAGCAGCTCAAGTTCGAGCTCAACACGCCGTGGGGGAAACTGCCGAAGAAAGTGCAGGAGACCCTGCTGCATGGAATCCCCGCGAAGAGCGGCGATTTGAAGTGGGAGGGCATCCTCGCCACGGTGCAGCGCCGGTACACCGAGACGACGAGCGACAACGTCCGCATCGAGCTCGAGGAGTACATGCTCGTGGCCGAGTGTCCCGAGTGCGGCGGTTCGCGCCTCAAGCCGGAATCGCTCGGCGTGACCGTCGGGAAGATGAACATCGGCGACCTCGTTGATCTCCCCGTCGCCGACGCGCTCGCATTCATTGAGAAGGTCCCGCTGCGCGCCCCGGGACGGCGCGGCCTCGATCCCGAGATTGCCGGTCCCATCGTGAAGGAAGTCAGCGAGCGGCTGCGGTTCCTCGTGGACGTGGGGCTCGACTACCTCACGCTGAACCGCTCCGCCGAGTCGCTGTCGGGGGGCGAGGCGCAGCGCATCCGGCTCGCCACGCAGATCGGCAGCAAGCTCGTGGGCGTGCTGTACATCCTCGACGAGCCGAGCATCGGCCTGCACCAGCGCGACAACGCGCGGCTGCTCGCCACGCTCAAGCGCCTGCGCGACCTGGGCAACACCGTGCTCGTGGTCGAGCACGACGAGGAGACCATTCGCGCCGCCGATTATCTGATCGACCTCGGTCCCGGGGCGGGGAAGCACGGCGGCGAAGTGGTGGCGCAGGGGAGCGTGGCCGATGTCATTGCCACGCCGGGATCGCTCACTGGCGCGTACCTGCGTGGCGAGAAGTCCGTTCCGGTGCCGGCCGCACGGCGAGCGCGCGATACGCGGCGTCAGCTCGTCGTCGAGGGGGCGAAAGAGCACAACCTGCGCGACCTCACGCTCGAGGTGCCACTTGCCTGCTTCACTGCCGTGACGGGCGTCTCCGGCTCGGGGAAGAGCACGCTGATCAGTGACATCCTGCACCGCGCGCTCGCCCGCCACTTCTATCGTGCGCGCGTCATTCCCGGCGCGCATCGCCGCATCCTCGGGCTCGAGCATCTCGACAAGGTCATTGATATCGACCAGAGCCCCATCGGGCGCACGCCGCGCTCGAACCCCGCCACGTACACTGGGCTCTTCACGCCCATTCGCGACCTCTTCGCCGAGCTGCCCGAGGCGAAGATGCGCGGCTACGGCCCGGGACGCTTCTCGTTCAACGTGAAGGGCGGCCGCTGCGAGGCGTGCCAGGGCGACGGACTCGTGAAGATCGAGATGCACTTCCTCCCTGACGTCTACGTGACGTGCGAGACGTGCAAGGGGAAGCGCTACAACCGCGAGACGCTCGACGTGCGCTTCCGCGGGCTCAGCATCAGCGAGGTGCTTGACCTCACGGTGGAGGACGCACTGGCACTCTTCGAGAACCAGCCACGCATCGCGCAGAAGCTGCAGACGCTGCACGACGTGGGGCTCGACTACATCCACCTCGGGCAGAGCGCGACGACGCTGTCGGGGGGCGAGGCGCAACGCGTGAAGCTCGCCACCGAACTCAGCAAGCGCGACACCGGGCGCACGCTGTACATCCTCGATGAGCCGACGACGGGGCTGCATTTCGAAGATGTCCGCATGCTGCTCGAGGTGTTGCACAAGCTGGTGGACCGCGGCAACACCGTGCTGGTGATCGAGCACAACCTCGACGTGATCAAGACGGCCGACTGGATCGTGGACCTCGGCCCCGACGGCGGCGCCGGCGGCGGTCGCATCGTGGCAGCGGGAACACCGGAAGATGTGGCCGAGATTTCGGCGTCATTCACTGGGCAGTTCCTGCGGGGCATGCTGGAGCGCCGTTGACCGGCGGACGGCGGGCGGCGGACGGCGGGCGGCAGACGGCGGACGGCGGACGGCAGATCGCCAATCGCCATCCGAAATCGCAATCCTGAATCGCAATCCTGAGTCCCAATCCTCAATCATGGTCTCCATCCTCGACATCATCGGCCCCGTCATGGTGGGCCCCAGCAGCAGCCACACGGCCGGCGCCTGCCGGCTGGGCCTGCTGGCGCGCAACCTCGTGGGGGGCACGCCGCAGAGGGCGCACGTCGAGCTGCACGGCTCCTTCGCGCGCACCGGCGAGGGACACGGCACCGACAAGGCGATCGTCGGCGGTCTCCTCGGCTTCCGGCCCGACGATGAGCGCCTGCGCACCGCGCTCGAGATCGCCGCGGGCGAGGGGCTCGCGTACACGTTCAGCAAGACCAGGCTCGGAGAGGAGAACGAAGTCCACCCCAACACGGTGCGCATCACCGTCGAACGCGACGGCAACACGTCCGTGATGACCGGTTCGTCGCTCGGCGCCGGGCGCATCCTCGTGAGCGAGATCGACGGCTTCCCCGTGGAGGTGCATGCCAACCACCACACCATCGTGCTCGTCGCCGAGGATATCCGCGGCTCGATCGCCCGCATCACGACGCTGCTCGCGGAAGACGGCGTCAACATCGCCACCATCCGCGTGTCGCGCCGCCATCGCGGCGGCGATGCCTTCATGGTGATCGAGCTGGACGAACCGCCGGGCGATGAGGTGCGCGACCATATCAAGGAACTCGCCTGGGTCCGCTGGGCGGTGAAGCTGGATCGGATGACTGGATAGCCCACTCATCGCCGTTCCCCCTCTCGTTCCTCGTCCCCACGCCTCTACCTCCTCCTCGTTCCGTGTACTCTTCCCTCGCCATCGCCATTCACGACGCCGAATCCCGCGGCCTCCGCCTCAGCGCCGTCGCCCTCGAAGCCGAGTCGCGCGACAACGGCCGCTCCGTGGCCGACATCCGGCAGGTGCTCGGCCGCGCGCTCGCCGTGATGCGCGAGGCGGTGTCGCGGGGCGCGGCGGGTGACCTTCGCAGCGCCTCGGGGCTCGTCGGCGGCGACGCGGCCAAGCTGCGCGAGGGGCCGGCCGGGCCGTTGAGCGGCACGCCCTTCCGCGAGGTGCTGATGCGCGCCCTTGCAGTGCAGGAGGTGAACGCCGCGATGGGCGTCATCGTCGCCGCGCCCACGGCGGGGGGCGCCGGCGTGCTCCCGGCGGTGCTCACCGGCCTGGCCGATGCGCGCGGTATCGGCGATGACGGGCTGATCGACGCGCTGGCCACCGCCGGACTCATCGGCGCGATCGTCGCGGAGCGAGCGTCGCTGAGCGGGGCCGAGGGCGGCTGTCAGGCGGAGACCGGCGCCGCGGCTGGCATGGCGGCGGGGGCCGCGGTCGAGATGCTCGGCGGCACCCCCTCGCAGTGCGGACACGCCGTGGCGCTGGCGCAGCAGGGAACGCTCGGACTCGTCTGCGACCCGCTCGGGGGACTCGTCGAGCTTCCCTGCGTCTTTCGCAACGCCACGGGGAGCGCCATCGCGCTCGCGGCAATCGAGATGGCGTTGGCCGGCATCGAGTTCGCGATTCCGGCCGACGAGGTCATTGACACGATGGGGCAGATCGGGCGCGAGATGGATGTCCGGTACCGTGAGACGGCGGGGGGCGGGCTGGCGGCGACGCCCACGGGACGGCGGCTGGCGCGGGAGCGGCTGTACCAATTGAAGAAGGGGTAGCGGAACGAGGAGGAGCTTCGAATTCCGCCTCCACGACTGGCGCCGATCCCGTGTCAGTGTGAAACTTTCAGTCACGGGGCAGACGTAGAGTCCCCCACACGTCGCATCAGGTGAGGCCATGGTCAACCGCGAAGACATCGAGAAGTTCCTCGACCGGCTGTCGAACGAAGGCGCCACATACCGCGAAATCGAGCCGGGGCTCTGGTCCATCAACCCGGGCGGCGAGTTCGACATGAGCGTCGTTGTCCACCACTCGCCGCCGGTGGTCGTGCTGCGCGTGAAGGTGATGGACTTGCCCAGTGACGATTCCACGAGCGCGCGCGTCAACCGCCGCCTGCTCGAGTTCAACGCCACCGACCTGCTGCACGGGTCGTACGGCATCGACAACGATTCGATCGTGCTGACCGAGGCGCTCGAGCTCGACCACCTCGACTTCACCGAGTTCCTGGCCGCTTACGAAAGCATCACGCTCGCCCTGCCTTCGCATCTCCGCGAGCTGGCGACGATCCGCGAGGCAAAGTGACGATGGGTATCTGGGACCGCTTCACCACGCTCCTCAAGTCGAACATCAACGACCTGATCTCGAAGGCCGAGAATCCGGAGAAGATGCTCGACCAGATCGTCGTCGACATGCGCTCGCAGCTGCAGCGTGCCAAGCAGCAGGTGGCGGCCGCCATCGCCGACGAGAAGCGCCTGAAGGACCAGGCCGAGTCCGAGTACAAGGCGGCGCAGGACTGGGAGCAGAAGGCGATGCTCGCCATCAAGGAAGGGCGCGACGACCTCGCCAAGCAGGCGCTTGTGCGCCAGAGCGAGCATTTCGCGCACGGCCAGCAGCTCGAGGT